>MNWS01000086.1:0-5380 GCA_001872685.1 Fidelibacterota bacterium CG1_02_48_14
TACCTTCTCTAATTCTCCGCGACCTTTGCGTTGGCTTTGCGTCTTTGCGGTTCCTTTCATTTCAAATAATCCCATCCAGATCAAAATTCTCCAGATTCTCCACCACTGTTTCCAAAAACGAACTGCCCATAGCGCCATCAATTAACCGATGGTCAAATCCTAAAGTGAGATGACAAATCTGTCGAATCGCAATGGCATCCGTACCATCCATCTCAATCACGACTGGTCGTTTTTTTATGATGCCAACACCAAGTATGGCCACATTGGGCTGATTGATGATGGGATAACCAGCCAGGCTGCCAAACACACCAAAATTGGTGATGGAAAAGGTTGAGCCCTGCAGGTCATCGGGCATGAGCTGTTTGTTGCGGGATTTACGCACGATCTCACTCACCGCTTTGGAAATGCCAACCAGGTTCAGATTCTCTGCATTCCGCACCGGTGGAACCACCAGGCCATCTTTTACAGCCACGGCAATCCCAACATTGATCGCCCGGTGTTTGATGATTTTGGTACCGTCCAGGGAGGCATTCACCAAGGGGAATTTCACCAAAGCATCGCGCACGGCATAGGTGATAAAATGCGTTACAGTGAGTGAATGACTGTGTTTGGTTTTGAACCCTTCCCCGTTGCTGGCGATGAAATTCATAATCCGGGACATGTCGCATTCGCTCACGGTGTAAACATGGGCGGCGGTATCCAGACTCTGGCGCATGTGTTGGGCGATCCGACGGCGCATGTTATCCATTTCCATAATATCCGCTGACGCAGCAAACTTCTCCGCCAGCCCGGATGATGGTAAAGTTTCCCTTTGTACAACCGTAACGGGAGTGGAAGCCTTCTGAGTGCCGCGTGTTCTGAGATAAGTATCCATGTCTTTTTTGGTAACACGACCTTTTTTACCGGTGCCAGAGACACTGGCCAACTCACCCATTGAAATGTTTTCGGCATGAGCGATTTTACGGACGGCTGGTGAGTAAAACCGATTATCAGTAACCGGTGGGCCAGACGCTTTGGGCTCGGAAGTTGGAATTACCTGAGCGGGTGTAGGTGTAGGTGTAGATGTAGATGATGGGATCGATGCCGATTCTTTCCCTGCTGAGGCTTCAGTTTTTGGAGTGCTCGATCCGCCTCCGGCTGCCGAATTGGCATCAACATCTGTCTCAATCCTGGCGATGACGGTTCCCACATCGTAGGTCTGATTCACCTCACCGGTAATCTCAACAACTTTACCCGTGACGGGTGACGGGATTTCCGAATCCACTTTATCAGTGGCAATTTCCAGGAGTGTTTGATCCTTTTCGATGGTGTCACCGACTTTGACCTTCCATTCCAGGACGGTTCCTTCGGTGAGGGATTCCCCCATCTTGGGCATCTCAATGTTTATCAGCATCGTCGCTCCTTAAAAATCATTATTAGCCGCAGATGACCACAGACAAACACAGACAAACACAGATAAAATCCTTCATTTTGTGAAAACAAAGCGCTTGAACTCAGGTTTTAGTCCAAAATTTAGCAACAAACCCACTTTAAAATCTGTCGCTTTCAGGTAATTCAGAAGTTGGGCTGTGTGAATATTTGCCAATGATTCGGCTGCTTTCAATTCCAGGATAATCTTCCTATCAACAATCGTATCCAGCACATAATCGCAGAGGTATTCATTCTTATAATTGATTTTAATCGTGACTTGATTTTCGGCTGGAATGTTTCGGAGCTCTAACTCTTTCAATAGCGCAAGCTCATACACTTTCTCCAGAAAACCATACCCCATTTCATCATAAACTGCATAAAATGCCCCGATAATCTTCTCGGACAATTCCTTGTACAAAAAATTACTGTCTTTATTCAATTATCTTCCCTGTGTTTTTCTGTGTTCATCCGCACTTGTTTGTGGCTAAAAACTTCTTTTAATAATTTTTTCATTCTTGTCTGTG
Organism: Fidelibacterota bacterium CG1_02_48_14; assembly: GCA_001872685.1. Taxonomy (GTDB): domain Bacteria; phylum Fidelibacterota; class UBA8477; order UBA8477; family UBA8477; genus UBA8477. The sequence continues at coordinate 1,935 of MNWS01000086.1, forward strand.
ATTATCTGCGTTTTTCTGCGGCTAAAATCTCAAAAGTTCTTCCGCGGCATCACGAATTTCTCCCGTCTGCGGCAAAACCACGTCTTCCAGAAACCAGTTAAACGGCACTGGACTGTCCTTGGCAGCCACCCGCTTCACCGGACCATCCAGATATTCGAAACACGCATCCGCGATGATGGCTGCGATCTCAGCGCCGGGTCCCATTGTGAAGGTATCCTCATAAACCACCAGCGCTTTTCCTGTTTTTTTAACGGATGAAATGATGGTTTCAGTGTCCAGCGGATTCAGCGTGCGCAAGTCAATAATTTCGATGGAGGCACCCGCAGATTTTTCCAACTCCCGCGCTGCTTCCAAAGATTTGTACACCATCATCCCGTAAGTCACAATGGTCATGTCACTCCCTTCCCGCACCACATTGGCTTTTCCGAAGGGGAGATAGAAATCCGCACCCGGTTCCGGCCGTTTCGCAAATCCCTGTCGGTATAATCCTTTGTGTTCCAAAAACAGCACCGGATCATGGGAGCGACACGCCGTTTTCAGCAAACCCTTGGCGTCGGCGGCATTGGAGGGATAACAAATACGGATTCCCGGCAGGTGCATGAAAAATCCTTCAATGCTCTGGCTATGACACAACCCACCGTGGATATACCCGCCCACCGGCGTTCGAACGACAACCGGCGCACTGAAATGGTTATTGGAACGGTAGCGGATCGTCGCCAATTCGTTCCGTAACTGCATCATGGCGGTCCAGATGTAATCACCAAACTGCACCTCCACCACCGGTTTCCAACCAGCGACTGCCATTCCAAATGCGGTACCGACGATGGATGCTTCAGCCAGTGGTGAATTAAAAACGCGGTCTTCACCAAATTTCGTGGAAAGTCCTTTGGTCGCTGTGAAGACACCACCTTTACGATCAGCCACATCCTGACCATAAATCACCATACGTTCATTATTCGCCATTTCTTCATGAAGTGCATGATTGATTCCATCCACAATGACAATGTCATCCCCGGCATGATCCGGCAGCAAACGCGTTCCCGGGACATCTTCACCTTCGAAATAAACAAATTTGGTTGCATCTTCAGGTTTAGGGAATGCTTGGTCCAATGCCCAGTCAATGGCCTGATCCACTTCTGCCAGGACCTCCTTATCGGTCGTGTCGAAATCCGAAAGTTTGAGAATGGCCGATTCAGAGCAGGCCAGTTTAAATCGCTCAATAGGATCACGCTTCAAGTCAGCTTCCAACTCTGCAGACGGGCGATATTTTCGCTGATCATCGGACGACGAATGGGGTAATAATCGGACGACATGAGAAATGACGGCAGCGGGACCTTTTCCAGACTGAATGTATTTTACGGCTTTTTGGAATGTCGCGAATGCCTGAAAGAAATCGGTGCCGTCAACTTCGAACCGCCCCAAATGGTGGTAGCCGCCAATCATGTCATACACAGAGCCTTCCGCCATCTGGGAACTTTTATGAACCGAAATCGCGTAGTCGTTATCTTCGATGTGGAAAAGTACAGGAAGTTTGGCTCGTGTAGCCCAGTTCAACGCCTCGCTAAACTCTCCCTGGGAGGTCGTGCCTTCACCAGAGGAGACATATACCATAGCATCTTTGCCTTCTCGCCGGGCTGCAAGGGCGGTACCTACAGCCTGGAGAAACTGTGTGCCGGTGGAACTCGATTGCGCCACAATATTCAATTCCTTTTTACCGAAATGCTGTGGCATTTGCCGTCCGCCGGATGACGGGTCGTCCGCTTTTGCCAGAAATCCAAGGAAGATTTCCTCCAGGGTCGAGCCGATCGACAGGGCGAATCCCTGATCCCGGTAGTAGGGATAGAACCAATCATGACCGGGTCGCAAATTCATGGCGGCCGCGACCTGAGCTCCCTCGTGACCCGATCCTCCGATATGGAAAAAACTTTTCCCCTGGCGCAACAGCGTCATCATTTTCTCATCAGTCAGGCGCGCCCGTGCCATACGCTTATAGATTTCTATAAGTTCTTGTTTTTTAAAACCATGGAGAGAATTTGGCACCGAAAGAACCTCCTACATCAACACTCTATTGTCCCGGCCGTATGGACAGGAAATTATCATCATATTTTCTGGTCACCGATGTAACCAAATGCTTCGAAACCAAAGACATTTTGGAATGAGTGAGCAATCTCCGGAATGACTTCTGATATCTCTATTTTACGATTTAGCTCAAGGGCCATACTGGTTACGCCTTTATCGGTAATGCCACAGGGAATCATCCCGGCGAAATATGACAAATCTGGTGACACATTCAAGGCAAAACCGTGCATCGTTACCCAGTGGGAAAGCCTGACACCCATGGCGCAAATTTTTCGGTCGCCGACCCAAACGCCGGTGAGTCCGTTGATCCTGCCGGATTCAATATCGAATGACCGCAGTGTCTGGATGATGACCTCTTCCAATGAACGCATGTACCAACTCACGCTGGGTTTATGCTCCTTGAGATTAAGGATTGGGTAACCAACGATTTGTCCGGGGCCGTGCCAGGTGATGTCGCCACCACGGTCGGATTGGATGACCTCAGCATCGCGAGGATTCAGCAGGTTGGACTGATTGGCATTTTTCCCAAATGTGTATACTGGTGGATGTTCCACCAACAGCAGTGTGTCCGGAATTTCACCTGCCAAACGGGCGGCATGATGCTCTTTCTGGATTTCCCAAGCCGTCATGTAGGGGACATTGCCCAGGGATTTGATGATTAAGGGGTTATTTGACATTGGAGCTTTGTGATTGGTTTTTTAGACATTGGTTATTTGACATTGGATTGACTAAACCGTGTCAGTCTGAAGCCCGAGGGGATCGAAGACTTGAGCGGATTTTGATATTTGAGTTTTGTAATTGGTCATTAGACATTGGCTATTGGACATTGGATTGACTAAATCGCGTCAGACTGAGGCCCGAGGGGATCGAAGACTTGGGCGAATTTTGTTATTGGAGCTTGGTTATTGCCTCATTTTCTTGAAGGATATTTTGTGCGATGATGCCAAGGCGCGTCGGTTATCAGAAGTAAAAAAAAATAAAACGAAAATCTCGCTTTGGTGCTCGTTCTCGTTCTCGATTACTTTCTTCTTACTCTTACTCTTTCTTCTTGCTTCCCTGGCCAATTATGCCCATGACTTTGCATTTCACTGGGAAGGCTTTCTTCTCATCAATTTCCCGGCTTGGAATTCCTACAAAAAGCCGGACACATAAAGAAGTCATGCTGCATTTTTTACCCGCTTCAGGGCGGCTTTCAGCTCGATCTGAGCAGGATCACTCAGGTTACCACTACCACTGAACACTACCCGCTTACTGTTTTGGTATTCCTGTTTCCAACGGTAGAGCAGTTCCACTCGGATGCCGAGATTCCCTGCGATTTCAACTGCCGGTTTCCCTTTTTTCAGCACCAGCTCCACTGCCTCGGTCTT
>MNWS01000086.1:5466-7525 GCA_001872685.1 Fidelibacterota bacterium CG1_02_48_14
GTCCGGGAAAACATAGGAAGTCCAGAACTCAGGGAGACGGTCAGGGGATGGATTTAAAAAAACTCTTTATCTACTTTGTGTTCTTTGAGCCCTCGTGGAAAAAAACGCCTTTTTTTTACGTTTTCCGCTCTTTCTTCTTCGCAGCCGGGAACAGGACATTATTCAGAATCAGCCGGTAACCCGGTGAATTTCTATGCAAAGAAAGTTGCGTCGGCGGATCACCCACAAAGTGCTGATAGTCTTCCGGATCATGCCCTCCAAGAAAGGTAAAAGTGCCTTTGCCAGCGTTACCGTGAAGATATTTCACTTGCTCCCCACCCGGAACATCACCCAAAATAATCACATGCTTTTTAATTAGCTCGCGTTTGAATCCCGTTGTCTGTCCCATAAATCCCTTCACCGCCGAAACATGATCCTGGGTCAGCATGGTGGGGACCGGGTCCCATTTTGCCGAAAATTCAAACAGGGTGAAATAATCTGCTTCGGCACTGGTGGCGCGGGGTTGCGTACTCGGCGGATAATCAATATCGCTGTACTCGTAGATGTATGGATCGGTAATCAGATGGAAATTTGTAAAGGCCAGCGTTTTTGAAAAATCCAGTTTCGATTGGGCATTCGGATCAACGGGTGAATGATCATAAACCTGGTCAACGATGTCAACACCATTGGCCGCAATGGCTATATCCAACGCATCCGTGGCACTACACATGGCGAATAAAAATCCGCCCTCCTCAACATAACGATTGATATTCCTTGCCACCGCTTTCTTCTCCAGAGCCACACTTTTAAAACCACGCGAAGTGGCGAATGCTTCATACTGGCGTTGTTGTTCCTGATACCAGGCCGTGCGACTGTAGTTGCGATAAAATTTTCCATACTGACCCGTGAAATCCTCGTGGTGCAGATGGAGCCAATCGTAGTCTGCAAGTTTGCCATCCAGGACATCTGCATCCCATAGTTTATCATAATTAATCTCAGCGTAAGTCAGTGCCAACGTGACCGCATCATCCCAAGGCGCTTTATCTGGGGGTGTGTACACCCCAATCTTTGGTGCCTTTTCCAGCAACACCACATCCATGTTATTCTGATCGATGGTGCTGTAAATACCAACTTCACCACCTGCCGGGACATTTTCGAACGACACACCCCGCAGACGCAATTCCCGGGTCAATTCCATTCCAGCATTCATCAGAAAACTTCCGCCACGATAATTGAGAAGCCATTCCACATTTTCACCATGTTCCAGCATCCAGAACGCAACGCCGTAAGCCTTGAGATGGTCAGTCTGTGTTTCCTCCATGGGGACGAGAATTTTCTGCGCGTTTAATACCGTCGCCAGCAGGAGTGTGGTAATGAATGTCAATTTGAATCGATGTATCATGTTCTCTTCAATTTATTGGTTTTTTTTAATGGTGTCGACAATGCCCCGCAACCGTTGCCGGACAGGTTCGATGTAAAGATTCGTCGGGTGGTTCACCAGCAATTCCTCATAATAGGGAACCGCTGCGACGGGGTCATTTTTCCGGAATTGCATCAATTCGCCCTGCCAAATCAAAGCCTGAGGTAGCCAGGGTGAATCCAGTCGCTCAGCCAGAAAGTCATTTAACAATGTTTCGGCCGGGGTGTTTTTCTCCAGAAATTCCAGCAACTGGATCTGCCGGATAGCAGCTTCATCGGCGATGGGAACATCCTGTTGCTGTAATTGGTCCAGCAGGTTGACCGCTTCCGTCAGTTTGTGTTGGCTGATGAGGGCTTCACCACGGAAATAGCGACGCAGGGCGGGATTTTCCGGACCACCATTATCATCCATCATGGCGATGACCTCCAGCGCGTCATTGAACAGGGGATCGGTGGGACGCGCTGCGCCCGTAAGATTTTTCAATTCTTTGTTGGCAGCGGTCAGATTGTCCGAATTGATGAGGATGCGAATCCGGCTGTAGATAATTTCCGGATCGTCTTCATCGGAATTCGTCGATTTAATGGTTTTCGCCAATGCCTGATAAGCCGCGGTCGTGTCGCCTTTCGCGAGTAACGCATCAACCCAGCGCTGACCCGCTTT
>MNWS01000205.1 GCA_001872685.1 Fidelibacterota bacterium CG1_02_48_14
CCCCAAAATTCTACCAAGTGGATTTCCGCAGCAGCACTGGCCAGTTTCAGTGACCAATACTATATCCAGAATCAAAATGAGGTTTACGATGCCCAGCTCCCGCGCCCGGATGCAGGCATTTTTCCCGGCGTGGATGAGAATAACGATGGAGTGCCGGATGACGACCAGAACAGCAATGGTGAGCCCGACTACGCCGAGCCGTTCATGATGTTTTACCGGGATCCTCAGCGATTTGATTTTGGTGACGACTGGAATAATAATGATGTCATTGATTCGAGGGAAAATGACCTCATGCCGGATTATTTATACCGTCCGGACACGAAGGGACATCATGTTTTTTCCAGTTTCCAACCCGGCAGAAATTTCATTTTGACGGTTGGCACCATGCGTCAGGATGCCATTTCCTTTGCTGGACAGAATTATAGCGATTACCTGAAATTCAACTATTACCTGCAAAAACCCAATCTGGGCCGCCTGCAACTGGGCTACTCGGGCAAACGGGTTCAGGACAATATCCCCGACCCCGGATTTCAATATCAGGAATCGGCAATCGGCTATTCGATGCTCTTCAATTACAACGCGGAGCTCTATTATCAGAATAGCTTCGCCCACTCCTATTTCGCGCTACTGGGGTATGACCAGATTCCGAATTTGATGATAGAGGGAAAAATCAAGGTTGATGTGAACCACCAGTATGAGCCGGATCGCGTCCACAATGCAGATACACACCAAGGAGATGTGACCTATTACGGCTTTGTCTTCCCCAAAATCAGTTACCGGATTCCACTGAATGAAAGTATGGATATTCTGTTGCAGTACAAACGCCGGGAAGAAAAGCGGGAGGAGAAATTTCGCGACGCCAATACCAACCTGTTCGTGACCGATCTGAGGTATGATCGTCGCTGGTCCATCCCCATCATTCGTTTCAATTACAAGATGACGGAAAAAACGCAACTTCGGCTGGGATACCAGGGTTTTTCCACAAAAAACATTCACGATAAATTGGATGACAAGGGCGTGTTTGCTTACCGCTATCGTGATTTCAAAGATGCCAATAACGATTTCAACAAGCAAATTTTTCTGGGCACCATCGCCAATCACACCCAATACGGTGGCTACGAACTTTGGCTGCAGGTTGGTTTCCAGACTGAGACCGTGCGGTATGTTGAGCCGGCGATTGCCGCGTTAAAGGATTCGGAAAACATTAAAATCATCGTGGAGGTGGTCGCCGGTTATTAGTACCGGGTGCCAGGCTAACAAAACATGTTCGCATTCCTGGAAGCATACATGGGCTACATTCTCCTTGCGGGTATTGTCGCCAGCCGATTTATCCCTTCGCCCAGCGAAATGGTGAAGTATTACGACCAGGGCAAAACCTTGCTGGTGATGGAAAATTATGACGGTGCCAAAGCCCAATTTAACCGCATTATCAGTCGCGAATCTCTCTTCCTGACCAACGACAGCATTTTTATCACCATCCAGGATAGTCTGCTGGTGAACCTCCCCATGGCCTGTTATTACCAGATCGGGAATATTGAGAAAAAGCAGGGCAATTTCCCCGCTGCCATTGAAAATTTCAGACGCGTGCGCAGTATGCCGGGAAATGAATTCATCCGCTCCCTGGCACAATATCAAATACTTCAAAGCGAGTATGCCAACGACAATAATCCGGAAGTCATTGCTCAGGCAGATACACTGATTGCCATGTTTCCGACCAGTGATTTTGTCGAGCAGGCCTATTACAACAAAGGCTGGGCCTATTACCGGCAATCCGATTTTGCTGGTGCGGTGAATGCCTTTCAAGTTCTGGTTGAGAAATATCCCGACGGGAAATACACCGTCCGTAGTCTGATGAAAATGGCCCAAGCTTACGAAAAAATGGAAAATTGGCGGCAAGCACTCACCACCTACCAATTGGTGATCAGTGACTATGCACCGAAAGTTTTTACCGAGCGTGATTGGAGTTCTGTCGCCCTGCAAAAGCTCAAAGCGCAATCCCAGACTGAAACCCAGATCGCTTTGGGACAGGACAGTGATGAGATTCTGGAAATCGCAGCTAAAGCCTACATGAAAATTGGTGAAATCGACGAAAAATTGAATCTCTGGGATGATGCCATCAAGCAGTACACCTTGGTCATTAACACCTTTGTGAGAATGGACAATGTGGTTGAAAATGCCTACTTGAGGATCGCTGAAATTACCTATGAACGGCAAGGCGCGGATGCTGCGGTGGGGGTTTACGCCAAGGCGATGGACACCTCCATGTCACGCATTTTTCAGGCAAAAATGCAGTACGCCAAGGTCCTGCTACTCAGGGAAAAAGGAATCCACAGTCGGGCGATTCAGGAATTGAGAATTTACATGGAGGGATTCCAGGATGTGGCCGGTCAGATCGGATTTCCCCTCGACCAGGCCACTATCATCAAGGCGCAACTCTACTTTGACGGCGGGCAACACGAAAACAGCGCCGCCATTTATCAGACGATGCTGGATTCCTTTCCCGACAGTGATTTTCGGGCTGAAGCGCTCTACAATCAAGCGCTGGCTTATTATACCATTAAAAAATGGCCGGAAGCGCTCATGAGTCTGGAGCAACTCCGAAAGGAAAATCCGAATCATGCTCTCGTTCCCCAAAGTCTTCTGCAAATGGGTCGAATCCTTATGGAGCAAAGACAATTCGAGCCAGCTCTGGCTTTGTACGATTCTCTGTTGATTCGATTCGCAGGTACCCGCAGCGTAGATACAAACAATGTTTTACTGGAAATTGGCTATACCTATCGCGACCAGGGACAAACCGAAAAAGCCATCAGTTATTTAAGACGAATTTCGCCCGAATCCGCTTATTACTCGGGAGCCATGTCCGAAATCAGTGAAATTTATCTCACCAAGGGTCAGACTGACGAGGCCAGGAATGTCCTCATTCTCGCTCTGGGGACAATTCCGGAAGCCTCGAAACGAGCTGAGTTCCGCTACTTTCTGGGTCGCTTGTACATCAAAACCCGGGAATTTGATTTAGCAATTGAGCAATTCACCGCCGCCCTGGACAGCCTGGATAATCAACAACTTTACAATTCGACACTGGTGGGTCGGGGAACCGTATTCTTCCAACTCCAGGATTACGAAAGAGCGATTTTGGATTTTGACCAGGTATTACGGCAGCCTGACAATGGCAATTTCCTGCGTATGGCGCGTGACCGCTTGATCAATGGATATACCCATACCGGTCAGGTGGAATTGGGCGAACAACGCATCAACGAGTGGTTGTTACTTGTGGAGCAACCCAACGACCGGGCTGAAATTCTCCTGTTGCAAGCTCAGTTACTTCTGGGAACGAATCAATTTGCCGAAGGCCGGAAAATCCTGGATGCTATTCTGACATTGGACATTCTCCCAGGCACAAAATCACGCGCCTACTATTTCAAGGGCAATGCTTTTTATCAGGAGCATCAATACACGGAAGCATTAAAAGCGTACAATGCTGCCCTACCCCTGGCAAATCAAGCGGACGTCAAGGGTAATCTGGTTTACCAGATTGGTTTGTGCCATTTCCTGGCTGAAGAATATGTTCCGGCCGCATTTGATGCTTTTCAGCGTCTCATTGCCGAATTTCCGGAAAACACGAATCGGGAGTATGCTTTTTATTATCGCGCCTTTTCACAAATGAACGCCAATAATTGGGACGAGGCGATCAACTATTTCATGGCATTCAAAGATAACTTTCGTGAGTCCATACTTATCCAGGAGGTCACCTTCCAGATTGGTGAAGCCTACTATAATGCCAAAGATTATCCCAAAGCAGTTGAATGGTACTCGGATGTTCATGATTCTACTCTGGTGCCCCAGAGTCTGTACAATATCGCCTGGTCCCTGGTCCAGATGACGCATTCAGATAGTGCCATGACCTATTTCCAGCGTGTCGCAACTGAATTTCCCCAATCCGATTTTGCCGTATTTTCCCAGTTCACCGTGGGAGATTTTTATTACAACAAAAAAGATTATTTGCCCGCTGTCGCTGCCTATGAAAAAGTGGTGCAACGGTATCCAGGTCATGAACTCGCGGCCAAGGCGGCGGATTTGATCGAAGAAATTGGAGAGATCGAGTCGTATCTTGCCTATGAAAAAGCGATGGTCTATTTCGATGACGAAGACTGGCCGAAAGCCATCGAAGAGCTCGAAAAAGTGCTGGAAAAGTACAGTAAGAACAGCGTCGCCGTGGGTACACTGGTGAATATCGGCTCAGCTTATGAACAGTTGGGAAAATACCAGAAAGCACTTGAATATTTTGATCGCGTGGTGACTGAATATCAGACGAACACAGCCGAAAGTGAAGCGATTACCTTTGCAAAAGACCATGCTGAATGGATTCGACGGAAATAAAATAATGAATTAATGAATGATTGTATGAAGGATTTCAATATGCAATGTCCAGCTAACCTTGATTGTGCCAAACGGAGGAAGTGTCCATGATAGAATTTCTGATGAAAGCCGGCCCGGCATTCATGATACCCCTGTTGCTCCTGTCCATAACCTCCTGGGCATTCATTTTCGAACGATTTTATCGCTACCGCAAAGTCCCGAAGGACAAAGGAGCGCAAGAATTTTTTGATCAGGCCAGTCAGGTTCTGAAAGAAAAAGGCCGGGAAGCGCTGGAGGAACATTTAGCCCTGAACAAAGGCATTTTGAATATCGTCTGGGGTCAGCTCATCACCCGGCTGAAATTGCTGATCATGGAAAAGCGCACCGTTCAGCAGATGCGTGAAGAAATGCAGTTCGACGCTGAAAGTTACTCCCGTGATTATTTGGAGCAGTACCTCTCGGGATTGAATACGATCAGCACGCTCTCACCACTGGTAGGTTTGTTGGGAACCATCGTGGGTATGATCCAGGCTTTTGAGGCGATCGCCCGGCAAGGTGCCGGTGATCCTCAGGCGGTGGCGGGTGGTATCAACACCGCATTAATCACCACAGCCGCCGGCTTGGTTATCGCCATTCCGTCAATTTTGGGGTATAACTATTTCAGACGCCGGGTTGAGCAGATATTGAAGGGGTTGGAGCCGTTCACGCACTTGTATATCAATGATTTGATTCAGGAAATTGGTCGTCCCGCGGTTTATCGTGATTTTGTCGAACAGGTCTACCATGATAATGTCGTTACCCAGGCCGAAATGGATGGACTGAAACTCAAACAGGCTGAATTGCGTCTGCCGGACAAAACTGCCCGAAAAGTTGAAGAAAGCGTGAAAGCAGCCAACGGAATTAAGCATGCGTAAGCAACGCGGAAGTAAGCTGGATGACAAAGGAATGGACCTCACACCGTTGATTGATACGGTGTTCCTGCTGCTGATTTTCTTCATGGTTACAACCGTGTTCAGCACGACACCGGGCATCGAGGTGGATCTTCCCAAAGCGGCCGAAACGGAATCTCCACCAGAGAAGGATCTGAATATTCTGATTTCCGATGAAGGCATCATGGAGTTGAATGGGGAAATCGTCACCATGGAAACCATTGAACCCGAACTCAGGCGCCAAAAAGATATGTATCGCAGCAAGATTCTGATTATCAAGGCTGATAAGATGGCATTGCACTACATGGTGGTGGATGTGATGGATGCCGCCAAAGCAGCGGGTATTGACCAACTTGCCATTGCCGCTGATCCGGAAGAAAACAAGAAGTAATGGAGTTTTCCGAGCACCTGTTATGAACGCCATTGAACTAACTCGCAACCATCCATCCAGCCTCTCCACCCGGTTGCCGGTAAAATATCACAAGGTACTTGTGGTCGCCTGGATGATTGCTTTGGTCGTTCATATCATCCCACTGGTCACCGGCATTAAATTGCCCCAAGGAAAGCTGGAAGAAACCGAGCCGCCACTGAATGTCAAATTTTATCAGCGAGCACCGCGTCTGCAAAAAACCATGGAGTTGATGAAAAAACCCAAAACGACGACGCGCAAGTTTCAACAGAAGATTGCACAGTCCAAGACATTTAAACCGCGCTCCATGCGCACCGCAGCCACAAAGGGAATGAGCGCGTTGGCTTCCCTTGCGCCACCGTCTGCGCCCATCGAACGGACGATGGATTTCCGACCGAGTGACCTTGATTTAAAGCCGATTATTAACTCCAGGCCACCTCAAATTGAAAAAGAATCTGACATGGTCTCCTTGAGCGAAAATTTACTGGATGCCAGCGATCTGAATATCGGGAATCGAATGGCCTATGTGGATGTGAATCCCGGTAATAAAAAGGATGTGAAGGGATTTTTCACCCTGAACCCGATTCGCTATGACTCCAACCAGGAACGAGACTGGGATGGCAACCCGGGGTGGAATTCTGAGCCTGAAGCGCTGAATAATTTGATTCACCGGATGCACACCTATACCAACATCAAGATGGACATTGGGTCGCGCATTAACTTCGATGACAAAGCTCTGCTCAAAGCGCCACTTATTTTCTTGTTTGGTGAGACATCCTTCAACATGTCAGAATCGGAGCTGCAAAATATGGGAAAATGGCTCAAAGCTGGCGGTTTTTTAGTCGTTGACAATTCATCTGCCGACCCGCGCTCACCTTTCGGGCGTAGTGCGAAAATGTTTGTGAAGAAAGCTCTGGGCGGCGATACACAATTCATCGTGCTACCGTCTACTCATCCGTTTTACCACTGCTACTATGATTTTAATATGCCACCCCCGGGTGCTGATCAATACACCAGTTTACGCAGCGGAATTGAGATGGTGCCCTACCTGGAGGGTGTATTTATAGACGGGCGATTGGCGGTTTTATACTCTGACAAAGGCTATGGTGTGGTTTGGGATCATGGCACAGCCTGGGGTACGGAGGGCGAACGCGGTCAGATTTTGAGCGGTGGCGCCGGGGTTGATGTGACACGACAATACCAGCTTGGCATTAACATGATTGTCTTCGCACTCACCCAGCCCGGTGGCATTGTGGATAAGCAACGCAACTACACAGCGCGCTAAAGAAAGTTGGATAGAGGAAATTTGGTTTCATGAATAAACGCAATAACGGAAAATTTCAATTGAAACTAGCTAACTCGCTGAGTGTCAGCGTTTTAATCTGGCTTTTAAGTGGCTGTAGTTATTTCCTCTTACAGGATATATTCATCCCTATGAATTTTGTCGCTTCTGACTCAACCCTGACGGACAGTACTTTCTCGGTTGATGGTCGAACCTGGGTCTGGCAGGCTGAAGGTGTCAAAATTGAGCTTGAACAAATTACCGATCCCATGCTGAATGCATTTTTTCCGGAAATCTCCGGGAGAGGTGAATTTTCAACCAACCCGTTTACCTATGGAGATTGGGTGGATATGGAGAAGGGTTATACACCCGCAAGATTCACGGTTTTT
>MNWS01000163.1:0-4135 GCA_001872685.1 Fidelibacterota bacterium CG1_02_48_14
ATTTTTTCACTGAGATAGTGGACCCGGCTATCAGCCGATAGAAATAGGTTCCACTGGGAAAATTCTGAGCATCCCACACGATCTGGTGACCTCCTGCAGTTTGCACTTCGTTCACCAAAACACCCACTTCCCTGCCCAACAAATCGGTTATCGTCATGGTCACCCGGCTTGTGACGGGTAACTGATAACGAATCGTTGTTGAAGGGTTAAATGGGTTGGGGAAATTCTGTGAAAGTGCGTACCCGTCTGGTTCCATCTTATCATTATGAACACTCACCGGCACAATGGCCGGTACCGTAACGGTACTGGACTCAATGGTCACTGCCGCGATCCTTGCCAATGCACGGCCATCAAGGGTAGCACCGGTACTCAGGGAGATGGATTGGTCAGCGAGGATGTTTCCCTTAAAAACGGAAGTCGGCCCAAGTGTGGCTGATGTCCCAACCTGCCAGAAGATGTTGGCGGGTAATGCGCCACCGGCAAGCGTTATCTGGATGGCATCGGCTACCACAAGATTTGCGGCAATCTGGAAAATCCAGACATCCGTGGAACTGCCTTCCAGTATAAGGTTGGACCCGGTGATGGAAAGGGCACCGGTAAACTTGTACAGCCCGGGACCTATTGTCAGACCACCTATTTCTCCAGCCATCGTATCCAGGAATGCGCCGGTTGGAATCGGCACCCGACCCGCAGCATCGTTGTAGGCAATGGTGAGATCACCTTTGGCTGCAGTTAACATGGCTGCTGCGGTAACCGATCCGGCAGGTCCGGTAGCATCGGCAGTATAGATCGTCCCGGTTACCTCGGTTAAACCAAAACCTGTGATGTAACTACCGGCTGCCGGACTCAAACCAATATCACCCGTAACGGCTGAGGTTGGCACATTTGAGACCATTGATCCCGCCAAAATCGCAAAATCAGCGGTTGATAACAGATCAACCGGAGCCAATGGTTGGGCGAATGTCACGGAAATCAGGAGTGATGCCGCCACTGCATACCGCGTCCATGGGCGCAGCACCGCGCTGGGCATTCCCGTGATTTTCTTTATGGGAATTGTTTTAGCAACTTTCATGATGAATCCTTTGAGATCAGGGATCTCTGAGTTTTTTTCTTTTATTTATTTGACTAAAACCATTTGTTTCACGGACACAAAGCTTCCAGCCTGCAAACGGTAGAAGTAGGTACCGCTGGCATAATTCCGTGCATCCCATTCAATCTGATGACGGCCGGCGCCTTGGACATTGTTTACCAACACACCCAGCTCCCGACCCAACATATCGTTGATAGTCAGCGTAACCTGGCTGCTCACGGGCAATTGGTAATTGATCATGGTTGAGGGATTGAAGGGGTTGGGGTAATTCTGGGAAAGACCGAATCCGTCTGGCAGCAAATCACCCTCTACAGTACTGGTCAATAGCACGGGAACCGTAATGGTACTGGAAGCGATGGTTACTGCGGCAATACTGGCCAGAGCCCGGCCATTCAACACGGCGCCGGTACCCAACGAAATGGATTGATCAGCAAGGATCGTCCCGTGAAAAACGCAACTGGTTCCCAGTGTTGCTGACGTTCCAACCTGCCAGAAAATATTCGCAGCCTGAGCACCCCCGGCGAGGATTACCTGTACACCATTGGCCACCACAAGGTCAGATGCGATCTGGAAAATCCAGACATCGGTCTCGCTCCCGGTGAGAGTGACATCAGCCCCGGCGATGGAAAGACCGCTGGTGAACTTATACAGCCCTGAGACGAGCGTCAGTCCGGCGATGTTGCCAGATCCGGGATTCAGAAAATCATCCGTTGGTACCGGCACACGACCGGCAGCATCATTGTAAGCGATGGTTAGATCACCCTTGGCTGTTGCCAGTAATGCAGCGGAGACAATTGAACCAGCAGGACCGCTCGCGTCCACCGTGTAAATAATTCCTGTAACTTCAGCGTCACCAAATCCGGTGATCAGGCTGCCTGCTGCAGGACTTAAACCAAGATCGCCCGTAATTGCTGATGCCGGGACATTGGAGACCAGGGAACCGGCGAGGATCGCGAAGTCACCAGCCGCTCCCAGAGCGACTGCGGCCTGGGGTTGGGCCATTAAAATGGCGGGAGATACTATGGATAAGGTTAGCCCAAGACTGAGCAAACCACTCAAGCGACGTGTGCGCCTGGCTAAAGAACTTAACATTGATTTCATGATACTCTCCTGTGTTTATCGAACTTCATTTGTTGGTATAAGTCCGCTTTTATGTTTTGTTTTGGTGCGGTGTGATGAATTGAATCCACTTACCGCATTCGACATTTTTTTTTAAAAAAAGGAATGCGCACCACCATTATTCTGTGGGTGGCATCGGTCCTCCTCTTAGGATATTCAGTACTGCAAGTCCGGAAGGTGCCTGGATACGCATGCGATCCTGATTCAACCGATATAGATAGGCTGTATCAGTTACCGTGTCGAGGGTGATAATCATCAGGGCCGGATGCGCTGCCAGCAACCGTCTGCAAAGCCTTGGCTCGCCGTTGGCTTTCAGGGGTGTGATGATCACCGCATCTGCAAATTTATTATTTTCAGTCGTAATCAAAAGTTTGAGCGGGTCGGTAACCTCACCGATGATCTCCATGTCGAGCTGATGCTCAATGAGATTTCGAATCACATCGGACAGCAGTTTCGGTTGACTTGCCAAGAGTACTTTTATTTTTGACATGTGGTTTAATCCTTTGTCTCAGACAGTCGTTTCATCCGATCTCCGTTCGGAAGAGGGACAACTCCCTTGATTTCAAAAAAACGAAGGGTGAGTCGGTCATACCGCTTCATCCCGAATGATGACGGGTCAGGGTATGACAATGACATTCTGGTCCAGCGAAATTTGTCCGGCTGCAGCACCCTGAATCAGCGCACGCCCGTCTAACCGCGCACCCGTCAATAACGAAATGGATGTGCTGGCGATGAGGTTGCCCTTCATTTTAGAGTTTGTACCCAGTGTGATTGCTGACCCTGCTACCCAGTAGATATTTGCTGCCTGAGCGCTGTTGCTCAGCACGATTTCACTGGTGGATTCGGTGGTGATGGAGGTGGCGCTGCGAAAGATAAACACGGCGTTGGCATCACCCTGACCGTCCAGATAAAGCAAGCCGCCGGGTGAAATTTCCATGGAACTTCCGGATTCATACAGACCCGGTGTTAATGTCAATCCATTGAGATTTCCGGATGCCGGTGTGGGTGTTCCTCGGGCAGCAGCAACCGCATTCAGGTAAGCTGCTTCTGCATCGTTTTTGGCGGCAATGAGATTGGCAGGTACCGGAGCCGCATCATCAGCGGCGTAAATCGTTCCCGATACTTCCGGGAGCGTCAATCCGGATATGGATGACCGTACACCGGGATAGATTCCAACATCACCGGTAATGGCAGAAGTTGGGATATTGGTAATGTCCGAGCTTGACAGCAACGCGAAGTCACTGGCGGTCCCGAGTGGTACCGATGCCTGACCAACAGTACTCACGGCAAAGAAATTCGCCACCAGCGTAATGTCCGCAGTAAGGGTAAAGGTGTAGCCGACGGTGGTGGCCAGGACAGCGCCGTTCCCGGTCCAGTTCGTAAAGGTAAAACCTGCATTGGGTGTCGCCACGACAGTGACTGAAGATTCTGCGTCATACCCGCCACCACCTGCTGTGGTACCACCGGCTGCAGGATTTGAACTGGCTGCAACCGTATAGGTATCCCCGTTCGGCGTGGTAGGACCGCTGTTGTCATCACACCCGGCAATACCCATCACCAGAAACAGGGTCAGACCCCGGAGGATTGCTGCTTTATTCACTAATTTCATCGGTCACCTCAGTTCAATTGTTTCTCATCATCCATCCAATATGGACATGAACAATATTGAGATGGGTTAATGACGGGGCAATGGACCAGGAGATTCAATAAGGGTCCAGACGGGGTCTGTCTGTTGAGGGGGACCTAAAACAGGTTTATGAGGGGAATGGGTAGTACTTAGTGGAAAAGCATTCCGGTACTAGGATTTTGGATTGAGGAGATTTCTTTCCCGGGCATAATTCACCGCTTCAAAGCGATTATGCAATTGGAGCTTGTCAAGGATGTTATGAATATGATTTTTAACGGTTTGGACTTCGATAAAACATT
>MNWS01000163.1:4142-7628 GCA_001872685.1 Fidelibacterota bacterium CG1_02_48_14
AACTTCCTTGTTGGACATTCCCTGAGCAACCTTGCTAATGATTTCCAACTCCCGACTTGTTAGTTGAAAATCCTCCCGGGGAACTTGATTCCCCACCAGTTCGGCGACACGGGAGAACAGTGAATTGGCCATTTGGGGCGAGCAAAACGATTCACCGCGATGCGCTGCCCGGATCGTCTCAACCAAAGTATCAAAGGAAGCTTCCTTGTGCATATAGCCTGATGCCCCGGCTTCGATACAAGCCATGATCTCTTCAGTCAGGTCAGGCATACCCAGGATAATGACCTTAACATTGGGACAGGTTTGGCGCAATTTTTCCGTGACCTCAATCCCATCCTTGTCCGGCAGACCGATGTCAATCACGGCCACATCCGGGTTGGTAGCTTTTATATGTTTTAAGGCTTCGCTGCCCGTCTCGGCTGAACCGCTGACGATAAAGTCCGGTATTTCCTCCATCATGGAGACCAGACCTTCCCGGAGAAGTCGGTTATCATCAACGATAAAAACGCTTATGTGGTCAGTCATATTATTATATCAGGTTTATTCGTAAAATCGGGTTGATTGAGAGGATGGGTGCCATACCTGTTATGGTAGCGAGAGTTAACATTTCGGTTGTCAATTTCGACAATAATACGCTATTGCCACACATTAACCTAATAAATAATAACCACTAACCCCCTGAACGGTGAACGCTGTCCACGAATGATGATCAGGATTTTTCATCACCTTTTGTCCGGGCAGGGACCAAAGCTCCCGATGTCCCTTCAACACGAGGATCGCACTCGCAACTGAACATTTTTTCTACCCACAGACTGCCGATAGATTCCTGCCCATTTCATGAATATGAAACCGTGGGTCTTTGGCATGACTAAAAATTATTTCCCGGCAAATTTTATCAACTCTGAATTAAATTTGGCCGTCTCCTCCAGGAACATGCTGTGACCACTTTTTTCAAAGCTAACAATGTGCGAATTTTTGATGCCCAGCTTCATCTGTTCAGCCAAATCAAAAGAACATATTTTATCTTTTTTGCCATGCATGATCACCGTGGGCATGGTGATGTTCTCCAAATCAGATCTCAGGTCGGTATCCCGTAATGCCATTAAACATTGTGCGGTTGCATAAGGGGAAGCGCTCAAATTTATCCCATACAGCCAACTGCGGATGCCTTTGCTTAAAGAGGTTTCCGTTGCGGAGAAAATCTTTCCAAAATTGGCTAATAATTGCGGCCTGTCCTTCTCGCTCAATGCAATTAAATCATCAACCGCGCTCTTGGGGAGGTTGTATTTGAAATCGCTCCGTTGTGTCCACACCGGGGCTGCGGCACCACACAATGCCAGCTTGGAGACATGAGCAGTTCGATACTTTGCAACATATCGAATGGCAATCGAGCCACCCATTGAAAAACCAACCAAAACAGCATCTTTTATCTCAAGGGCGCCTAAAACCGTATGAATGTCCAGCGCGTGAATATGATAACCGTAATCGCCGTAGGGCTTATCGGATTTGCCGAATCCCCGTAAGGTAATACCAATTGCTCTGAAGTTATTTTTGATCAAAGCATTGTATTGGTATTCGAACATCTCGTCACTCAAAGGCCAGCCGTGGATCAAAACAATTGGCCGGCCCTCGCCTGCATCGGTAATATGGAGGCGAACATTCGGTTCTACTTCGACATACGCTGCTCTGAGCGTTCCCGGGTTTTCTATCTGAATCGTTTTTTCAATCACTTTAAATTTCTCATTCTTTCCAAATTACGGTGTTTCATTAATGGTGACGCCCAATCCTTTTGAAACCAACAGGCCTAATTGTCGGTCGGCTTTGAAAAAGTGCCCCAATTGCCGATTAATGATCTCATCCTTTTTTTCTCCACAAATGCCCTTCATTGAATTCACAATATTGCTCACCAGATTTTCCCGGTCCTTTGCGCTCATTACCTCGCGATACAACAAACCCGGCTGGGTGAAATGGTCATCATCGTTTTCGTTGCGGTCAAACCAATCGGCAACAGTCGCCTCCATCTGCATGGGCGGCTCTTTGTAACGCTCATCAACAACAATATCATCAAAACTATTGGGACGATAATTCGGATTGGCACCGCCATTATCGCCAACCTGCATCAGACCATCGCGTTGGTAATTTGAAGAGCCATACGGACATTGATTTACAGGAATCTGCTCATAATTCACCCCCAGGCGATAGCGCTGGGCATCCGGATAAGAAAGTAATCGTCCTTGCAGCAGTTTATCCGGCGAATAACCAATGCCGTCAACCACATGTGCCGGGTCAAATGCAGCCTGTTCGACATCACGAAAATAGTTTTCAGGAATTTTATTCAATTCCATGATTCCCACATCCATCAATGGGAAATCCTTATGGTACCATACTTTGGTAATATCAAATGGATTCCATTCATACGCTTTGGCCTGTTCGTCAGTCATGACCTGAATTTTTAACGCCCACTTGGGAAAATCCTTTTTCCCAATGGCTTCCACCATATCCCGTTGTGCCTGATCCAGGTCAAGCCCTTTCATCTCATCAGCCTCTTTAGCGGTGAAATTCTTCACACCCTGTAAGCTCACAAAATGAAATTTGACCCATACCCGCTGATTGTTTGAATCGTAAAGCGAAAAAGTATGGCTGCCAAAACCGTGCATGTGCCGATATGAAAACGGCGTGCCCCTGTCACTCATGAGGATGATTACCTGATGCAGGCTTTCGGGATTCAAACTGAAAAAATCCCACATCATGGTCGGGCTTTTACAATTGGTCTTGGGATCCCGCTTTTGTGTGTGAATGAAGTGAGAGAATTTTTTCGGATCTTTAATGAAAAAGATCGGTGTATTATTGCCCGCCAAATCCCAGTTGCCGTCTTCGGTATAGAACTTCACCGCAAAACCACGCGGATCCCTTTCACTGTCCGCTCCCCCTTTTTCACCGCCAACAATTGAGAACCGGGCAAATACCTTTGTTTGCTTGCCTATTTTGGAAAATATTTTTGCCTTGGTGTAGCGGGTGATGTCATGGGTTACGGTAAAGGTGCCGAAAGCACCAGTCCCCTTGGCGTGGACCACTCTTTCAGGAATTCGTTCACGATTGAAATGCGCCATGTCCTCATGCAGAAAATAATCCTGCAACAAAATCGGTCCCCGATTGCCAACGGACTGGGAATTGTCAAACTCCGTGTAAGGTCGGCCACTGGCGGTGGTTAATTTTTTCTTTTCCATATTAAAATTACCTTTTTATGCTTAAAAGAAATCCAGCCAGCTCAGTGTTGAATTCCTTTGAATTTTCCATATTGCTCAGATGACCGGCATGGTCAATCCTGTGAAGGGTAGAACCCTCCATTTTTTCATGCATCGCCAGGGCAACCACAGGCGGCGTAATGACATCCTCCTTCCCTACCATAATCAGAACCGGCACCGTTATCTCATGCAGTTTGGTGCAGGTTGCCTGACGCTCAGCCAATGCGCGCAAGGTTTTATA
>MNWS01000054.1:0-21016 GCA_001872685.1 Fidelibacterota bacterium CG1_02_48_14
GTCAGCCGGCGAAATCGCTGATGTGTTTGCCGAATGGAACAAGGGTGATTTGGATAGCTATCTCATTGAAATTACCAGCAACATCCTGCGGAAAAATGATGACATCACCGGCAGACCGATGGTTGATGTTATTCAGGACACAGCCGGCCAAAAAGGTACCGGGAAATGGACCAGCATCAGCGCGCTTGATCTGGGGATTCCCACTCAAACCATTGCCGAAGCTGTTTTTGCCCGTTTTCTGAGTTCCATGAAGGCCGAACGCGTGAATGCCGCGACCATCCTTAAAGCTCCGGAACACATTGAGATTCCTGACAAAGTCGAATTTATTGATCAGATTCGACAAGCTTTATATGCATCAAAAATTTGTTCATATGCCCAGGGATTTCAACTTATGCGTGCGGCGGATGCCAGGTATAGTTGGCATTTAAATTACGGGAGTATTGCTTCACTTTGGCGGGGGGGGTGTATCATCCGAGCGCGGTTTTTGACAAAAATTCAGGACGCATTTGCGGCGGATGTTAACCTGGCTAACCTTCTGCTGGCACCCTACTTCGTCGCTGAAATTACAAATGCTCAATCTGCCTGGCGATCGGTGATTGCCCAGGCAGTCCTATCTGGTATTGCAGTACCAGCGTTTTCAAGTGCTCTGAGTTATTTTGATAGTTATCGGACGGCTCGCCTGCCTGCCAATTTACTTCAGGCACAACGGGATTATTTTGGCGCTCATACTTATGAACGAGTCGATACGGCGCACGGGGAATATTTTCATACCGATTGGACGATGCCAACGGATTAGCCGAATTTTTTCGGAATGAGATTAAATGATCATGATTCCATGATTATTACACCCGTCAAAATTGGTTCTTTAACAGCGCAATGGATTAATTCTTCACCGGGGACTTATTAGCTGAGTCAATCTCAGGATAACAGGTGATCTTTGAGGTTTTCAACAGACTGGAACTTAACAAGGGCGGCATGCACGAAAATTTGCCAGAATTTTTAGACACCCTTTCCGATTGGGTTTGGGAGATGGATACCAATGGGGTCCATACCTATTCCAACGCAGCGATTACCAAAATCCTGGGCTATACACCGGCGGAAATTGTGGGCATGCATGTTTCCTCAATCTGGCCGCCGGAGATGGCGACTGAGGAGGCGATTACCCTTTTTAATCGTGAATTAAAGGATGCCATTCCCTGGAAATTCTTTCGGGGAAAATTTCGTCACAAGGATGGTTCCATCCTCACACTTGAGTCATCCGGGATGCCGTTGTATGACAAAAATAATGTTCTAACAGGGTATCGTGGTGTTGATCGGGACATCCATGAGACCATTCGTAAAGAGCAGGAGTTGGTCGCATCCAGGGAAAAATACCAACAACTCTCGGAACGGTTCGAACTTGAGAATAATTTTAAGACACTCCTGCTGGATATTATCACACATGACATCCTGAACCCGGTAAATATCATCTCTGGCTTAAGCGAGCAAATGGTAAACGAATTGCCGGATGACGAGCGATTGCAATTGATTCTCCGCAGCAGCAAGCGATTATCAACCGTCATTCGGGGCGCGTCCACCCTGGCAGCAATCACCAATGGTGAGACCATTGCCATGGAACGACTTGATTTGGCAAAATTATTAACCGAGACCTGTGCGGATTATCAACACCAAATGAGCCAGTCGAATATTGAATTGGTCTGTAATATTCCTGAAAAATGTGTGGTGGTGGCTAATCCAATTATTGAGGAAATTTTCAAAAACTATCTGGATAATGCTTATAAGTACGCGCGTCAGAGCAAGCGCATTGAAGTCAACACCCGAGAGATTGGTGGCGATATTTTATGTGAAGTGGCAGACGAAGGCGAAACAATCAGTGATGGTGACCGGGAACGGATATTTCGGCGTGGTGTGCGTCTGAGTACGGGATTAAAAGGGAGTGGATTAGGTCTGGCAATTGTAAAGCAGATCGCCGATGCACATGGCGCTGAAGTTGGAATCCGACCCAATTTTCCCAAGGGTAATGTCTTTTTCCTCAAACTGAGTCCTGGTGGCAAACCTGCCCGATGATTTCTATTTGGAAGTCCGTGTTCACCCAATCAAATTGGCGCAACATGATATTCATCAACCAATCGTATTACTGAAAGTGTCCCAATGCGTACCCCCAACCCATTTATATTTATAATTTTTGGCGGTTCAGGTGATCTGGCCAAACGAAAACTAATTCCGGCACTCTTCAAATTGTACAAAGAAGATCATCTCCCGGGCGATTTCGTCATTCTGGGGTTGGGAAGACAGGTGTTCACGGATGAATCCTACCGGACAGCCATGTTGGAGTCGTATTCCGAATTAACGACAGACTCCGAGGACTCGACCACCGCTGAAAAATTCGGGCAACATGTGTATTATCAGGTGTTTGATATTGGTGAATCTCAAGATTATCTGGGTTTAAAAACACGGTTGACGACGCTTGACCATGATTACCACATTGACGGAAATTATCTTTATTATCTGGCGATTCCGCCGGAGTTATTTGTCAATGTTGCCACCCATTTGGGAAATGTGGGTTTACAGAAACAAACGAATGAACACCAGTGGAAACGGGTCATCCTGGAAAAACCCTTTGGCCGAAGCCTGGCGTCAGCGGTACAGTTGAATCAGGCTTTGGTCAAAATATTCGATGAAAACCAGATCTACCGGATTGATCATTATTTAGGCAAAGAGACAGTGCAGAATATTTTGGCGCTGCGATTTGCTAACGGCATGTTTGAGCAGATTTGGAATCGCGAGCACATTAGTCACATCGAGGTGACCGCTGCCGAGAATCTTGGGGTTGAGAATCGCGGTGGTTATTATGAGACTGCCGGAGCGATGCGGGATATGGTGCAAAATCACCTGCTGCAAGTGGTGGCAACCATCGCGATGGATCCGCCGGACCAGTTCGAAGCCAACGCCATTCGCGATGAAAAAGTGGCCATTTTTAATGCTTTACGGCCGCTGGATGATGCGGCGATTCAGACAAATGTCATCCGGGGTCAATACATCGCCTCCACGATACGCGGTGAAAAAGTGGCTGGTTATCGGGATGAATTTAAGGTAGCGCCACGATCCACGACGGAGACTTTCATTGCATTAAAACTCTATATTGATAATGACCGCTGGCAGGATGTACCGTTTTATGTCCGCACCGGAAAGCGTCTGCCAACCCGCGTGACTGAAGTGGTGATTCATTTCAGAGCCACACCGCATCAGCTATTCAAGGATGGGCAGGATTTGGTCAGCAATGACAATCAACTCATCATTCGCATTCAACCAGACGAGGGAATTCTGGTGAAATTTGGCATGAAAATTCCAGGTGCCGGTTATGCCATTAAAAATGTGGGAATGGATTTTCATTATTCTGATCTGGCGGATACATCGTTGCCAGAAGCGTATGAACGATTGTTACTGGACGCCCTGCTGGGTGACAGTACGCTTTACGCCCGTGCAGATGGTGTCGAAGCCGCCTGGCGTTGGGTGGATCGGATTTTGACCTTCTGGGAGGCGAATCCGGAGTTCAAATTATTCGGCTATCCAGCCGGAACCTGGGGACCAATCGAGGCCGTGGAATTATTCAATGATCCGACGATGGACTGGCGGTATCCTTGTAAGAATTTGACGGGTGAAGACACTTTCTGTGAATTATAGGATCGCTTAAAATATGTCGAGAAAAACCCTGCCTAACCTCAATATATTCAATGACAAAGAACAGCTTGTATGTGCGTTTGTAAAAGATTTTGGTCAGATGTGCCGGCGGACTATTGCTGATCGTGGCGTCATACATATTGCCCTGTCCGGTGGGAACACTCCTCAGGCAATCTTCAGGGCATTGGCAACTGAATTTGCTCAGGCTGCATTTTGGGCGAAAACCCACCTGTGGTGGGGTGACGAGCGATTGGTTCCCCATGACGATCCTGAAAGCAATTATGGCATTGCCAGGAAATTACTCATGGACAAAATCTCTATTCCTGCTCAGAATGTTCATCCTGTGGAAATTTTTCCGGATCACCGCAAGACTGTCCGGTCTTACAGTGATGAAATTCTGAAATTTGTCAAGCCTCGCTCCCAATCAAATTGGCCGGTGTTCGATTGGAATTTAATGGGTGTTGGAAGTGACGGTCATACTGCCTCGCTTTTTCCCGGATCGTTGGCGTTGAAAGAAACCCAATCAATCTGCGTCTTTGCACAACATCCGGATTCTGCCCAACCCAGAGTCAGTTTTTCACTACCCCTGATCAATCATTCTCAGCGAATCGGCTTTGTTATTTGCGGTGAAGGAAAAGCAGCTATTGTAAAACGAATTCTGGAAGAAAAATCAGCCTCGCAGCTCTTGCCTGCCGCCATGGTGAAGCCCGTTTCCGGGGAATTGGATTGGTACGTGGATACTTTTGCGTTGGCGCACCTGTCCAGAGATACTCAAGGGTAAAAAAAATAGGCGGCCTGTTCTCCGGAACGAGATTGGCAAATGCCGGATAATTAAAGGTTTAAATAGGCGTATCGAACGGAGATACGACCCGGATGCGCCAGCCATTAACTTTAAGTTCAAACGGATTGGATAACGTGCATGACAAATGAAAATATTGTGATTTTCATTGAGTCTGATTAACGTTGTCACGGTTTTTGGGGGATGGACATTAAAGCAAAAACAAACAGAGGTAAGAAATGCTAAAACGGATTATTTCGATCACGTGGGCTTTGCTTTTTGTGGCAAGTGGATTTGCCCAGGAAAAAGCCGCAACAACCGGCCAGGTCAAACCTGAAAATATTCAGGTCAAAGAATCTGCAAAAATCCCGATGGTGGCACCGGTAAACCCTGCCTCCGGTCCAGGGACGAGCGGAACGGTGGATACGGTTGATAAAATCAAGACGAAGCCTATTGCCACTAGTGCAAAAAGGAGCGGGACGAGTCATCAGGAATTTGGAACATCTGCGCCACACAAATCCAGCAAAACCGAAAGCATCGCGCCGGATAAATCCTTACCAACGGCAATAAAAGGGACAGTGAATAGCGAGACAACGCCAGTTCCCGTGCCGGCGGAAGCATCAAGGAAAGTCAATTAATTCAGCGTCCACCTCAGATAGTGGAAGGCATCAAATTTATATCTATGCATTTAGGGTCATTATTTGACCGCAGAGAAAAGGGGAGGGGCGATGCGCCATTTTACTTTTGGACTTTTGGCAGCAACAATTTTTGTTATTTCAGCTTGTGAAAAATCACCATCAGATCCCGCTGATAACCTCGAATATTCCGTTTTCGAAACATGGTGGGACACAGATGTTGATTCAGATAATGACGGATATTATCAATACAAGGAGCTCAATTTTGATGTGGATGTGAGTTCCGGATCCGAACTGGTTACGGTCAAGGTGTATTACCGTGTTTCAGGAACGACCACCTATTCGCTTTACACAACGACACCCGAGTTTGAAATCACCGATTATTCGTATGAAGATGCGAAATGGGTTGCCATTGGTGCGCCAAATACGGAATTGGCTCATGGCACCTACGATTTCATGATTAAGGTATTCCGGGGCACAAGCACAACCGTGAAGGCTGAGTACGGACCGGATGACGATTCTACTCTCGGCCAGGTGGGAATTGAGTCTTCGGCGGAGGATACGCCGTCAGTCATCTATTCCATTTATAATGCATGGTGGACAAATGAAGTCGATAATGACGCTGACTATTATTACCAATACGCCAGATTAAACTTTGATGCGGATGTCAGTTCAGGAACGCATACCGTTTATGCAAAAATTGGGTATAAATCTTCCAGCAGCAGTGTGTACACTGAATATTACACGACACCTGAATTTGACATCACCGAATCGGCAACTTCAGATGAACAATGGGTATCAATCGGCAGTCCGAATTTAGAACTGAGTCATGGATTGTATGATTTCAGGATTGAACTTTTCCCGGCGGGTTCACTGACGGCAGTGGTAACAGCCGATGCAGAGGATGATGGTGATTTGAGCAGTGAGGCATTTGAATTTGCTGCGGAGGATGGTGAATCCACCGAAACCTATACGGTTTATAATGCCTGGTGGACCGATGCGGTTGACAATGACAGTGACGGCTACACCTGGGGACGCAATTTGAATATGGACATTGATTGCAGCGATGGCACGCATGACATCTATGTTCGGTTGCTTTATAAAACATCAGCTTCCGGCAGCTACACGGAGTATTTCACAACTGGTGTCTTTTCAATCACCGACTATTCCACGGGTGATGCAATCTGGATAGCTGTGGGTAGTCCGAATGCAGAACTCAGCAATTCGACTTACGACTTCAAAATAGAAGTTTACAAATCGGGCGGATCGACAGTCATGGTGATGGCCGATCCTGACGAGGATAGTGATTTGAATGATATTGCCTTCGAGTATGTCATTGAAGATGGTGCCTTGGATCAGTCATTTACGGTATACAATTCTTGGTGGACCGATTCGGTTGATTCAGATTTTGACGGTTATGATCGCTACGCGAAATTGACCTCAGATATTGATGTCGCATCAGGAATTTATCCGGTTTCACTGAAAATCTGGTACAAACTGGCAACTTCAACTACCTACACCACGTACTACACAACCCCGGCTTATAAGATCAGCAATTCCAGTGAAGCGGATGAGATTTGGGTCGCGATCGGATCACCCAACACGGAATTATCCCACAACGCTTATGACTTTAAAGTTGAGGTGTTTGTGCCACACAATTCGGGGGTTTTGGCTTCATCTGACAAAAATTCAGATTCTGATTTGGGCAGTCAGCCATTTGAATACAGTTCGGAAGATTAGTTATCAATTTTGCCGAATACGGGCATTTCTAACCCCAACAGGCACGAGGGAAATCGTGCCTGTTGGGATTGTCTACACACCAAATTAGAGGGATCGGCGATTGACTTTCTGATTCTAAAAACACAAGTCATCCGTTATGTTTCCAACTCGCAACGAAACTTGAGAAAATTTTCAACTTTTTGGAGGGAAAGATGTCGCGTACCAAGAAAATAACAGTTTGGGTCGGTGGTGTTTTACTTGTCGTCGTTTTAGTAGCCTGGGCTTTTATCCATAACATTGCCGTTAAGGGCTTACCGGATTATAACGGCGAACTCAAACTTACCGGTCTGGAAAATGCCGTTACTGTGTATCGCGACGCGCATGCAATCCCTCATATTTATGCTCAAAATGAGAATGACCTCTATCGCGCGGTGGGCTACACCATGGCACAGGACAGGCTTTGGCAGATGGACTTAATGCGGCGTGCGACCCAGGGACGCTTATCCGAAATATTTGGGATTGATTTGTGGAAGACGGATTTGCAAATGCGTTCCCTCCGTATCACAGATAAATCTGCCATGGTTTGGGATAGTACCAGCGCTGATTTGAAAACTGCCGCCCAGGCATTTGCGGAAGGTGTCAATACTTACATCGACTCCCACCTGAGGAAGTTGCCGATTGAATTCACTTTACTGGGCTATGAGCCGGAGCATTGGGAACCACAACATTCATTCAATCTGATTGGTTACATGGCCTGGGATTTGACGCTGCCCTGGTCCACTGAAGTTGTCCTGGCCAAACTCACCGAAAAACTGGGCGCTGAAATGGTTCAGGAATTGGTGCCGAACATTCCCGACTATGAATCTGTGGTTTATGACGGGTTTCACCTCGACCTGAGCAAAACCAATATTCAGGCAGCGCTGTGGGAGGCGACTCAACCGCTTTATGACCTGGGACTGGAAGTTTTTCAAGGGTCGAACAATTGGGCTGTTGCCGGACAAAAAAGTGTGACGGGGCAACCCATTTTAGCCAATGATATGCACCTGGGACTGTTTGCGCCGGGAATCTGGTATCAGATGCATGTCTCGATTCCGGGAAAACTGAATGTGACCGGTCTGGCTCTGGCCGGCGCACCATTTATTATCGCTGGTCACAATGATGCCATCGCCTGGGGTATGACCAATGTGATGGTGGACGATATGGATTTTTATGAGGAGAAAATCAACCCTGACAACCCGAATCAGTATGAATTCAATGGTAAATGGGTTGATATGGAGGTGCGGGATGAGGTCATTTCAGGCTCGAAGGGGGAAAAACGCACCGAGACACTGAGATTTACGCATCGCGGTCCCATTATCTCCGCATTTAAGGGCATTCCCAACCGCGCGGTTTCCATGCGCTGGATCGGCAACGAATACAGCAACGAGGTGCGGTCGGTCTATTTGTTGAATCGCGCCAGGAATTGGGATGATTTCACGAATGCGGCCCGGACTTTTATCTCAGTCAGTCAAAATTTGGTATATGCCGATGTTGAAGGAAACATTGGACTGTACTGCTCTGCCGGCATACCCATTCGCAAAGGTGATGGCTTGGGCATTAAACCCGGCTGGACATCGGAGTACGATTGGCAACGAATGGTGCCGTTTGAACAACAACCGCATGTTTACAACCCTCCGGAAGGTTTCGTCTCCAGCGCCAACAATAAATCTGCTGCCAACGATTATCCCTACTACATCAGCCATTGGTTCGATTTACCGCATCGGATTGATCGCATCCGTGAAATGCTCCGTGACAAAGAAAAACTCTCTATCGAGGACTTCAAGGAGATGCATGCGGATAATCATTCCAAACTCGTGGAGGAATATCGTCCCGGAGTCATCGCAGCATTAACTGCGCTGAAAGATCTGAATTCCACCGAGGAGGCGGCTCTGGCAAATCTTGACAGTTGGAATGGAAATATGGACGCGGATGCTGCAGCGCCGGCGATTTGGGAGCAATGGTATCTGGAATTGATGAAAAACATTTTTCATGACGAAATGGGTGATAGTCTCTACAAAGAATTTATCAACCAGCGGCTCTCGCCCAAGTACGGAATCGATCATATCTGGAAAATGGGCAATTCAATCTGGTGTGATGACGTGAACACACCGGCCGTAATTGAGGATTTGACAACAAATATTCAACATGCATTCCGTGCCGCGGTGGTGAAACTTTCTGGAGAGATGGGAGCCAATGTAGATGGCTGGAAGTGGGGGGATATTCATAAATTGACACTGAATCATCCTGTGGGTTCCATGAAAATTCTGGACAAAATATTCAATCTGAATCGTGGTCCCTATCGTGTGGGAGGTAGTTATCATACGGTGGGACCCTATTCCTATAATTTTAACCGGCCTTACGATGTTACCGATGGCGCTTCGCATCGTCACATTTTTTCCACAGCCAATTGGGATGATAGCCAGACAATCATTCCCACCGGGGAATCCGGCATTCCGGCATCACCCTATTATTGTGACCAGACCCAAAATTATGTGAATAATGTTTACCACAATGACTTTGTCACGCGGGATCTGGTGGAGAAAAATGCCAAGTTCACACTCAACCTGCAACCCTGAGTACGGTGATTGAAAAAATGGTTTGCCAGTCTGGTCGGGAGTTTACTCATTAGCAGTATGCTCCCGGCTCAGACACTGAATGTGGTGACGATCAATGTTTGGTCGGGTTTGGATTATATCGGCAATTTGAAAATGGGTGAGTACGAATCTCCTGAGGTTCGTGAACAACGCTATCAGATCCTGATTACCGAATTGAAAAAACTGGACCCGGATGTCTTGGCGCTGAATGAAGCCAACAAACTTCCGGCTTACGCCCGCCGCATTGCCCTTGATTTGGGCATGGATGAAATTCACCATGTGGGCGTGGCTGGTGTGCGTGCAGGTCCTATCGGTCTGCCGGTCAATCTGCGGGAAGGGGATGTAATCCTCGCTAAACCCCAATTTCAACTCGCTTTTGAGGGAAGATTGCAATTATCCGGTGGACCGGTAGGCAATTTTTTCACCTTCCACACGACTGATGCTACCCAGGTCCTTGCCGGTTCCATTATGGTAGATGGCGTTAAGGTTTTCCTGTTCGTAACTCACTGGCATGCATCGCCTTTTTTAAGTCCGGAAAATCTGATGCTCTGGCGTTCAGACTCGGTGCAGGGGGTGGTTACACCCCGGCGCTTTGAGGCCAATATTCGCGAGGCTGAAGCGGGACAAATTTGGCGTGACAATGAATCTCGAAAAATGTTGGCTTTTGTGCTCAATATTTCCGGAAACTCGCCGATAATACTAATGGGAGATTTCAATGCCATGCGCGGTTCTCCTGAAATTGAGCGCTTCGTTCAAGCAGGATTCAAGGATGTTTTTGGTGAATTGAATACAACCGAAGGATTTACCTGGGATGATGTATTGAATACCAATATTCACACCTATCAGGTTCCTTCCAACCTTTCACCAGAGCGGTATCGGCGGCATCGAATTGACTTTATTTTTGCGAATCGACATTGGAAAGTTCTCGGGTCGGAGGTTGTTCTGAACCAACCGGTTGACGGCCTCATGCCATCAGACCATTTTGGTGTATCAGGGAAAATACAGCTTATGAAAGCAGGTGAAGACTAACCAGGAGATTGAGTGAGTGACATGCGATCAGTCTGTTTCGCAGACGGCGTCAAATTTTACTTCATTAAGAACCAACAGGGATACTTGAATTTTTCCTGCGACTGGCGTTGGTTGGGTCATTTGTCATATTTCCTGGTATTGTTTACTGCTTTGACGCTCTTTTCATCCTCGGCTGGTCAGACACAATCCCAAAAACAGGTTTTCAAAGTTGCCATTGATTCAGAGTTTGCACCTTACGAATTTGTCGATCCCGCCGGTAATACCATTGGTTTTACGGTCTCATTACTGGATGAAATAGGGCACGCCACCGGCTTTTTGTTTCAATTCAAACCCATGGCATGGCCGGATGCCGTCAAAGCTCTCGAAAATGGTGAAGTTGACCTGGTGAACATGATCCATTCTCCCTTGCGGGCGGAACAGTTTTTATTTTCCCAACCCCATACATCGGTGGCGCAGGCCATTTTCAAAAATTCAACCTTTTCGGACAGTGACCAGTCGGAAAACCTGGAAGGCCATCGTGTAGCATTCCAGGAAAATGACATTTCACTGGAAATTCTAGCCAACAACAGTGATTTCGAAAGCATTCTCGTCAATAGTAAAAAAGAGGGTTTCTCGAAACTCAACTCGGGTGAGGTGGACTTCTTTTTTGTTGCCGAACAACCGGGTATCTGGCTGCTGGACAAAGAACGATTTGAAGATGTTCAGATCATAAGTTGGGGCTTGTTTCCCCAAAATTATTGTTTTGCTGCCAGCCCGGACAATGCTGAATTAATTGCCCTGCTCAACAATGAATTACAGACACTCAAAGATTCCGGTAAGTATGATAAATTGGTAAATCAATGGTTGAAAGTTAATCCGGGTGATAGCGGATTGAAGCGACATGTACGAGAAATTCTCGGTATTGCTCTGGGTTTGGCTTTGGTCGCCTTCGCGCTGGGAATGGGAAATTTACTGCTCCGGAAGCGGGTCGAAGGACGCACCCGTGACTTAATCGAGGCGAATAATCTGATTAAGCTCCAGGCATCGAGTCTGCTGAACCTGATTGCACATTTTCCCGATGGGATCCTGCATGAAAATGCTGATCGAAAGATTTATCAGGTCAATCAGCGGCTTATTGATCTGTTCAGCATTTCCCTTCCAATCGAAAAGCTGGTAGGGGAAGACTGTCGCCAGGTCGCTCAGCAGGTCAAGACCCTTTTCGAGGACGGAGATCGTTTTGTTGAGCGGATTGAGGAGATTGTCACCACAGGGCAGGCGGTTTCGAACGAAGAGTTGCAACTGGTGGATGGCCGAACCTTTGAGCGGGATTATGTCTCCATTCAGGTTTTGGGTCGGGGGATGGAACATCTCTGGCATTATCGTGACATCACATTAAGGAAACGGACAGAAATACAACTTGAGGAGAGTTCTCAGCTTTTCGAAAACCGCACGTTGCAGAAACGAGCGATTCTGGAAAGCCCTCAGCGAATCATCATTTTCGCTCTGGATAAAAATTATTGTTACATGGACTTCACCCAGCAACACAAAGATATGATGAAGGCAATCTGGGGTGTTGACATTGAACTTGGCAGCAACATATTGGATTGTATCACGGATGAGGGTGATCGTGCGAAAGCTAAACAGAATTTTGATCGCGCGTTCAACGGCGAACGATTTATTGTCTCGGAAGCTGTTGGGGATGAAGAATTAAACCGGACTTATTACGAAAATTGGTATAGCCCGGTCACGGATGTGAATGAGCAAATCATCGGTGTTTCGATTTATGTGATTGACATTAGTGACCGGATGCGTGCCGAAGCTCAGCGGGAAGAGGCTCTGAGTGCTCTCCAAAAATCAGAAGAAAAATATCGCCTGATCGTTGAAAATGCCCACGACGGGATCGAAATCTCTCAGAATGAATATATCATTTTCACCAATATTCAGTTTGCGAATATCCTTGGGTACACGGTCGATGAGCTCAAAAATACGAAATTTAGCCAGCTATTTTCACCGGCTGCACTGGTGGAACTTGAGGAGCGTGGCAAAGCCAGGAAGGCGGGAATTCCATTACCCAATAGTTATGAGACGACTTTTTTGAAAAAAGATGGTTCGAGTATCGTTGTGGAGGTCAATTACGAAATAATTGAATACAACGGACGACCGGCGACATTCGCGATTATTCGCGATATTTCAGAGCGGAAACTGGCTGAAGAAGCCCGACGACGACAACTTCTTCGGCGTGAACGGACCGGAGCTGTGCTATCAAATATTTCGGTTAATCCGAATCTTATCAGCGGCGCTGTAGCGGAACTTGTACACGATCTGAATGTTGCTGCGACGGAAGCGCTGGGTGTTGAACGGGTGGGTGTCTGGTTGTTTGAGGATGACACCTCCAAATTAAAATGTATTGATACCTATTTGGCGGGTTCAGCGGAACACATTCAGGGCGATTATCTCCATGAGCACGAATTCCAGGCGGAATTTGCAGCTTTAAAAAATGAAAAATATGTGGATGCAAATGATCCCCACACGGACCCCCGCACGGCCGGCTACATTGAGAGTTACCTCGCGCCGAATGAGATCAGCTCAATGCTGGACGCGGTCGTTCGTTTGGAGGGGAAAGTGCTCGGTACGCTGCGTTTCGAGCGGGTCAAGCAACCTCATCAATGGGAAGATGATGAAATTGCCTTCGCCTGCCAGCTTGCAGACCAGGTCGCATTGGCGATCGCGATACGGGAACAGAAGGCAGCGGAATCAGCCCTGAGACAAAGTCATCAAAAACTGGAAAAAGCGTTGTTTGATCTTGAACAAGCCCAGGAGCAATTGGTGCAGCAGGAACGCCTGAGTGCAGTCGGCCAACTCGCAGCGGGCATTGCACATGATTTTAACAATATTCTAACCAGCATCTCAGGATTCACCGAATTGACACAAATGGCTCCTGATATTTCACCTGCGGTTTCTGCTAATCTTGAAAAAATAATCAGCGCGAGTCAACGGGCAGCAAATCTGGTGAGGCAACTACTGGATTTCAGTCGGAAGACCATTCGTAATCCCAAGCGGTTCGATCTGGCAGAAACCATCCGGGAAGCGGCGAACTTTTTTGATCGGGCTATCCCTGAGAACATCAAAATTGTACTAACTGTAGCGCCCGGTGAATTCACGGTTAAAGCCGATCCCACCCAGATCCAGCAGGTGATCACCAACCTGGTGATCAATGCCCGGGATGCTATGCCGAATGGTGGCGAGCTTAGTCTTGAGCTTGATCATTTGGAAGCTGAGGAAACGCTAACATGCGTCGCCTGCGGACTACCGATGGCCGGAACCTGGCTGACGATTACCGTCAAAGATTCCGGTGAAGGCATTTCACCCGAAGTATTGCCTCATATTTTTGAGCCATTTTTCACAACCAAACCGGTAGGTGAGGGAACAGGCTTGGGTTTATCGCAGGTTTTTGGAATTATCAATCAGCACGATGGGCATATCACCATCGCCAGTGAAATCGGGAAAGGTACGACCTTCAAAGTGTATTTACCCACCTCTGAGCGTCTGGATGGAGTCATTGAAACGCCGCCACAACCGGACCTCAAGCATGGTCACGGTGAAACCATTCTGATTGTGGAAGATGAATCAATCGTACTGGATGCCTGCCGGAGTGTTCTGGAGCATCTGGGCTATCGTACGCTGACCACCGAAAGTGGACGGGAAGCATTGGCAATTTATCAAGCTCAAAAAAATGACATTGCGATGGTTATCACCGATATGGTGATGCCTGATATGGATGGCAGCGCGCTATTTATGGCCTTGAAGGCTGAAACACCCGGCATTAAAGTGGTGCTCATGAGCGGCTATCCGTTAAATGAAAATGGTAAAGAATTATTAGAAATGGGTGTGGTAGCCTGGCTTGAGAAACCCATCTCTTTCAAACAATTATCGAATGTGGTTAGTAACGCGCTTAGCGTAAAACAGGGACGCTGGAGCAAACCCTATTAGCTGGCCGAAAGGTGAGCGTCAATCATTCGTCGGGTGATTGATTTGAGACTGTAGGCGGGTTGAAATAAATGTTGACCCCGGCAGAAAAAACAAACATCCCATCTCCAAAATCGTCGCCATAATATTTTCCGATTTCCACGACCGGCTGAAGAGTGGGTGAGGTTTTAAACTCAATACCCAGCACATGCGATTTTAACTGGTCACTGAAATCCATTTCCCACAACCATTTGGGCATGATCTGAATTTCATCATCCCATATCTGGCTCCTGAAAGTGTAAAAAATACGGGTTTTACCCTCATCAACCCCGGCAGAGAGGTATAGCGTGTTTACAAATAAGTCGTCCTCATTGATTAATTTCCCAAATCCATAACCCAGACTCAAGGTTGGCTTTGCCTGAATATTTTGGCGATTGATGAGTTGAATTTTCGCATCCATCCAGTGCGTGTCGATGCCTCCTCCGGAACTGGAAATGTCCGAGGTGCGCATATAGCCAATGTCCAATTTCCCTGGTAGCCCTAACCGGCCTTCAAAACCCAAGACCTTCAGCGGCTCATCACCATCATCATCTTTAAATTGCATGTAGGAACCACTTCCAGACATCTCTCCCGGTGCCAACGCCCAGGGCCCTCGGTGAGTTGTTGCATAGCAGCCGAACAGGAAAATTCCCAGAACAAGAATCGTGATTGAATCACGCAGATGCGCCAACTTTTTAACCATGAAGGAACTCCCTTTTTACAATCGTTGATAATTTTTGCCCGAATATTGATAAAACCATAACCCAAAATAATAAGAATGATAATGTTACGGTCAGTTCGACTGCTACTGCGAGTGAATTAAATAGCCACACAATAAGGATGATCAGAAGGATGAGCAGCAGTGGATTAAGAAGATTTATTTTAAGAGAATCAACATAGACTGACAGCATCAGTACGAGTCCGACGCCTGTAATAAGTCCGGTGAGCGCCCGGGTCATAAAAGTGCTGGAGGTCTGGCCTAGGTTTGCCAGCAACCATTCGCAGAGCGTAATGGTAATTAAACCGAGGCCCAGATACCATCTTCCTGGCAAATTTCGGATTAGCGTGAGTGATGGTAATGCCAAGGCTATGCCCAGGTAAATGCCACCGCAGCGATAACAAAAGGGCAATGAAAGCCCCCACGAATTCACTAGCAGGTCAGGGTCTTGGTGACAGGTAAAATGGAATAACCACTCAGCAATTAAATCCAGGAATTGCATAATAATCTTTCCTCTCGAGAGTCAATCAGGGCAGAAAGTTACTCTACCGGTTGCTTTATGCAAACTGAAGATTCGGGAGAAAAATGGTGATCAAAAAAACGCAGTCCCAATGAGATAAATCCCCGGAAGTCATTCAGCCGAACCAATCCTTTTGTCAATAAATTGTTGCTGGTTTTTCACAGGGCGCGTCATAGAATAGCGTCTAACGGGCTTGAGCAATTTGATGCGAAATGCTCGCTTTTTGATCGTCTGTCTTTTTGTAAAGCGGGGCTGAATTAAGGAAAAACATGCAACGTAAATTATGGATTGGTTTTGGGATACTTCTCACCCTGTTTTTAGTGTGGCGAATTATTGATGTCATTTTCCTGGGAAAAACCGGCAAATCGCAACGATCAGGTCCACCACCGGTTGCTGTAGAGACCGATAGTGTCCGTCATGGCTATTTATCAGAAACCCGCCAGTTAACCGGAACGGTTCAACCACAGTATAAATACATTGTTGCGCCGAAAATCTCCGGTCGGGTCATTCAAATGACGAAGCGAATTGGCGACTGGGTGGATGATGGTGAAATCATTGCCCGGATTGATGATGCGGAATATCAACAAAGTGTTATTGAAGCCGAAGCCAACCTGAATATTAGTCTGGCGACCCTGGCTGAAAGCAATACGCAATTTGACTTGGCCAGGCAAAATCTGGATCGCGTCAGATCTTTGAATGCCAAGGGCATTGCTTCGGTGGCTGAATTGGATGCGGCGGCATCAAACTATACCACGCAAAAATCCCGCTACGAATTAGCCCAAGCCCAAATTGATCAAAGGCGAGCTGCCCTTAAATCAGCTAAAATTCGATTGGGATACACAGTCCTGGCCGCCTCCAAGCCGGGTTTCGTTGGCGAACGGTTCGTTGATGAGGGTTCACTTTTGGCACCCAATTCAGCCGTGATTTCCGTTGTTGGAATTGATTCCGTAATTATTAGCACCACCATTATCGAACGCGACTATGGATATGTGAGGGTGGGACAACCCGCCCATGTCAAGCTCGATGCTTTTTCCAACCACCAGTTTAATGGATTTGTCACGCGTATCGCGCCCCTGTTGCAAGAGGCTTCCCGGGTCGCTCAAATGGAAGTCGAGGTGGCGAATGACTCCCTATTCCTGAAACCGGGAATGTTCGCCCGGATCGGCGTTCAGACCGCAGAAAAACCGAATGCTCAATATGTTGCCAGTCGAGCGCTGGTGAGGAAAGACGCGGCCTATGGCATCTTCATGGTGGATCCTGCCGATAAAATTGCCCACTACATTCCCACCACGATTGGTATCGTGAGCGATCAATTCACGGAAATCGTGACATTGCTTCCCCAAGGGTTGGTCGTGGTGACTCTGGGACAGCATTTACTGGACGAAGGCAGTCCTGTAATTTTACCCGGCGATGAAACGCTTCAACCGGCACGATCCAAATGAGCATCGCCAGCGGACCAATCAAGCGCCCGATTTTAACAACCATCGTTTTTTTGGTAATCATCGTTTTGGGTGTGGTTGCCCTGAGCCGGCTGGCGATTGACCTCATGCCTGAAATTACCTATCCCACCATTTCAGTTATCACGAGCTATGGTAATGTCGGACCACAGGAAGTTGAAGAATCTGTCACACGACCCATCGAGGAGGCTTTGGCGGCCGTGCAGGGCGTTGAGGAAATCAATTCATCCTCCACTGAAGGTCAAAGCCAGGTCAGAGTTTCATTCACCTGGGGAACTGATCTGGATGTCGCCGCCAATGATATTCGGGATCGGATTGACCGGGTCTTAGGACGACTGCCGGAAGACATAGACCGTCCCCAAATCAGGAAATTCGACCTGTCGTCATTTCCCGTTGTGATTCTCGGTGTTTCCAGCACCATGAATCCGCTTGATCTCCGTCAGATCATTGATGACCAGGTAAAATACAGGCTGGAGCGGGTGGCCGGTGTGGCTGCGGTGGATGTCTGGGGTGGGCTTAGTCGTGAAATTCATGTGGATTTGCGTTCGGATCAATTAAAAGCGCTGGGCTTGTCATCGGCAGAAATATTAGCAGCCCTGAAGAATGAAAATCTCAATGTCCCGGCCGGTTTATACGAAAAAGGCAATGTGGATGTTTTGGTGCGGACCCAGGGGGAGTACCAATCTCTGGATGAAATTCGCAATACGGTGGTGACGGTTCGTCAGGGAACGCCCATATTGGTAAAGGATGTTGCAAAGGTTACGGATTCATGGGCAGAGGTCCGGCAATTGGTTCGCATTGACGGCAAACCGGGACTACGCATTTCCATTAATAAACAATCCGGCGCGAATACGGTTACTGTCGCTGAGGCGGTCAAGGAGGAGATGGCCCGAATCAATCGTGATATTCCCCAGATCGATTTACTGCCGATTATTGACACCTCCGTTTACATCAAAAAATCCATTAATAATGTTGGAAGCTCAACGGTTTTGGGCGGTATTCTGGCCGTTATCATCCTCTTTCTTTTCCTGCGAAACATTTCCAGTACACTCATTATTGCCACGGCTATTCCCATCTCCATCATCGCCACATTTGGTGTGATGTATTTTGGCGGGTTCACACTCAATATCATCACATTTGGCGGTTTGGCGCTGGGGATTGGCATGCTGGTGGATAATGCCATTGTCGTCCTGGAAAATATTTATCGGCATCGGGAAGCCGGAAATTCTTTGATTCATAGCGCCGAGACAGGCACGAAAGAGGTTTGGTCTGCGATTATGGCCAGTACGCTCACAACTCTCGTGGTCTTTTTTCCCGTGGTTTTTATTCGGGGCATGTCGGGCATCATGTTCCAGCAAATGGCCTATGTCGTTAGTTTTTCATTGCTGTGCTCGCTATTTGTCGCCCTGACCCTGGTACCAATGCTGGCTTCGCGGTTTCTCCATTTTCAACCCGCCGGGCATGAAAAAAATGAGAATCGTCTGCATCGGATTTACGCCATCAGTGAATCCTTTTTTCAGCGCGTTGAAATGCACTATGCGCAACTCCTCAAATGGGCGCTGGCTCACAAACGAACGGTCGTATTTACTGCGTTGGGACTGTTCCTGGTATCTCTGTTCCTCATTCGATTCGTCGGGGTTGAATTGATGCCGGCTGCGGACGAAAGTGAAGTTCGCGTCAGCCTCGAAATGGCTGTGGGCACGCGTCTGGAGATCATTGACCAGGCCACGGCGACCGTAGAAAATATTATTCGTAATGAAGTGCCGGAGCTTATCACCATGTTCACCCGGGTTGGAGGTGGCGGTTTCCGTTCTTCCGGTGGTCACACGGCTGAGATCAGAGCGACATTGGTGCCCCGTGGTGAGCGAAACCGCAGCAGCGAGGATATTGCCAATGTCCTGCGGAAATCCTTGAGGGATTTACCGGGTGTGACATCCCGGACTCGCGCCGGCCAGGGGTTATTTTTACTGCGTATCGGAACATCTTCAGCCACAAGTGTGGATGTGGAGGTGCGGGGATATGACTTGGCGACGGCCCATCGTCTTGCCCGGCGAGTGAATGAGATCGTGTCGAAAGTCCCGGGCGTC
This sequence comes from Fidelibacterota bacterium CG1_02_48_14, assembly GCA_001872685.1. Lineage (GTDB taxonomy): Bacteria > Fidelibacterota > UBA8477 > UBA8477 > UBA8477 > UBA8477. Next base: position 19,242 of record MNWS01000054.1, read on the forward strand.
ACCGACACTGAGATTAGCCGGGAAGAGGGCAGTCCTGAACAAATTATTCGAATCGATCGCCAGAAGGCTGCGGATCTGGGTTTGACTGTCTCACGCATCGGTGAGGCCATGCAAACCGCGATTGGTGGCACCCAAGCCTCTTTTTATCGGGATGGAGGCAAACAGTATCGCATTTTGGTGAGACTCAGTCCTGAAGATCGCAATGACCTGAATGAATTGCTGGACCTAACCGTGGTGAATAATCGTGGCTTGCCGGTCGTTCTTCGGAACGTCGTGCATGTGGTTAATGAAGAGGGTCCGGTTCGCATTGAGCGCAAAGATCAGGAGCGCATGATCACCGTGGAAGCCAATTTCACTGAGCGGGACATGGGATCCGTCGTGAATGACATTCGCGATGCCCTGCAGACTGTTCCGGTTCCAAAAGGATTCGCCATTTTGTTTGGCGGTGATTACGAAGAGCAGCAGAAATCATTTAAAGAGCTGCTGTTGGGACTGTTGCTGGCGATTCTGCTGGTTTACATGGTGATGGCTGGGCAATTTGAATCATGGCGCGATCCATTTGTTGTTCTGTTCGCTATTCCCATGGGGCTGATCGGCGTTGTATTCACCATGATATTGACGGACACGACCTTCAGTATGCAGGCATTTATTGGCGCGATCATGCTGGCGGGGATTGTGGTGAATAATGCGATTCTCCTCGTGGATTACACCAATCAGCTTCGACGGGATCATCACCTCTCGTTACTGGATGCCATTAGTACGGCTGGCGCGCGTCGGTTACGACCGATTTTAATGACCACGCTCACGACTGTGCTCGGACTGTTACCATTGTCATTTGGCATGGGGGAAGGTGGTGAGGCGCAAGCGCCACTGGCACGCGTGGTGATCGGAGGATTGATGAGCTCTACTCTGATCACACTGGTCCTCATTCCCGTAATTTACGCCATTTTTGAAAAACGCCTGAAGTCCGGTAAACCTGGCGACCCGGAGACTGAATCGTCAGTTGCCTAACCTAAGATATTGGATATTATGAATCGTTTACTGTTTCGTTTGATGGCACCAATCGCTTTGCCAGTGATGGTTGCCGTTGGTGAGGTATCGGCCATTTCCGGACCATTATTGCCGACGCCTTTGGATACAATCGACATCCGTTTGGAGAATGCCATTTTGTTGGGACTTGAGAACAACCCGACGATTCTGGTGCAAAAGCTGGCGCCGGAATTAAGTCAGGCGGCAGTAAAGCAGCAAAAAGGCGCATTCGACCCGGTGGTCACCGCTAATGTCCAGCGCAGTGAAAATAAATCACAGCGGCAACTTGGCACCAATGCCAATCCGGTTGATTTGACCACCACCCAGACGTCATTTGGCGCGGGTATCAGCCAGTCGCTGCCTACCGGAACGGATGTCGCCATCACCACCAGCATGAGTGGATCCATTTCGAGTTTGTATACCGATCAATATGCCGGAAGTATTGGTATGACGGTCAACCAGTCGCTGTTGAGAGGGTTTGGTTTGGCCACCAATCTTGCCAGTGTGCGCAGTGCGCAAATTGACGTTACCATTTCTGAATCGGAATTAAAGGGTGTGGCCGAAGCAGTGACCGCGACGATTGAAAAAGCCTACTGGGACCTTTACCTCACCGCTGAAATGATGCGGATCCAAGCCGCCTCCCTGGCGCTGGCGGAACAGCAGTTTCGTGAAACCGAGGAGCGCGTAAAGGTTGGTAATTTGCCTGATCTGGAATTGGCCGCCGTGGCGGCAGAATCCGCAGCCCG
>MNWS01000054.1:21027-22862 GCA_001872685.1 Fidelibacterota bacterium CG1_02_48_14
TGATAGACGCATCGAGTCAGCACGAGCAGGCTCGATTGAAAATTATCTATCTGATTTATCCCGATGAAATCGGTGTTTGGTCCCGTTATCCTCTGCCGGTTGATCCCCCGGAACTGCCGGCAGATTTCCTGGACCCGGTGACGATTCATGCAGCATTAAGTTTGAAATATCGACCGGATCTGATTCAGGCTCGTCTGAACCTGAAAAAGCAGGAGTTGGTGGTTGCGCAAACCAGAAACGGGTTACTACCCAAGCTGGACCTGTTCATTTCCCTGGGACAATCGACCTATGCCCAGACCTTTTCCAGTGCAACACCAGATTTCAGCAGTCCGTTCTACCAGGTGAGTGGTGGTTTGAATTTTTCTCTGCCGGTGCCCAATCGTCAGTCAGCAGCCCAGTTGGAACGGGTTCGCGTTTCCCGACGTCAACAAGAGCTTGCAGTATCAAACATGGAAAAACAGATTCAACTGGATATTCGCTCCAAGTACCTGGAGGTTCTGCGCACCCGGCAGCAAGTTGTCGCCACCAATGTAACGCGACAATTGCAGGAGGATAAACTCAGTGCCGAGCAGGAAAAATTCAGGGTTGGTAAATCTACAAACATTCTGGTTCTGCAAGCCCAGCGAGATTTCACATCAAGTCAACTGGATGAAGCTCGGTCTGTGGTGGGTTACCTGAATGCACTGGTTGAACTGTACTTGGCTGAAGGAACGCTTCTGGAACGACGCGGAATCACCGCGTTCGGTTCTTGATTAAAAAAAAAGAAAACGGCAAACTGTGGCTTTCAATAGTGCTAGTGGTTTTGACATTGAGGTTCCAATGGAATCAGTGAAAGTTGAATTCCACAGGTGGGCGAGTACATTTGGCTTCGCACTCACAACATGACTGCTTCTAATCCATGAGAAAGGCTGAATTTGATATGGAAAAATTAACGCGCTGTCCCTGGGTCCCTTTGGATAAACCCGATTATGTAGCTTATCACGATGAAGAGTGGGGTGTGCCGGTGCACGATGACCGGAAAATTTTTGAATTTCTCACGCTGGAATCAGCCCAGGCCGGACTGAGTTGGTACACCGTGTTGCGCAAGCGCGAAAATTACCGCATCGCCTTCAAGGAATATGATCCGCGACTGGTTGCTGAATTTGATGAAGCAGAAATTCAGAAATTGTTGGGAAATCCGGGGATCATTCGCAATCAGGCAAAAATCAGGGCGAGTGTGAACAATGCGCGTCAATTTCTCAAAGTTCAAGCCGAGTTTGGCAGCTTTGACGCGTATATCTGGCGGTTTGTTGGTGGTCAGCCGATTGTACATGACATCACAACTTTGGCAGATTACCCCGCCCGGACCCTCGAATCGGACGAGCTCAGTAAAGATCTCAAGCAACGTGGATTTAAATTCATGGGGACGACAATCTGTTATGCCCACATGCAGGCCATGGGAATGATAAACGACCATAGTCACGGCTGTTTCCGACGAGAAGAAATCATCTCACGGTGAATCTGAATTAATCTTTATCAAATCAAATGAAGCATGATAAGTAATGAAAAACCCTCGTAAACACCGTGAAAATTGGATGTTGGGATTTTTAGGATTCATGAGCGTCATGGGCCTTAGATATTTTCAAACGGGAGAATGGCTCTACCTGCTTTGGTTTCCCTGGGTGCTCTGGTTTTACTGGTTTTTCCCGGTTGCCTCCAAAACCCCTGAATGAAAATCCTTGTGGTTATGAAACATTGACTTAGGTTTGGTATTGAAAACAAACACCATGCTGAAACGAACAACATCCCTATTGATCATCGCATTCATCCTCGGAGCTAATGTTGCGCCGCTGCTC
>MNWS01000054.1:22873-29897 GCA_001872685.1 Fidelibacterota bacterium CG1_02_48_14
GGTCTGTACAATGCCTTGTTGTTCGACTACCACCAGTTGTTGTGCCGGGATGGAAAATAGCGAAAAAATGACCTGTGACATGACCATGTCCTCCTGCGAAACCCCCGTTTTCTACTCGGTTCTGAGTGCCCCTTTGGTGGTACAGGAGCATCTTGTTGAAATGACGATTCAGCCGATGACCGCTGAGATTTCACCTATTGTTTCTTCGAAATGGCAACGCTTACCGCAAGATCACCATGACGATTCTGGTCCGGATCTCTTCCGGACGCTCCCCCTGGTTATTTAGAATTCTCTCCCGGACCCGGTACTCGGTCCAAATTTGTTGTATAGGGTACCTGCTGGTATGATTCCATCGATCATCGATGAGAATTCCATACCGTTTCGAAGCATCTTTATCCGGGAGATTAAAATTTGCGATTCAAAACCTCTTTCATTGGCTTATTAGCCCTTCAGTTTATCACCGGTATGGCGTGGGGGCAGATCGGGACTCAACCCAGCCGAATTGATTCTTTGCTGAAATTCAATCGCGGAATTCAAAGCGCTCGAGCAAGTTACCATTCCGCCGAAGCCGAGTCCCGCGCCAATGGCGTTTTACCTGATCCCATGCTGGAGTTAACCTCCTCCATTTCACCCGTTCAAACACGTAACGGTCCAATTGACCATCAAATTATGCTGGCACAAAAATTCCCTCTCTGGGGCAAATTGAAACGCCAGCGTGCGATTGCCGAAATCAAGCGTGACATTGCCTTCCAAACCTATCAGAATATTGTTGTTACAACAGTCTATCAATCGGAGGAAATCTGGGCAAATTATCAAAAATTGGAGCAGTCCCTGGCGATCCTCGCGACCTATTCTGATGAATTGGAGTCATTTCGAAAGGTCGCACTTACCCATTATTCGACGGGTCAGGGCGATACCCAGCATCCGATTTTGAAACTTCAGATCGAACAATCCCTGATTCAGAGCAAAACCAATGCACTGCAAAGTCAATTGGATGGAGCCCTGCATGGTCTTCAAGCCCTGTTTGATGGTCATTTGGCAATGCCGGATTCAACATCGAGGGACGTGGAATTACCCAATCCTGGTTTTTCGGAGGCTGACTGGCTGAATTTGGCGAATCGAATCAATCCCATGCTACAAATCAAGCGAAGCATGGAACAGATGGCATTGATCATGACAGAATTAAATCAAAAACAAAATTATCCTGATTTGACGGCCGGTTTGAGTTATTCAATCGTTGGACCCACTAAATTAGGTGGCGCTGTTGAATCGGGAAAAGATGCAGTGGGTGTCAAAGTTGGTTTGAATATGCCCATCTGGGTCAAACGTAATCAAGCCCGGGTTCAAGCTGCAGAAATCAATCAGACTGCATCCGCAGCAAGTACCGCGGCGACCTGGAATCAAATCAAGTCAACGATCCAGTCTCAGCTTCAGGATTTAGTGGAAATTGAAGAAACCTGTGCTTTATACGAAGACCGGCTCATTCCGGAGACCAAACAGATGGTCGGGTCGGCATATTCCGCCTATCAAACCGGGAAGATCAGTTTTCTGGACTTGCTGGATAGTCAGCGGATGTCCTTTAATGTCCGGATGGAATATGAAAATGTGAAAGCCAGCCGCAAGATCGCAGCAGCAAAACTTTATCGCGCCGTCGGGCTTGTCGGGGCGAACGGGGAGTTACCCAATGAGAATTAAACTGATATTCGTGTCAACCTTCATCACAATTGCCGGACTATTTGTAGTCAATTGCGGTAATTCAGATGAGGCGGTGGCAAAAACAGACACCGAGGCTGGTAGCCATAACGAAGAGCTTTATACGTGTGGCATGCACCCCAATGTGATCCAGGAAGGACCTGGCAATTGTCCCATTTGTGGTATGAAACTGACGCCACTCAATGGTGGCAGTGAGACATCTCAAGCAGAAAGTGGCTCTTCCTCAACGCCTGGTGAGAAAAAAATTCTCTACTACCGTGCGCCCATGGATCCATCCTATATCAGTCCCAAACCGGGAAAATCTCCCATGGGAATGGATCTGGTGCCGGTTTATGCAGGTGAAGAAACTTTCGGTGCGACCGTTAAAATAAATCCGGTGGTGGAACAAAATATGGGGGTAAGGATCGCGTCTGTACAGCGTCATGACCTCTACCGGGAAATTCGAACCGTCGGTCGCGTGGATTATGACGAAAGTCTCCTGTCCCATATCCACACCAAATTTACAGGTTGGATCGAAAAAGCTTATGTGAGCACAACCGGTGAGAAAATTCGCAAGGGCGAAAAATTGGTGGAAATTTACAGCCCGCAACTGGTCACTGCCCAACAGGAGTATCTGGATGCCTATAACAGCTTGAAGCACATGGGTCAGTCCAACGATCCTTCCATTCGGAGTAATGCTGCGGCTATCCTTCAATCGTCCCGCATTCGTCTCGAATATTTTGACATTTCGGATGGCCAAATCCAGGCTCTGGAGCAGACGGGTCGGGTGAAAAAAACCGTGACAATTCAGTCGCCGTTTGAAGGATATGTGGTTGAAAAACACGTGGTTGATGGGATGGAAGTCAAGCCGGGTATGCAGATGTACACCATCGCTGATCTCTCACAAATTTGGGTTTATGCGGACATTTACGAATATGAATTACCCTGGTTGGCGGAAGGTCAGAAAGCAGAAATGTCATTGTCCTACCTGCCCGGTGAGACATTTAAGGGCATTGTGAACTACGTCTATCCTTATCTGGACTCAAAAAGCCGGACGATCAAAGCTCGTTTGAAATTTTCCAATCCTAAAATGACCTTGAAGCCCGGCATGTACGCCAATATTAAAATTGAGTCGTCACCGGTAAAAAATGTCATCGCAGTTCCGCTCGAAGCCGTGCTTTTCTCCGGCGAGCGTTCACTGGTTTTCGTCGCCCTGGGTGGAGGCCGTTTCGCGCCGCGTCCTGTGGTCGTTGGTATGGAGAGTGGTAATGGTTTTTACGAGATCAAATCGGGTTTGGATCAGGGCGATCAGGTTGTGCTTTCAGGTCAGTTTTTGCTTGATTCAGAAAGCCGATTGCAGGAGGGCATTTCCAAACTGCTTGGTAATCGAACCAACAAAGCAAATTCGCCCGAATCCAACGAAAAACCTGGTGCTGGCGGATCGAACGAGAGAGCTGAAAAGGCAAATAATCCTGCCAACCGATCTCGTGCAACGGGAGGTCATGAACATGGAGAGGAAGATGCCGATGCGCCGATTAGTCCCGAAAAATTTGGCGAAGTGAGAGATGGCATGCTGACCTGGTACACCTGCCCCATGGAATCCCATGCATTCGTAAAAGTGAATCATCCGGGAGATTGCCCTGAGTGCGGCATGAAACTGGTGGAAAAAACGGAAAAGTACGATTCAACCAAAACCTGGTACACTTGCCCCATGACGGAGCATCATTACGTGGTGGAAGATCATGCCGGGAAATGTCCCGTTTGTGAGATGACATTGGTACCGATCAAACCTGAACAAGGCAAGTAGGCGGGTGAGGTTATCATGATTGAACGCGTTATTGAATGGTCTATCAATCATCGTTTTCTGGTGATTTTGGCCACCATTTCTGTCATCCTTGGCGGCATTGTCGCCATGAAAACCACACCATTGGATGCGATTCCGGATTTAAGTGATGTCCAGGTCATCATTCAGACCAATTATGCCGGACAGGCGCCTCAGGTGGTGGAAGATCAGATTACTTATCCCTTAACCACAGCTATGTTGTCCGTGCCCTATGCAAAAGTTGTCCGGGGTTACTCGTTTTTCGGTGTTTCCTTCGTTTACATCATTTTCGAGGATGGCACGGACATTTACTGGGCGCGCAGCCGGGTTTTGGAATACCTGAACTTTGTCTCGGGACGACTCCCGGACGGTGTTAATCCTCAACTGGGACCAGATGCAACCGGTGTCGGTTGGGTCTACGAATACAGCGTCGAGAGTTATAATCATGATCTGCAGCAGTTGCGCTCCATTCAGGATTATTATCTCCGTTATGAATTAATGTCGGTACCGGGTGTTTCTGAAGTCGCCAGTATTGGCGGATTTGTGAAGCAGTACCAGGTGGAAGTTGACCCCAACAAATTACTGGCCTACAACATTCCCCTGAACAAGGTCAAACTGGCCATCAAACGCAGCAATAATGATGTGGGTGGCCGTCTCGTGGAAATGAGTGAAACCGAGTTCATGGTGCGTGGGTTGGGATACATTAAAAGTATTGATGACATCAAAGCTATTCCGGTGGGTGTGGACAAAAATGGGACGCCCATTCTGATTCGCAACATTGCGGATGTCCATATCGGACCGGAATTGAGACGCGGTATCGCCGAGCGTGACGGCGAAGGTGAAACGGTGGGCGGCATAATCATTATGCGTTACGGTGAAAATGCCCTGGAAGTGATTCAAAAGGTCAAAGAAAAACTGGAAAGTCTGAAGACGGGACTGCCAGCCGGAGTAACGGTCACACCAGTCTACGATCGCTCCGTGTTGATCGAGCGTGCCGTGGCGAATCTGAAAGACAAACTACTGGAAGAATTCGTCGTCGTCTCCATCATTTGTATCATATTTCTACTCCATTTTCGAAGTGCATTTGTCGTGATTTTTACCCTGCCGGTAGGCATTTTGATGGCATTTCTGATAATGAAGTATCAGGGCATTAATGCGAATATCATGTCCCTGGGCGGGATTGCTATCGCTATCGGAGTCATGGTGGATGCGGCGATCGTGATGATCGAGAATGTCCACAAACACATGGAGCGGGATGACAAAAATCGTGATCATTGGCAATTGATTTTGCAGGCTTCCAAAGAGGTAGGACCAGCGCTTTTCTATTCATTGATCATCATAACCGTTTCATTCATTCCCGTTTTTACCCTACAGGCCCAGGAAGGCCGGATGTTCAGACCGTTGGCTTTCACCAAGACCTACTCCATGGCGGCTGCAGCATTGCTGGCTATCACCATTGTGCCTGTGCTCATGGGTTATTTCGTCCGGGGACGGATCATTCGCGAAGAAAAAAATCCCATCAGTAAATTCCTTATAAGGGTTTACCGACCAGTTATCCGGTTGGTGTTACATTATCGGAAAATGACCATAGCTTTGGCAGCAATTGTGTTAGTCGTAACAGTCTGGCCACTTGGGCGTATTGGATCGGAATTTATGCCCCCCTTGAATGAGGGTGACCTGCTGTATATGCCAACCACCGATCCCGGGATTTCAATCACCAAAGTCCGGGAATTATTGGAACAGACCGATCGGATCATCAAATCCTTTCCGGAAGTCGAGCGGGTTTTTGGGAAAAGTGGCCGGGCAGAGACAGCCACCGATCCGGCTCCCTTAAGTATGCTTGAGACAACCATTACCCTGAAACCAAAGGATGACTGGCCTGCGCGTAAACAGGTTCACCGTTTTTACTCCGGGTGGACGGTCCCTGATTTTCTGCGAAGTGGCTTGAAATGGGTTTTCCCCGAGAATCGAGCAGTTACCATCGATGAACTGAGTGACGAATTGAACGGTGCTATCCAGTTTCCTGGTTTAACCAATGCCTGGACGATGCCCATTAAGACACGGATTGACATGTTGAGCACGGGGATTAAAACGCCGGTAGGAATCAAAATAATGGGTGGCAATCTGGATACACTTAATGCACTGACGGCTCGCGTTCAATCGGTGGTTCAGAAAATTCCCGGCACACTGAGTGCGTATGCCGATAAGGTGACCGGTGGTAATTTTCTGGATTTCGAAATCAAACGGGACGAAGCCGCACGGTATGGTCTTACCGTAGGAGATATTCAGGATATTATTCAATCGGCCATCGGTGGTATGAATGTGACCTTTACAGTGGAAGGCCTGGAGCGTTATCCGGTGAATGTGCGTTACCCGCGAGAGTTGCGCGATAGTATTGAAAAATTACGACGAATTATGATACCCACACCGGTTGGCGCTCAAATTCCCATCTCCCAGGTGGCGGATATTTTCATCCATAAGGGAGCGCCAGTCATTAAAAGTGAAAATGCCCGTAGAACCGGCTGGGTTTATGTAGACCTGACCGGGATTGATGTTGGTACGTATGTGAACCGCGCCAAGAAAGTGGTGGCGCGGGAGTTGACGCTGCCCGAAGGCTACTCCATCATCTGGAGTGGTCAGTATGAATACATGGAACGGGCGAACCAACGACTGAAAATCGTCGTGCCAGTGACACTCACCATCATTTTTATGCTGCTTTATTTCAACTTTAGAAATATCACGGAAAGCCTTATCGTCATGCTATCTCTGCCCTTTACACTGATAGGTGGCATCTGGTTTATGTATTTGCTTGACTACAACATGAGTGTGGCAGTTGGTGTGGGTTTCATCGCCTTAGCGGGTCTGGCTGCAGAAACCGGTGTCGTGATGCTGGTTTATCTGGACAATGCCTTCCAGGATCGGAAATCACAAGGTAAAATGAATTCGATTCAGGACCTGTATGCGGCGGTGATGGAGGGCGCGGTTGACCGGGTGCGCCCAAAAATGATGACGGTTACATCAACCATGGTTGGTTTGATTCCGATCCTCTGGGGGAGTGGTACCGGTTCGGAAGTCATGAAGCGGATCGCAGCACCCATGGTGGGCGGAATGGTTACATCAACCATCCTGACCTTGGTGGTTATCCCCACGATTTACTACATCTGGAAATCTAGGGTGTTGAATAAAATAAATGAGTCAGGAGGATAAACCTGATGGATAAACGACAAGTAACGGATCTGGTATGTGGCATGACCATTGATCCGAATGGTGCGCTTTCTGCCGACCATGACGGTGATACCTACTATTTCTGCTCAGAGCACTGTCAGCACGAATTTAAGGCGGACCCGGGGAAATACATAAAAGACGAGCACGAGGAGGAGCAGGGAGAAGAACACACGCACACTCACCATCACCATCATGAGGATTCAACACCACCATCTGAAACAAAAGCAGATGCGAGTGCTGCGAAGTACACTTGTCCCATGCATCCCGAGGTGGTTCAGGATCATC
>MNWS01000065.1 GCA_001872685.1 Fidelibacterota bacterium CG1_02_48_14
TTTGACCGGAAAATTGATCCGAGTGAATCCATTCCATCCGTGGTTTCCGTGTTCTATTGGTCCGTACTCGTGCTCTATTTCTTTCTTCTTTCTTCTTTCTTCTTTCCTCTTTCCTCTTTTCTCTTTTCTCTTTTCTTATCCTATCTTTCGCAATGAATCGATTCTTCCGGCAACAACAAAAACGCGAATTCATCAACCTGATCCGGCAATTTTTCACGGATCAGGATTTCTTCGAAATTGAAACACCGATCCTGGTTCAATCTCCGGGCATTGAAGTCCATCTGCATGGATTTTCCACCCAATACGCCAATTTTGTCGGCGAGCGCTTTCCGTTTTATCTCCCCACGTCGCCGGAATTTGCCATTAAAAAAGCATTGGGTAATCCTGATTTTGCCAACCACAATCTATTCGAAATCGCGAGAGTCTTTCGCAATGCCGGTGAAAATACGAAGCAGCACCACCCCGAATTTAATATGCTGGAATGGTACCGGGTCAATGCCGACTACAAAAACATCATGTCGGACTGTGAGGCATTGTTCAGTTATCTCGCGGGCCATTTTTCGCATATGGCTGGTGGATTTGACTGGTCGTCACCCTATCCACGATTTTCTATCGCAGAGTTATTTCAGCGCGATGCACAGATTGACCTTTCCCGGGCATTGACGGATGAATCTTACTGGCGTCGGGAGGTGGAACTGGTATTGGATCAACCCTTGGCGGATGACGATACCTTCGAAGACATTTTTTTTCGCGTCTGGCTGGATTTGATTGAGCCAAAATTGGGTTTAGAAAAACCCACAATCGTTTACGATTATCCGGTGGAGATGGGAGCATTGGCACGGCGAAAACCTGGTGACTCTCGCTGGGCGGAGCGATTCGAGATTTACGCCCGGGGATTTGAGATCGGGAACGCGTTTTCGGAACTGACCGACCCGGATGAACTTTTGAAACGTTGGCATCACACGAATGCCATGCGGGAAATTTACGGATTCCCGCCACACCCCATCGATTATTCATTTATTGAAGCTGTTGGAAAAATGCCACCAACCGGTGGAATCGCCGTGGGGGTTGAAAGACTGTTACAGGCGTTCACCGGTGCTACGGACATTCGGGAATTTTTCCTGCTCCCGATACCGGAGTGATAATTTTAGTCTGAAGATTGGTCTTTAGCGCTTTCAGAAGTTAGATTTCGCGGAAATAAATTGAAATCAAGTTGTTAGAAAGGGTTGGTCATGCCCAATCGCCCCCACGGAAGAATAACACAGAAAATCGGGAAACCGCCCGGTGTACTGATTCATGTCGGTTCAACAACGAATGAACGCGTCGAAGTGGTTCATTACACCTACTCAGCGGAAAGTTTCAAAAGCGAAATACTCCCAAAAGATAAACTCAGTGTACCGACATTAGTCCCGAATCGAATTAACTGGATAAAGGTCGTTGGACTCGCTGATGTGAATTTGATTGCTGAATTCGGTAAGCAATTCGACCTACACCCGTTGGTTGTTGAAGATATTCTGGATACGGAGCACACCCCCAAAATTGAGGAATACGAACATTATGTTTTTCTGACACTCAAATCACTCGCCGTCAAGCGGCTGGACGGCAGCTTTATCCCGGAACAGGTGAGTTTGATTTTGGGAAAGGATTATGTCCTGGTTTTCCAGGAACTGCCCAGTCCAATATTCAAACTGGTGGAGGAGCGACTTGCCAATGCTCAGGGACGCGCTCGGGATCGCGGGTCGGATTATTTATTTTACATGCTTACGGATGTGATTATTGACCATTATTATCAGGTTGTGGATGATATGAACGGCCAGTTGGATGCCATCGAAGAGGAAATTTTAGTCACGCCGTCCGAGCGTATTCTCAACAAACTTCAAGGCATGCGTCGGGAATTGGTATTCATCAGACGGTTACTCATTCCCCTGCGCGATGCAGTGGGAAATTTGCACAAAACAGGCTCCCACCTGATAGATACCAACACGATGCAATACCTGCTGGACACCTGGGATCATTTAAATTATGTGATCAATGAGGTCGAATCTGCCCGGGAATTAATCCCCGGTTTGATGGATCTGTATATGTCCACCGTCAGCAAAAGCATGAATGAGGTCATGAAAGTACTCACAATTGTGGGCTCCATTTTTATCCCGCTGACCTTTATTGTGGGTCTATACGGAATGAATTTCTCAAATATGCCCGAACTTGGTTGGCGTTACGGGTATGCGGGTCTTTGGGTCATTCTGATTGGGGTGACGTCTGGAATGGTCATGTATTTCAGACGAAAAAAATGGCTCTAAGGGAGCCTTAGGCGGACTGCTTTCCCGGACGTCTCCGAATGCTTTTTGGGTGAATCACAACTTATTGCCGACGAATAATACCAGCATACTTTTCTGCAGAGGGGCGTGGGTTCAATTTAGCGCCCAAAATTTCGAACAGGCCATTGGCGATGAATTTTCCAGTCGAGCCTTCCTGGGAATCCGTTAGACTATAATAGTAATATCCTTTAACCGGGTAGTTCTCAGCCAATGCCCGTCTCACCGTATAGAGATGCCGGCGGATGAATTGGCTGCGTTGTTCATCTGCCGCATCAACGATGCCGTTCGCAGTGATCCAGATCGGTTTCTTCAGGTGAGCCAGTCGCTGAATTCCGGCATAGAGCCCTTCCGGATAAATGGCTGCATCGGCATCATCAGTCGGTTCCAGATGAGGCGTATCCAGGCGAAAAGGTCTTCGCCAATCCGACACAAAACGCACCTGTTTGTGTGTGAAATAATCCATTCCGATGAAATCCAGTGCGCCTTTCGCCTTCAGGTTGATTCGTCGCGTTCGGAAATATCCGGGAATTTGAAAATCAAAAACGCCTTCCGTGAGATAATGCAGCACTTCGTCACGGTAGACTTTATTGATGACATCCGTCATAATCCAATCTAATGGATGCCACCGGCGCGCGGGGTCGAATATATTCATCTGCTTGGTCAGTCCGACCTGCAGGTTTTTTGGGGCCGGGTCAGCCATTTGCTTCAATCGGTGGTAAGTTTTGGTATGGGCATCCAACATATTCGCCAATACGCGGGTTGCCAGCCGCAAATCGCGTTTGCCGGGCGGGTTATTTCCCAAAAACCAACCCTGCAAACTGGTGACCTCCGGTTCATGGAAGGTGATCCACCGGGAGGCAAATGGCGCCAGTTTTTCGAAAACCGTTTCGGCATAATGCACAAATACAGGGATATTTTCCCTTCGCTCAAAACCGCCCAAGGCTTCGAACCATAGTGGCGCCGCAAAATGGTGCAGCGTAATGACCGGTTGGATATTTACTGCGATTAGCGCTTGACAAAATGCGACATACTGCTGAATGACTTTTGCGTCAAATTCTGATTGTTTGGGTTGAATATCTGACCAGGCCAGTCCAAAACGGTAGGAATTAACACCCAACAGTTTCAAAGCGTCAATCAGACTCTCACGATGCTCCCAACTAATTTGTGAAAATTCTTGAGGTTGAATTTGACCACCCGGAAAATCCCGGCTCTCGCCCAGAGAGTCTTGCCAGGCTGACCAATTTGTTGGTTGTACGGAGAGGGTTGGGAAAATCCCGCTTGTTATGCCCCAGTCGAAATTATGCGGAAAGGTCAGATTCTCGAGATTAATACGCCCCCAGTCCCAGTGTGCCTCACGCGCACTCGATCGCCGGGCAACCACATACAGGATTGTTAACAGCGCTAAAATGACAATAGAATAGAAGATCATTGCCTGATCAATATAAGGGTGAATGTGAACTTAGACATTAGTTACTTGAAGAGTTCTTTTGGTTCATAACTGGGTGAAGGCCGACAGCGGATTGAAAACAAAATAAATTGGTTCATCGCCCGTGTCGTTTAATTTCCGCCCAATATGTCAAACCCAACCAATTGGCCTGACGACCGGATTCGACCTGTAAACAACTGGCTGCTCGCCGGCCGGATTCTCATTTTTTTATTGTCGATTGTTTATTTCCTGCTGGGCGCTATGACGCTGCTGGTCATCCGACTATTTTCAGTCAAATTTTATCTGCGGTTCATGTCGTACTGGGTGTTTTTGGGAACGCGGGTCCTCATGCTCGCCCTGAATGCAAAAATTACTTTGGAAAACGGCGAAAATATCCCTCGCGGTCAACCTTTTGTCGTCATCGGAAACCATACCAGCTACCTGGATATACCGGTGGTTGCCAGTCAAATTCCTGTCCTGTTTGTCGCCAAACAGGATGTGAAGCAGTGGCCGTTAATCGGCTGGGCGGGTTACCTGGCGGGTACCATTTTCGTGGATCGGGACACAGGAGGTAAATCCGGAAAATATGCCCGGGTGATGCGAACGATCCTCGGGTTCGGAACCAACATCAACTTCTTTCCGGAAGGTACCACGACTGGCGGGAATGATTTATTGCGGTTTAGGTCCGCCTTATTCGCTGCAGCTGCCGAAGCGGGAGTTCCGGTTTTACCCGTGGGAATCAGTTATTACAATATTGGTGGGATGGTTACAGATGAAATCTCACGTGATCTGGTGATGTGGTACAAAGACGACCCCTTCGGTGGCCATTTTTTAACCCTGCTCAGACTGCCCAGTATTGGTGTACGACTCAAAATCGGAACAGCCAGCTCGGTGTCGCTTGAATCTGACACGCTGGAAAATCGCCAACGGGTCGCCGGTGTTTATCGTGATCAGGTTGCAGAACTATACGAATATCCTTTTAAAAAAATAACCCGATAACCGCTCACTTCCAGTCTTCCCAACACAAATTTTCCGATAATTCCAATGCGTGGTAAGGTTTGTGCCAGATCGGGTGCATTTTTCCTTTAATAACCTTCACCTCGGTCAACGAATCCAATATTCCAATCTGCTTTTGAAAAGGCAGGATCAAAACCAATCCGGCATTCTGTTTTAATAACAATGGGTATTCCCCATCTCTTAAATCCACAATCCCCTTTTCATGCCAATACCCGGTCCAATCGCACTTAATGTCGTATTTTCTGCCGTCGGCTTTTAAGTCCGGTGTTGCCGCGACATGTGAGCCAGCCAGAAACCGGCGGTCCCGATCACCACCGATCAGTTTGATATTTTTGAATTTATGCGGCAATACATATTGAATCACCAGGTCCTCGATCAACCAATTAAGTATCATTTCCCGCGCGTACTCCCTGATGTTTCGGCTGTCGCGATGATGTTCCGTTCGAAACAACTGGTGCCTCAATTTGTCCGATTCGATGGATGTCAATGTGCCGATCAGGATATGGTGGTACAATTCCGGGTCAGGATAAGCTGCCAACCGGACCCAGGCTCTGACTCCAAATTCATGGTACAAATGAATGACATGTTGCAGCTTTGTTTGGAAAGCAATCACCCTAACAGACTCCAAAATCAAAATATGAACGAACGGATTTATTTTAATTGGGAATAGCAGGTCTATCAAGTGCATAAGCGTGTTTTTTTCACCAGCATTCCATCGCCCCTACTGTGACCGCTCCAGCGCCACCGGGTCATAATCGAACTTTGCCAAATCATGTCGGCATGTTATCCTTGCTGCCATGAACGACCTACTCAAACTTGCCAAAACTGCCGCCTCCAACGCGGGTGACATTCTCTTGCAGTATTACAAAAATGATTACGAAATTCGTGACAAAAGTTACCACAACCCGGTAACAACTGCTGACAATGCTGCAGATGATTTTCTCAAAGAATTCATTATGAAAGAAACACCTGACTTCGGTTGGCTTTCTGAGGAAACCAAAGATTCGCCTGAACGCCTGGACAAGGAATTCGTTTGGATTGTTGATCCGTTGGATGGGACCAAGGAATTCATCGAAGGGGTGTCGCATTTCGTGGTTTCCATCGGATTGGTAAAGCGGGGCAAACCCGTGATGGGTGTGATTTTTAATCCGGTTCGGAATCAAATGATTACTGCGAACGGATCTGGTGAGGTCCTGCTGAACGGAAGCGAAACCGCTATATGTACCGGCACTGAGCTCCATTCGGTGAGCTGCGTCAATTCGCGCTCTGAAACGCGTCGGGGGTTATGGGAACCGTGGCAGAATACATTCAAAAACTTAATTCCCATTGGCAGCGTCGCCTATAAACTGGCATTGGTGGGGACCGGGCAGGAAGATTTTTTCGTCACACTCCGTCCCAAAAATGAATGGGATATTTGCGCCGGTCACGCCATTCTCCAGGCTAATGGCGGCGTTCTGAAGGTTCTGGATGGCAATAATGTGCATTACAATAAACCCGCGACCATTTCCAAGCCGGGGTTGGTCGGTGGAAATCCCGTGCTCGTTGAGAAATTTTTAAAAGTATACCAAGCGAATGGAAATGAACATGGCTAACGAATCAAACATGAGTGAAGCAATAGATGTCCTGGGTGACGGGATAAGTTTTGTCCGACTGATTAATGCCATGGGCGGCGATGTTGATGTCGTGAATGGCGCACGGGTCTCCTTTGGGAAGCGCAAGGAGAGTATGGACGAAAAAGATGAGGCGTTGATTGATTATCTGGTCAAACACCGCCACACCTCACCCTTCGAGCATATCAGTTTCACATTTCATGTCAAATGTCCACTGTTCGTAACGCGTCAATGGCATCGACATCGGACGTGGTCATATAACGAAATTTCGAGACGCTACACCAGTGTCGGGTTGGAATTTTACACGCCCAAATCCTACCGTCAGCAGGCTGAATCCAATCGCCAGGCCAGTACTGACGAGCTTCTAACCTACCAATCAGGCGACTCTGGTCCGACGATTCAGGAGGCGATTGCGAGACATACCGGGAATGCGGTAACATTTTACAATGAGTTACTGGAAATGGGTGTCGCCCGGGAACAAGCACGCATGGTTTTACCGCAAAACCTGTATACAGAAATGTACGCAACAGTGAATCTGCACAATCTCGTTCACTTTATTGAGTTACGGATTCATACGGGAGCCCAATGGGAAATTCAGCAATACGCGAAGGCACTTTTGGATTTGGCGGAATCCACTGCGTCGGTCTCCATCAGCGCGATTCGTCGCCATCGTGGGTGGTAAATTTTTAGACATTGGACGATGGACATTGGACATTCCCGCTCGTCTCCTCCCAAAGGGATCCCTACGGGGCTGAGCAAGTTTATCCGGCTACTGACGGATCGAAGGGCGAGCGGGGTCAACGTTATTTGAGCTTTGACGTTTGAGCTTTGAGCTTTGAGCTTTGACATTCGACATTCGACATTCGACATTCGACAGAAATCACCCGGCACTTTTCTCTTACTCTTACTCTTTCCTCGTTCCTTTTTCTCTAAATCGACATTGGACATTCCCGCTCGTCT
>MNWS01000080.1 GCA_001872685.1 Fidelibacterota bacterium CG1_02_48_14
TTCGTATGTGCAAACCGCAATTCCGTCCCACCTGGAACCCGGGTCAGCTCGAATGAATAGTGCGTCCCAATCCATTCTTCATCGCCGTCCACACAGGTCCAAACTACCCGATCAACTGGCCTGAGGTCGTCAATACGCATCTCATTGTGAAAATGCGATCCAAAATCAAAGGTCGCTTTTGAGCCGACGTTTGGGCGGGTCTTTGCGCCAACAGTCCACCATGACTGTAGCCCATCTTCCTCAGTTAATGCCTTGTAAATACGCTCCGGTGGTGCGTTGATCGTCAGTAGATGGCGAATGGCAGGCATGGTTCCTCCGATATGGTGAAGTGTTTTCGTTTTAAGCTAATAGATTTATTTCCCCATCACCAAATCTAATTATCACAAAGAGTTCGATAGCATGTAGCGTCAAGTCTTCTATCTTTTGCCCCCATGAGAGTAAGTGAAATTGCAATATCCGATGCAGAAATCGGAACCCTTTATTTTGTTTCCAGCAAACGCGCGAAACATTTAAACATCAGAATTAATTCAGATGAGTCGGTCCGGATCGCCGTTCCACACGGGGTTTCCCTCGCTTCCGCAAAGTCGTTTGTCGAGATTCACAGGGGCTGGATATTAAATCATCAGCAGCTTGTGAGATCGTACGCGAGCCACACCGACCAGATACTGACCACGTTACCCGCGAATGAAAACGCGGCCAAGGAATTCCTGTTATCCAGAATAACCACGCTTGCAGGACAATACCATTTTGAAGTCCGGCGTGTGAGTTTTCGTCGGCAACGAACCCGGTGGGGAAGTTGTTCGCGCCAGAATAACATCAGTCTAAATCTAAAGATTGCTGCGTTGCCAAACCATTTACAGGATTACATCCTGCTGCACGAATTGGTACACACCAAAGTGAAAAACCATGGACCGCGATTTTGGCAATCACTGAATGATTTGACGGAAGATCGTGCCCGATTTTTAGCCAAAGAACTGAAAAAGTATCGTCTGATATAAATAAAAGCCCCACGGTAGCGCGGGGCTTTTGTTGAAAAAAATGTCAATTCACACGAGTCCGGATCTTAGGAATCTTGCTCCAAATCAATCATCGTGACCGGACCAAAGTCGTCCAGTGGTTTTTCGAACAATGCCGGATTTCCAACAACCATGATGAGGAGGTTTTCAGGCTCCAGGTATTTTTTTGCCGCCGCGTTGACCTGTTCAAGCGTCAGGCTTTGGTAACCTTTCACATCGTCCGTCATATAGGTCTGCGGTTTGCCCTCAAATTTCAAATTCAGAAGCTGACGGGCAATTTTGGAGGGGTCATCATATTTGAAAATGTCGCGATTGACAATTGCAGCCTGAGCTCGGGCAAACTCGTCCGGAGTAACCCCGCCATCGCGCATCCGTGATATTTCCTGAGTCAACAATTCCACGGCGCGGTGCGTGGTAGCGCCTTTGGTCTCCGTGCCTGCCTGGAAAACGCCCGGAAATTTCCAGCCGGCATTGAATCCGCTCCAGACACTGTAAGCCAATCCTTCGTCGGACCGAATTTTTTCTGTCAGACGGGATTTGAATCCGCCTCCGCCCAATACATAGTTCATAACCTCAACCGCAAACCGGTCAGGATCTGTATCACTCAGAGGACTTAAAAATCCAACCCTGATACTGGACTGTACGATGTCTTTATTAACCAGAACAACCTGATGCCGGGACCGGTCAGGCGTGCTGGGTGGGGCAGGTATTTCAACGGCCGACTCAGACCAACCGCCGAAAACGGCATTGAGAGATTTTTCCAGATTTTCCCGGGTAATATCCCCCGTCACGGCTAATAACACATTGTTGGGATGGTAATATGTCTGCCAGAATGCAAGTAAATCGTCACGAGTAACGGCGTTATAGGTTGTCTCATCGGCATTGACACCGAGGATATTTTCAGGGTAGAGCACCTTGCTGAATTCCCGGTTGATGATCGTTTGGGGGTTGTCGTTTTCCCGACGCACCTGTTCGAGTCGCAGGTTGCGGTGCAGGGCCAACTTTTCTTCAGCAAATTTTGGAGACATTAAAATGTCACCCATGATCCCCAGAACATCCTGAAAATCTTCCTTCAGACAACTCAGGTTTGCACCCGTAGCCATTCGTCCGCCCCAGGTTTCGACGCTGGCAGCACGGCTTTCGAGAAAATCATTGATCTCATCTCCGGAGCGATTACCGGCTCCACCGGTGCGTATCACATCAGAAAACAGATTGATTTCACCAGCTTTGTTCGCGGGTAGATAGACCCAGCCGCCGGCCAGTTGTGCCCGGACATCCAGCAGGGGCAACTCACGATTTTCAATAAATATCACCTGAATACCATTGGCCAGTGTGAACTCCTGGATTTGAGGTAGCTTCGCTTTGACCGGTGCGAATTCCATTTTGCGAGGGTCTTTGCGGACGAAGGATGTATTGTCGGAAGCGGATGGTAACATATTACAACTCACTATTAGCAGCAGACCGATTGACAGGACACTGCCGCGAATCAGGGCTTGAGTGTTCATTATTTGACCTCCCCGGCATTCGCCTGCTCAGAAGGATTGATGAGGTAGACCACGGTGCGATTGGTGTCAACCAGATATTTATTCGCGACGCGTTGTACATCATCGGCGGTGACAGCCTTGATCAAGTCCGGCGCTTTTTCCACCATGCGCCAGTCTCCGGCTGTTGTGGCGTAAAATCCGAGTTGAAAACTGAGCCCGGCATTGCTCCGAAGTCCCTGTAAATAATCCATTCGACTCTGTTTTTTTACGCGTTCCAGCTCAGCGGTGGTAATTCCATTTTTCTGGAGATCATGGATAATGTCCAAAGCAGCCGTTTCGAGCTCTTCATTGGTATGTTCGCCCTGGGTAGTACCAGACAAAACGATGAGTCCCGGGTACTTACCCGGGTCGGGTGAACACCAAACACTGGAAGCCAGTTGTTTTTGTTCAACGATGGTTTTGTACATCCGGGAGGTACGGCCGTCAGTCAGGATATTCCCCAAAACACTGAGTGCAGCATTGTCAGGGTCGTGAATGTCACCCATATGCCAAGCCATCATCATCGCCGGATTAGAGTCAAATTCAACGGTCGCTTTGCGCAATTCAGTTTGTGGTGGCTCGACGATTGTAACCATCGGCGGATCGGGTTGACTCGGGATGGATCCAAAATATTTCTCCATTAACGGGATTAACATTTTTGGATTCACATCACCCACTACCACCGCCGTGGCGCGATTGGGTGCGTAATACCGGCGGTAAAAATCAGCCAGTGTAGCGCGTTTCATTTTGAACAAATCTTCCATCAGTCCGATGGTCAAAATTTTGTAGGGGAAGGTGGTAAAGGCCGTGTCGTATAGCTTCAAATACATCAATCCGAAAGGTCGCGTCTCATAGGAACGGCGACGCTCCTCTTTCACGACATCCCGTTCGGAATAATACTCCCGGAAAACCGGTGTAGCCATCCGGTCTGATTCCAGAGCCGCCCAGAGTTCGAGGCGGTTTGCTGGCAACTGAACCTGGTATTGCGTCCAGTCCGTACTGGTGCTGGCATTTAACCCGGAAGCGCCATTATTTAAGTACGTATCCCAAAGTTCGTTCTTAATGATGAGCTGCTTATGGTCTGTCAGAACCGCATCGTACCTGGCTTTGAGTGAGTCAACATCAGTCTGGGCGGTTGGGTCACCATTTTCGATTCGTGCGTTAGCAGCATCAATGAGATTCCACAATGAATCCTCTTGCACTAAGTACCCGGTTTCTTTGGAATAGTCTGTCACGCCGATAGACTGAGTTCCCTTGAAGAGCATGTGCTCCAAAAGGTGAGCCATTCCGGTTGAACCTGAGGGTTCATCCACCGAACCGACATTAAACCAAATTCGGGTCGAAACGACGGGTGCTTCGTGTCGTTCGACAACGAGTACCTTCATGCCGTTTGAGAGTGTGAACTCCTGAGCGTCAATACCTGCCATTGTTACCACCGGCAGCAAGATGATCGCTATTTTTATTATTACAAGTTTCCAAACCACGAAAACCTCCGTTCATATTGGAAGGTGGAAGGATGAATTGCAGCATTGCAAATCTGTGAAGTTGACTGTCAATTGATATTGTCAGTTCAAGACAAGAAAGCCAGCAAAAAGCCGGCTATCTGGAATTTCATTTTTTTATATCGGACCAGCGAGTGGTCAGAGGCTTGAACAGGGGTAAGTTAATTACTACTGCCAAATTTAATTACATTCCGCCGGGCGCGTTTTTGAGCCTTCGCCCGTCGTAACCGACGATCCTCGGATGGTTTCAGGTAGAACCCGTTTTTCTTGACATCCTTGAGAATTCCTGCTTTTTCGTATTTCTTTTTGAAACGACGCAGCGCCTTTTCAAATGGCTCATCTCGTTTCACTGTCACCATGATGGACATATTAGGCAATCACCTCCGGTTGTGCATTAGCCCAGATAGGCTTGCAGTTTTTTACTACGCGACTTGTGTTGTAGTCGCCGAATAGCTTTCTCTTTTATCTGACGGACACGTTCGCGGGTAAGGTTGAAAACCTCGCCGATCTCATTGAGTGTCAATGGATACTCACGATCGATTCCGAAATACATTTTGATCACTTCGCGTTCACGCGGTTTCAAAGTGTCCAATGCGTCTCGAATCTCTTTTTGCAGAGATTCGTTCATCAGTTCAGCATCAGGCGTCTCCTGGTCTGCGTCTTCGATAACGTCCATGAGCGAGTTTTTCTCTTCCTCATGAAACGGTGCATCCAGGGAGTGATGACGCTTGGAAATGCGAATGGCATCGGCGACCTCTTCAGGTTCCATTCCCAATTCGGCTGCAATTTCCTTCTCAGACGGCGTGCGCTCTAAACGCTGTTCCAGTTCGTCAGATTTCTTGGAAATCTTGCTAATGGTTCCGACACGGTTGAGGGGCAATCGCACGATGCGTGAATGCTCTGCCAGTGCCTGTAAAATTGACTGACGAATCCACCACACGGCATAGGAAATGAACTTGAACCCACGTGTCTCATCAAACCGCTCGGCGGCTTTGATCAAACCCAGGTTACCTTCATTGATCAGATCGGTTAAGGGGAGACCCTGACCCTGATAATCTTTGGCTACCGAAACCACAAACCGCAGGTTTGCTTCGGTGAGCTTTTTCAGGGCAATTCGGTCACCTTGTTTAACTCGCTGTGCAAGAGCAATTTCATCTTTGGGGTCCAGAGGCTCGTACTGCCCGATCTCCTCCAGATACTTACTGAGGCTACGGTTTGCGTCACCGCCGATCCGTTTAACCTTTTTCGCCATACGCTTCTTGCTTATCCTTCCTAAAAACTAGAGGTTAGTACGCATTTTTGACCAACCAAAAGTCTGAATTTAAAAAGCCGGATAACGTATCCGGCACCTAAAGCCCTGTCAAGAGACAACTTTGGCAATCATACCTGAGCTAAATCGCCAATGTTTTGATTTATCAAACTCCAATCGGTAGGATGATACTTCAGATTCACGCGTAATTAGATGAGCATTTCAACGAATTGTTACAGAATGAACGGGTGATTGATTCATCTAATAAACTGGTTTTGTAAGACCCATGCCGGAAGTGAAATCAACAATCGTTCGGGCTAGCTCCAGGTACTGTTCAGGCGTTACCGCATCCGCCCGCAAAGTCTCGTCCAGCCACTTACCGAGTACGAATGAATCTGGCAAAACGGCGCCAAGGCTGTTATGGAGTGTCTTTCGACGATGCTGAAATGCCGAGCGCACAACCGCCCGTAAAGTCAACTCCAAATTTCCTGAAATTCGATCCACTTCCGGGAAAGTGATGCTTATAAATCCGGAATCAACTTCAGGTTTGGGATAAAAGACATTGCGGGATATGTCAAATAGATATTTTACGCGCCCGAATAACCGGGCGTAGACCGTCAATATACCGTAGGATTTTGTACCCACTTCTGCGGCCAGACGTCGCGCCATTTCCTTTTGCAATAAGAAGTGCGCATCAATCAGATGTCCGCGTAAGGCGAATGTTTTCAAGATCAATGGCGAGGAAATGTAGAACGGCAGGTTCCCAAACAGCCGGAAACGGGGTGCATCATTTTCAGGTGCCCAGTCCAGAAAATCACCCTGTTCCCATGTAAATGTTGAGTGCTGCGCTGCCAATGGATCCAAATATTCACTCATGCGCTGATCCAATTCCACCGCATGGACGCGCCGAACCGCCGGCAACAACAGTTCGGTAAGGACGCCTGTTCCAGGACCGACCTCCACAACCAGATCATCCGGTGTCAATTTCATCTCCCGCATAATTTTTTCGCGCAGGGGCGGGTCCACTAAAAAATTCTGGCCCCATTTTTTGAATGGTCGTGGGAGGTTCGCACTCATAATTGAAACAGAATATCCGCATTGCGGGTCGTTGCCTGAGCCAAATCATCCACCGTGATGCCCCGTAAATTGGCGATAAATTCAGCGATGACCGGGATGTATTTCGGCTCGTTCGGCTTGATATTGCGATACGGTGTTGGTGTGAGGAACGGTGAATCCGTTTCCAACAGTAAGCGATCCAGGGGCATCTGTCGCGCAACCTCCTGAACCAGTAAATTTTTCTTGAATGTCACCGATCCGGTGAAGGAAATATGAAAACCTTTCTCAATCAGAGGGCGGGCGATCTCCCAGGGTGCTGACCAGCAATGCATAACCCCCTTTGCATGGGGATGCGAGATAAGTTGAGTCAAGACATCCTGATCTGCATCGCGGTTATGAATAACAACGGGTAAATCGAACGATTGCGCCAGGTCCAGATGAGCTTGTAGGAATTTTTTTTGCTTGGAGGGTGGAGCATCATCCCAATAATAATCCAGCCCCGTCTCACCCACGGCAACCACTTTGGGATGTGCCAGCATGTCGCTGAGGATCTTTTCCCAGTTATCCGGGATTTCTGCTTCGGCGCAGTCGTTGGGGTGAATGCCTGCTGATGCGTAAATATTCGGATATTTCTCCGCAAGCTCGACGGCGCGTTCTGAAGTTGGAATATTAATCCCGACACAGATAATCCGCTCCACGCCGACTCGTGCAGCAGCATCCAGTACCTCTTCAATTCTGTCGCGAAAAAAATCGTCCAGATTGAGATGACAATGGGTATCAATATAAGAAATGAGAGCGACCTTTGGGTTTATCAGCGGATTTTTGAACCAGGCGCAACGATTTTGGTTGGTGACAATGGTGCGACTGTCACACCGTCATCAGCGGCCAAAATCATCCCCTGTGAAATTTCACCCCGGATTTTCGCGGGTTTCAGATTAGCGATGATGGTTATGAGTTTTCCCACCAAATCTTCCGGCTTAAAGTGGTCAGCAATTCCAGCAATCACCTGGCGTTTCTCAGACCCCAGGTCAACCTGCAATTTGAGTAAACGATCTGCATTGGGATGTTTCTCAGCGGCTAAAATTTTCACTACCCGCAGGTCAAGTTTTTCGAACTCCTCAAAGCCAATTTCCGGCTTGATCGGATCAATCTGATGCTCCTGTGTTACCACGGCAGTATCAGGTTTTTTTAATGTGTCCACCTCGATTCGGGGGAAAAGCCCTTCCACCGGCGTGATCGTATCGCCGGCTTTCAGAAAACCCCATTCGAACCAGTGCAGATCATTAGGGAAAGCGGATTCGGGAATACCAAAAATCCTGAATAACGCTTCAATCTTTCCCGGCATGACCGGATGCAGAGCACTGGCTGCCAGCCGGAGCGCTTCACCGCAGGTGTACAGAATGGCGCCTGCCCGGGTTACATCATTTTTCACGGTTTTCCAGGGCGCTTGCCCATCCATGTAACGATTGATTTCCCGCAACAATTCCAAAACTTTTTCAATGGAAGCATTGACCTTCAGCGCATCTATTTCCACATCCACAGCACTTTTTAATCCCAATGCGCGGTACATGAGATCGGCATCTTCCGGTGTGGGATCGGCATTACCAGGCATTTTCCCGTCAAAAAAGCGTCCGATGAGTTTGGTGATGCGATTGACCAGATTACCCAAATCATTGGCCAGATCAGAATTGTACCGGGTGATAAATATTTCTTCGGTGAAACTCGCGTCCTGCCCCGGTGTCATTTCCCGCATGAGAAAATAACGCAGCGCATCCACGCCATATTTGTCAGCCAGCTCCAACGGACGGATGACATTGCCCAGTGATTTTGACATTTTCGTCGAACCAATCAACCACCAGCCGTGGGCGAAAATGGTCTTCGGCAGCGGAATATTTGCCGCCATGAGCATGGTTGGCCAATACACCGCGTGAGTCGTAAGAATATCTTTGCCAATCAGGTGATAATTGACCGGCCACCAGGTTTTAAATCGTTCCGGGTCCTCGGGAAATCCAACCGCAGTGATGTAATTGGTCAGGGCGTCGAACCAGACATAGGTGACATAATCCGGGTCAAACGGTAGGTCAATACCCCAGCTCAGACGGGATTTTGGCCGGGAAATGCATAAATCCCCCAGCGGTTGCTTTAAAAAACCCAGCACTTCATTACGGCGAAAGTCGGGTTGGATGAACTCCGGATTGTCGTGGATATAATCCACCAATTGTTGCTGAAAACCGGACATTTTGAAGAAATAGTTGGTTTCAGAAAGTCGCTTGACCTCACGCCATTCACCCTCTTCATACTCTTTATCCGTTAGAAAGCGTTCTTCCGCAACGGAATACCAACCTTCATAGGTATCCCGGTAGATGAAGCCATCATCCCAAAGTTTTTGGAGGAGATGTTTGACTACCGCGATGTGGTCTGCGTCGGTTGTACGGATGAAATAATCGTTGGAAATGTTCAGTTTTTCCCATTTATCCTGAAACCGTACCACGTATTCGTCACAATGCTGCTTGGG
>MNWS01000083.1:0-1277 GCA_001872685.1 Fidelibacterota bacterium CG1_02_48_14
TGCTATCAAATGTCAATGAGCCATCCAGTTGACCATCGCCACCCCAGATACCGCAACCATCAGTCGCCATATTCCAGGTCACCAGTTTCCAGCCAATCCAATCAATTGTGTACCAAGGGCTGACCTCGTGATTCTCAGCGGCCTGGGCCGGCCAATGGTCATTGAGAGCAAACCGGAAGGCATTACCACTGCCATCGCCAAACACATAGGCTTGCATGCGGCGGTTTCCATTAAAAACAGGTGAAGGGGAAGCGCCACCCTGATAAACCAGGCGAATGAGCCAAGATGTCACATTTGGATCCCAGGCATAGTCTGCCTGAAGGGAGGTTGTGCTACCAGTCATGACATTCACAATCTGGTTATTGACAGACCGATTGTTGTTCCCGGTGGGATCAATGCCGGTGGTACTGCCGCTTCCTGTAGGTAGCCACCAGTTACTTTCCAGATTGGTTTCGAAATTGTCGATGTCGGTAAAATTGTAGCGCGTTGTACCCGTTGTAAACCGATAACCCCGGGATGAGGTAATCGTATTACCAAACAAATCACTCAAGCCCGGCAGGATTTCAAACAGGTAGACGGTTGATTGATCCAATTCGGCGTCAATGAAATAGGAAATTGCGCTTTGGCCGTTTACCACATAATGCTCAAGTGATCCGTCAATCGGTTCATGATCCGTAAAGCGTTCCAGATTAAACCGCTGGGGAACAACCGTGCCGGGCGCTAATTCTTCATCAAAATACAGATTCAACACCGGATCGAGTTCGATCCCGGTCGTTTGGTTGGCGGGATACATTTCCAGGACAGCGGGTGGTTCAATGTCTGCGGCGCTGGATGTAAAATGCAGCAAAAAGTCATCGCCGCTGGTACCATCATTATTACCATCCAGCTCATGTCCGAACTGATCCACAGCGGCGCCTGAAATGGTCAGCGTGTAGATCGTTTCAAACACAACGCTGTCCATGGTGAATGACATTCTGGCATCGCCATCACTCCAGGCGAAGGTGCCGGTTGTGGCTGGATCGAGACTGAAATTTTCCTCAACCGAAGCGGTGTTCATGGGGCGACTGAATTGAATGATAATGTCTTCGTTGGAGGGAAAAGCGGTGTCACCCTCCACCGGATAGGAACCCTCCACCACCGGCGCTTCATTTGAAATGAGGTACACATCGTTGAACGTAAAGAAATTATCCACGACCGTGACATCAATCGTGTCCGGATAGAATCCCGTTGCCGAGATAATCATTTCCAGGGTCGTATCCGGCAGGTTCTCGAAGTAA
>MNWS01000083.1:1289-4991 GCA_001872685.1 Fidelibacterota bacterium CG1_02_48_14
TGCAACTGATCCGGATCGGTGGAATAATTGTGGAATAATGACTCGTAGGTATCGGTGGTGTAGGTTTCGCCATTGAGCTGGACAACGGCGCCATTGACGGGAACGCTATTTTCTGAATTGTAAATGTAGCCTACTGCCGTTCCTACAAAGGGGCGTGGGAGAGCGTGGTACTGGAGGAAGGTCCAATACATGGTTTTGGCTTCGAGTCGTTTCCATTCAACATTCATATTGCGCGTGTTCTGGACCGGATTGGTATGGAAACCGGCTTCACTCAGCTCTGAAGGCATGGTGGTTTCGCGATTAACATGCAAGTAGGGACCCTGAAAACTGGCACTGCAAGAGCCATAAAATGAGCAATCACCGTAAGATCCACGGGTTGTTGTCCGCATTCCCTAGGTGAGAATCGGTACCATGATAGCGCTCATCGTTTCGCCACCCACAGGCGGGTCGGGAGTACCATTATAAAGTTGACCCCAGAGTAATAAGGTACTGTTGGCGGTGGTGGAGCCGGCGTCACTATGAATCGAATGATACCAGGCTGCGCCGACACTATTGGCGTAATCCGTGCGTTGACTGAGCGAAACTTGTTGTTGGTCGTCAGTGCGACAGAGATAAACCGTGTCTATGTCCGTGGTGGTGACCAGCAAATCTTTGATGTTTAATGCTACTCGCAGGTTTTTCTTGGCTTCGGAATAGCCATAAACACCCACATTCTCATTTTGTGAATGACCCGGGTCTATAAAGATATTCCAGCCGGATAATCCGGTTACCTGGGCGTTGACATTCCTGGAAAAACCTGTTAGCAGAAGCGCGGTCAAAAGGAAATAGCGTAATGTTTTCATTTTAACCCCCTTACCGAATTTCCAGGACAAAAATCTGTCCCTGATTCGCAGTGTCGAAAGCAATCCATTGTCCATCCGGTGACCAGGTGGGATGTAACTCAAGTCGGTCGGTGGAATTTGTCAGATTGACCATTCCAGAGCCGTCGGCATTGACGGCGAAAATATCAGCACTGGTGAGTTCATGTCCGTCATCGGTGGCCACGGTAAAAGCCAATTTCGTCCCGGATTGATTCCAGGCCGGATTATTTCCCCAACCTAAATCGATTGGATTGGTACCGTCAACATCGGTGATCCATAAATGACCGCCAATGATCTCGAACGCCAACTTTTCACCATTGGGAGAGACGGTCAGGTTCAAGACTCGACCCGGGACTGTTTCAATCGAACGGGCTGAATTTGAGAGGAGATCGTGGTTTTGAATGACATCGCGCAGGACATAATTCACCTGGCCGGTTGGATGGGGAGCCAGGTTGCGTGATGTACCCGATGCAGGCAACAGTTCAAAGTGATCTGAGCCATTCAGGTAGACGAATTGATCATCTGGCGTCCAGGCCGGCGTGCCGGGCATGTGTGTGGAAAATTCGGTGATGACCCGTTCCTCACCGGAGCTTACTTCATAGGTAGTGACGGCATTATACCGTCGTTTATTCTCAAAACGAGCAGGTCGACCGGCGATCCATTTCCCATCGTGGGACCATTGCATTCCAAAGCCCACTGCATCAGCCGAACTGAGTTCCTGAATGTCGCCATCCGGAAATGAAACGAGGTAGATTCCCCGGTAATTTGAGGTGGAAACGGCAACGAGATGATTGTCATGGGGTGACCAGACGGGGTGTTGGTAAAACTCCCCGGAAGGTGTGAGCGCTACTGCTGCGCCAACGGAAATTACTGCCGGCTCTCCTGCGTTAAGCGTCATTGCGACGAGAACGCCAGTCAGCATCCCGGTCGTTAAAAATTTTGGATTTTTCATGGAATTACTCCTTTAAGAACCGTGGCTCATGAAAAGCCAGCCGATCTTGTCAAATTGATTAGGGTGACCCGAAATTAGATTAAAATTTGTCCAGACCAATGGTTTCATTTCATTTACAAACGCTCGGATCGTCTGTTATCAAATCATTACAGACGCCAACCTTGACAAGAGGTTTTGGGCGGCAGTTGTCACGGGCAGATAATCATGGTTGTTCACATGAGCATCATTGAAAAATTATTCGCTATCGCCAGCATTCCCCAAATCTTGCGGTGGGGAGCTTCGTGGATTAAATCTGATTTTTATTATGGAGTTAAACCCATTTTGTGAAAAAATAATTGTTCGTTTTTGAAGCCCCTGTGTATTTTAGGTATGACAATCATTAGAATTGATGAATCCTCAACTCATATGGCTGACATAATCTCAGGCACAATTAATCGCAAAAAAAAATGGTCATCGGGAGTGTGGTATGGCATGGCAAGCTAAGTTTAATCCGGAACTTAAAATTATCGAATTGACCTACGCTGGAACGATTACACCGGCCGATTTAGAGGAAGCATACATGGCCTCAGCGGAATTGGCTACGCAAGCGGGGACGGCAAAATTTTTAGCGGACTGCTCAGAGATGATCGGGGGCAGCTATCTTCTCACGGATCTATACAATTTGATTGCCAAGTTTGAGGAAAGCCGTGGGACTTATGTCATTAAAGAGGCATTGATATTGCCCATTTCTACCGCTCCAAGGGAAGATGTGAAATTTTATGAGACGGCCTGCATGAACCGTGGGTTTAATATGAAGGTATTCTCAACAGTCGAAGACGCTTTAGTCTGGTTGCTCAGTTGAATCACTCAAAAAGCAGCCGAAAGTAATAACATCAATCCGATCCCCGGATCCAGATTCTGTACATATTTGATACCTGAATAACACTCAAACCCGGTCATTTTTTTATTAAGAGATGGTATCTCGGGAAGCCAGACAGCCACGCTGCCGTTTGTTTTGTTAAAACAAGACCTATATTATCCCATAACTTGAGGAGCTATCATGTCGTCAAAGAAAACTATAATGAATCTCGCATTAATTGTATTCATCAACAGCCTGGCTGGTGTATCGACCCTTGTCGCACAAGACCAATGGCACTGGCCGGAAAAGTCTAAGAATCTGAAAGTCCTTCCCAAAAATACCTCAGCGGATCAACTGCAGGATGTGATGCACGGTTTTACTCGTGGTTTGGGTGTGCGGTGCAGCTATTGTCATAAGGGCGATCCTGAACAACCATTCACCAAATGGGATTTTGCATCGGATGAAATTCCCAAGAAAGATGCTGCCCGGGTCATGATGCGGATGGTGGGGGACATTCATAAGGATCTGGAAAAGTTGGATCACGATGATGACCATGATCATGCTCATGACCATGACCGCGACCACGGTGATATGAATGAAAAAAATGAATCAGGTGTTACCTGTTACACATGTCACCACGGCCGACCCCATCCCCGGACTTTGGAGGCAGAATTAGCGATTAAGTATGAGAGAGGTGGCGTTGATCAGGCATTGACAACTTATCAGAGTCTGAAGAAGGCGTACTACGGACGCGGTGTTTTCGATTTTGGTGAGGAATCCTTAAATAATTTTGGCTACAAAATCTTGCAGGCGGGCAAAACCGACGATGCAATCAAAATTCTCCAGGCTAATGCTGATCTGTTTCCTGAATCGGGTAATGTCTGGGACAGCCTGGCAGAGGCATATATGAAATCCGGCGATAAAAAATCGGCCCGGCAGTATTATGAAAAATCCTTAGCGTTGGATCCCCGAAATCAACACGCGCAGGAGATGTTGAAGCAGCTTGATTGATTCCGGGCAGGAACGTGGGTCTAACAGCGCATCCGCCGACT
>MNWS01000083.1:5007-7123 GCA_001872685.1 Fidelibacterota bacterium CG1_02_48_14
TCGTTGGTACGGAAATGACAGAAGAAAGAGAAAGAGAAAGAAGAAAGACATCTAGAACGAGCACAAGTACGAGTACGAGAACGAGTACGAGAAAGAAGGTCATGGCTTC
Source organism: Fidelibacterota bacterium CG1_02_48_14 (assembly GCA_001872685.1). Lineage (GTDB taxonomy): Bacteria > Fidelibacterota > UBA8477 > UBA8477 > UBA8477 > UBA8477. The sequence goes on from MNWS01000083.1 coordinate 5,117, forward strand.
AAGCTCACACCAGTGAACCCCGGAGGGGTGATAGTTTTATAGCCCCGGGTTTTAACCCGGGGTTAGGAATCCTTGTTGGGATTTAATTTTTTTTTAAATCCTCACCAACCTTAAAATGGTGGGGATAAAATTAGAAAATCAATACGACCGGGCCGAGCAAGGGTCAGAGAAATACCCAGGTTCGATAATCCCAGATCGAATAACGAGCCTTGATTTCAGATAAAAACATCCAAAGAATTAGTTTTTTAGACTTTGTAGATTTCTATCTTTTCCCCGGTTTTTCTGACACAAATCTGGAGGGTAGAATCACATGTTCCGTCATGGTCTAAGCTGCATCGTTATTTTGGGATTGGTTTCTTTATCATTCGGGCAGAATGCAAAAATGGATTCCGTCGAGATTGATTTCAGGGTGGAACCTGTTGGGAGTTCGATTTTGATCAATAGGTTGCCTATTGGTAATTCGCCTCTGATCACATCATTACGGTACCAAAATTTCTTTCTGGTCCAGTTGCAGCATGACGGTTATGCACCAGCCAAATTTTTATTGAAACCCTCCACTGGACACTTCCAGTTGGACGCCAATTTGATGACCAGTCGGGAGATGCAACAAATGGAACGACAAATTGACAGGGAAATGCTATCCAAAATCCAGCCCTATATTCAGTCTGCGGCGCTACTATCTGTGGCAGCCAGTGTTATGTTCAGCCGTTTGATTGATCATGAGATCGAAACTGTCTGGGTAGAACGGGGTTTGATCCGTCAGCAGGCATCCTATTCAAAAATGTGCGCCCACCTCGCAACGGTCCTGATTGCTTTCCCAATCGCCATTGATTTGCATCTTGCAGAGTCGCCCGATAAGGGATTGTATGCTTTTAATTACCGTGATAAAATCCATAAGAAACGAATGGCAAGCGTTGCCTTCAATTTTGGAATTAACCTGGTAGGGGCGACCGTGTTAAAGGCAGCAATACCTGACATCCGGGAACGTGAGCAACAAGAGATCTGGCGCGAGAATATGTCGTCAATACATGTCGCGGATATGTTAACAGTTGCTTCCAATATTATGGTGGTATATGCCACGGCTGAAGCGGTTCAATTTCTCTACCTTAATTGGGATGTGCCAAATGTTATCGATTACCTCAAATTTAAATAAATCTTGCTAAATCCCAGGTCAGGGCTGAATGCGATCATATAAAAAGTGGGTAAGAATGACAGAAGAAAGAGAAAGAGAAAGAAGAAAGACATCTAGAACGAGTACGAGTACGAGTACGAGAACGAGAACGAAGGTCATGGCTTCAAGCTCACACCAGTGAACCCCGGAGGGGTGATAGATTTATAGCCCAGGGTTTTAACCCGGGGGATAGATATTTCATGAATAATGGGTTTTAGATCAACCCGGGAAACTTCGACAGAGCTTGGTAAGACGAGTGGGATTTTCCAATGTCCAATCTCCAATGTCGAATTATATCGTTTCGTCCCTACGGGACTTTATCATTTTCCTTATCTTTTCATCCCAGCGCTGAAGCACCGGGCTAAGATCATATCGCCCATAACGGGGCTGCGAGGCAAATTCTGATTTACGAAACAACCCCAAAAGAGTGACAGGTTTGTAGACCCGGGCTAGGCTAAACGCGGACGGCTCGGAGAGCCATCCCTACCAGTATCCCAATAACCAATCTCTCCGATACACTTTTTCCTTGCCATACACCTTTTGTACACCTATATTCAGGGCGTCAATCAGACGCGGGATTTTCCCGGCTTTTTCACAACGATTTTAGATTTGGATTGAACCTTAGAAGTTAGTGATTTCCCGGCTGCCCTTCGACGAGCTCAGGGAGACAGCCGGGAAAGTAATTTACACTATAATCCCCTGCGTTCTTCGACGGTTCGACAACCTCACCGCAGGCGAGGCTCAGGAAGACGCATAAGAAAGCGACACAGAGCATTCTGAAAAAATTCAATCCAAAAAAGAGTTAACCTCAGGTTTCGCTCCGGCTCCCGGCCCTT
>MNWS01000043.1:0-6084 GCA_001872685.1 Fidelibacterota bacterium CG1_02_48_14
TGTCAATTAGAAAAGGCGGTAAGTACGCTGATTTCGAGGTTGGCGACTGCTCGATTGCATTTAAAACCATGCCAGCAACCGGCAACGCCAGATTCGCGCCACTACCCAATGAATTGCTAAAGCGGATCGCTGGATCGTTCGCTCCAACCCGAACGCCGATGATTAAGTCGGGAGTGTAAACAATGAACCAGGCGTCGCTATAATTGTGGGATGTTCCTGTCTTGCCTGCAAGATCAGCTTTTAAACCGAAAACGGAACGCAAGGATGCGCCTGTTCCTTCATTAACCGCCCGTTGCAAAATGGCAGTCATCTGTTCGGCTGTTTCGGATCGGAAAACGGGCGTTGCGGGTGGGTAGTAATTCTGATAAAGAACACGTCCGTAGGCATCTTCAATCCGATTGATGAGGGTTTGCTCAGGCATGCGTCCACTGTCGGCGAATGTGCAATACGCACGCACCATGTCATTTAATGCCACATCGGCCGAACCCAACGCAACTGCCGGTGATGGTTGGTCTGGCAGATCGATTCCAAGTTGGGCACAAACGCCATTCAGCTTGTTCCAACCGGTGAGAAAATACAGATCAACCGTCGGCAGATTCATGGAGTGCATCAACGCGTACCACAAAGCCACCTCACCACCACTGGTGTGATCAAAATTTTCCGGACGCCAATCTTCGTAATTTGGATAGACTTTTTCTTCATTACTCAAATAGGTGCATGGTTTCATGCCATTCTCCAAAGCCGTGGCGTACAGGATGGGTTTGAAGGCGGAGGCAACCTGGCGACGGGCTAGTATCAGATCGAAGGGCAGATAACGAAAATTATTACCGCCTACCCAAGCCAGCACTTCGCCGGTTTTCGGACGCATCATCAATACGGCCGCATGTAGCATTTTTTTATAATGCCATAAGCTGTCCTGATAACTCATGGAATCGGGCGCTAATCCGGTGGGCGTCACATAATTTCCATAGGTCATGGTGTTTTCCTGCCAGCGCGGATCCTGGGTTTGGGTAGGTTGTTGTTCACATTCGCGACGAAATTGTCGCCGATTAAGGTCAGCATCCAGTTTGGGTTGCATCGCTGCCAGTTGTTTTCGGGCTGCCTGACGGGCAAATGTCTGGAGTGTTGGATCCAGTGTGGTGTAAATTTTCAAGCCATCTTTTTCCAGATCAAAACTTCCATTGGGCAAATCCTCAAACTCAGACAGGATTGATTGAACTGCCAGTTTCACCTGATGCACGAAATAGCCGGAGGGGGAATCCAGTTGGTAGTTGCTGTAATCCAATTTCAATGGCAGACTGGACAGACTATCCGCCTTATTTGTAGAGATAAAATCCGCCTGTGCCATCGAATTGAGCACCTTATTACGACGTTGACGAGCGTGGTTCGGGTGGAGGCGGGGATTGTAGTAAGTATTAGCCTTTAGAATGGCTATCAGTACCGCTGATTCTTCCGGTTTGAGCTGTGTGGTGGATTTGTTGAAATAGCGTTGAGCCGCCGCTTCGATGCCGTAGACATTTTCACCGAAGGGGACAGAATTCAGGTAGAGTGTCAGAATTTGTCGTTTGGAATACAATTGTTCCATGCGATAGGCGATGATGGCTTCCCGTACTTTGTTGGCAGGCAGACTCAGGAATCCAAAATTGGCGCGGCCGTAAAGATTTTTCACAAGTTGCTGGGTGATGGTACTGCCACCGCCAGAGCCACGATTACCCAGAAGCAATGTTTTAAAAACGACGCGCAGGTAACTCCGTGCGTCATAGCCTTCATGCTGGAAAAACCGTCGGTCTTCCGTGGCGATCAGCGCCTGAGTCAAGTGCTCGGGTAACTGGTCGGATTTTATATTCGTACGGTTGGTAGCAAAAATTTTTCCGATCAGTGTGTTGTCATTCGCGAGCACCAGTGTCGCTTGTTCGCTTTCAATATGACGCAATTCGGTTCGCGATGGTAACGGACCGAACACTCCCTCGTGAACCAGGAATACAAACCCTGAAAGACCGCCTGCCAGAACGAGTAGGCCAATCAGTCCCCATTTGATCAGAAATTTGAGTAAATCGGTCATGGTTGATATTTACAAAGTGTGTTGGATATTTGGAAGTGGGGAAATCACTGGGGGGAGCGGAATACTTGAGCCACAGAATTCACGGATGACAGGGATAATCATCCAGTTGAATTGGGATAAAAAAATAATAGCGCTACGGGATTGAGTCGGCTATCGCCTCCTCTGTCTTCGGCTGAGTCGGCTATCGCCTCCTCTGTCTTCGGTCGCTGCCGCTCCCTCCGGCTAAAACCTGTGACCTTCGCCTTGGAAGGGCGGCATTTGTGTGCAATAGTGAATTGGGTGGGGAAGGAGTGGGCGCTACGGGATTCGAACCTGTGACCTCCGCCTTGTAAGGGCGGCGCTCTAACCAACTGAGCCAAGCGCCCATGCAAATAACAAAACAGCGGGCGAATATATTATGTCAACACAGTGCGGCCAATATGAAAAAGCCGGGACACGCCCGGCTTTTTCATAGATTTATTTCGACTATTAGTAGTAGCGATGCATCAGTTTGGATTCGCGATACCGATGACACCCGACGCAATCCGGGATCCGGCTGCTCCGGTCGGTTGAGTCTTGAGATCATCCTCGTCGGCATGTAAAATCACACCCCGCCCGATGATTGATTCCGGGCCGTTGAGCTTGATGTGGGAATCCACATAGTCCAGTCGGGCACTGCCATTATCGTCGGCAACAACATTGCCCATATCGCCACCGTGCCGTTCACCGGCCATAGGGCCACCATGGGACATGCCTGCCGGGTTGAAATGGCCACCGGCGGAGGTTCCATCCGGTGCGCTGATGTCACCTAACTCATGGATATGAAATCCGTGCTTACCCGGTGCGAGATTCTTTAATTCTGCAACAACATGGACACCGGAATCAGTTTTGGTGAAGGTGACAATTCCTGTCGCCGCATTTCCAGCAGTTGGAGCAAGAACAGCCACAGCTTTGCTTACCTTGCTCATCATGGCACATGAATCCGGACAGGCTTTCCCATCCATTTTCATCATCATTTTGCCATCCTGATGATGCATTTTCATCTCTTTGTGGTGTGCCATCATTTTTTCGTGTCGCTCGTGCATGCCAACCGTAGAGCAACTACTTAAAAAAACGATGCTGCCGGTCAATAGCAGAACCATATAACCCATTCGATTACCCATATTGATACTCCTTGTATTCATTAAGACTGGTAACTTTTCCATATTTGGTTATGATCTGATTAACCACAACCTGACCGCTAATTAATATGTTCATGAGAATTTTGCAAGAAATAGGATGCCCCATGCAATATCGCTGGTTTCTTGCTACTCATTTTTATGCCAATGGGTTATAATTGCACATGGCCTTGTGGCGTGTAATCGACATTATCCAGGAAAGTGAAAAATGGCTGGCTGAACGCGGCGTTCCGGATTCCCGTTTAGACACCGAATACCTGTTGGCTGAAGTGCTGAGGCTTGATCGCGTCGGCCTTTACCTGGCTTTTGATCGCCCCATAACTGAAAGCGAACTCGTTGATTTTCGCGCGCTGCTCAAGCGTCGTGGCAAACGCGAACCGCTGCAGCATGTTTTGGGATATACGGAATTCATGGGACACCGTATTCTCACATCCTCCGCCGCGCTGATTCCACGACCAGAAACTGAAATATTGGTGGAACAGGCACTGGTGATGCTGAAAAATATCGCCGAACCACGAGTGATTGACATCGGGACTGGTACGGGCTGCATTGCCATCGGAATCGCATTGGAGAACCCCAAAGTGAAAATTCTGGCGTTGGAGATAAGTGGTCATGCTTTGGAACTTGCCCGGGAAAATGTTGCCGCACATGATCTATCAGAAAAAATTGTCCTTAGTCAATTCGATATTCTGAAAACGCTCCCCAGACTTCAGGAAAGAGTGGATCTGGTTGTTTCCAATCCGCCTTACATCAACTTTTCTGAGCTATCCGGAATGCAAAAAGAGGTGGCGGAATTTGAACCCCATCAAGCGCTATTCGATTCCGATGATGGTTTGGTTTTTTACCGGCGATACGCGGAAATATTGCCGCGACTGCTGAATCCCGGTGGCAGATTTCTCTTTGAATTCGGAGGAGAACATCAGGCTAAAGCCATTTTGAATATCTTCATGACGGCCGGATTAACGGAGCTTGAAATTACCAACGATTATGCCGGACACCCGCGACTGATTCGAGGGCGATATACCAGTTAATCGGGAATTTCTATGACCTGGCTGCTCATTCTCCGTCCACTCAATCTATTTCAGGCTGTGCTGGCCGTTTGGCTGGCGGCGTTTGTCATAAACGGATTGGCTGATCTCCGGACATTGACCTTACTCTTGTTTTCCGTCATTTGTATCAATGGCGCCGGGAATGTTGTTAATGACATTTACGACCTGGAAATTGATCGTGTGAATCGTCCGAATCGGCCATTACCCTCGGGTAAAATGTCCATCGCTCAAGCCCGGATTTACATGATCAGCCTTTTTGTGGCGGGAATCGTTGCTTCAGCTTTCATCAATTTGCAGACTTTTTTTATCACAACCTTTATCGCGACGCCGCTTTTGGTTGGGTATTCAGTCTGGTTCAAGCGAATGCCCCTTATTGGCAACCTGGTTGTAGCCATCATGCTGGCTATGACCTTTGCTTACGTCGGTGTGGCGTATGGAAATTTCCCCGCCATGGTGCCTCTGATCGGACTCGCCTTTGGGTTCACGATTATCCGGGAAATTGTGAAAGATTTGGAAGATCAAGCCGGCGATCTGAGTCAGGGTGCCCGAACATTGCCCATCGTCTGGGGCGAATCGGCTACGCTCGTCTTTATTTCGTTCCTCACGGGTATATTTATCATCGCCGACCTTTTACCCTACGGGTTGCACGTATATAATAGCGCTTACCTGCTCTTTGTGATCGTCGGCGTGAATATCCCACTGCTTAGTGCATTGATATTTATGTGGTTTAAGCCCGGTAAAACGATGTTTCGGCGGGTTCAACTCATGTTGAAATACGACATTTTTGTTGGATTGCTGGCGATCTTGTTGGGAAGCCGATAACCGCTTTTTCAGAGCGCTGATTTAATCTCTCTTCCGGCACCTGCCGGGCGACCATAGACTGACTGGATTTTTATCAAACATGTCTGAATTCATCCATTTGCATAATCATTCGCACTATTCCTTGCTGGATGGTGCGGCCAAGATCGACCAGATCGTCGATACCGTCTCTGAACAGGGACACAAAGCATTCGCCCTCACTGATCATGGTAACATGTTTGGTGTCGTTGAGTTTTATAAGAAAGCCAAAGCCAAAGGATTTAAGCCCATCATCGGCTGCGAAGCCTATATCAGCCAGGGAAAAATGCTGGACAAATCGTCCCCAACTGAAGGCAAGCGGAATTATCACCTGGTGCTTTTGGCCAAGAATGAAATCGGCTATAAGAATCTGATGAAACTCACCTCAATGGGTTATCTGGACGGGTTTTATTTCAAACCCCGGGTGGACAAAGATGCTCTGCGTGCGCATTCCGAAGGTCTCATTGCCAGTACGGCCTGCCTTAATGGCGAAGTAACCTATGCTGCCTCCATGGGCGATTATGCCAAGGCCAAAGCCGCTGCACTGGAGTACTACGAAATTTTTGGGGATGGTAATTTCTATCTCGAATTGCAGCGCCACAGGACCCTGGCTGGTCAGGACATTGAGCGGGAATCTATCGCCCGGGAGGTGGTTCGGAAAATCTCGGCAGAGACCGGCATTCCGCTGGTTGCCACAAACGATGCACATTATGTGAATCCGGAGCATCATCTGGCTCACGATGCGCTCATTTGCATCGGTCACGGCAAATACATCAGCGACACCAAGCGGCTCAAATACGATACCAAAGACATTTACATCAAAACCGCCGACCAGATGATCGAGCTGTTTCAGGATGTCCCCGAAGCCATTGAGAATACGCTGCGGATTGCGGAGATGTGCAATTTTGAGTTGAAACTTGGTGAATATCACATGCCGAATTTCCCGATTCCCCAGAATGCCGGCGTTGCCACACTGGAT
>MNWS01000043.1:6130-7095 GCA_001872685.1 Fidelibacterota bacterium CG1_02_48_14
CGAAAGCGGATAGCAGGTATATCGAACGCCTCCAATACGAACTGGGTGTTATTCAGTCAATGGGATTCCCGGGATATTTCCTCATCACCCAGGACTTCATTATGTATGCCAAGAAAAATGGTATTCCGGTCGGCCCCGGGCGCGGATCGGCGGCTGGTTCATTGGTGGCGTACGCCCTGCGAATCACCGATCTTGATCCACTACATTATAATCTGCTGTTCGAACGCTTTCTTAATCCCGAACGCGTTTCCATGCCGGACATTGATGTGGATTTCTGCTACGATCGGCGAGGCGAGGTGATTGATTATATTCGTCAGTTATACGGCGATCAGTCCGTCGCACAGATTATCACCTTCAACAAATTAAAAGCTCGCGCGGTGATTCGTGATGTGGGCCGCGTTTTGGAAATGCCGATCCGGGAAACCGATCGTGTCGCCAAACTCGTCCCGGAAGAATTAGGCATTAAACTCAAAAATGCTTTGGAAAAAAGTCCGGATCTGAAAACGGCTTCTGAAGTTGATGAAACCCATCAACGTCTGTTTGAATACTCCCAGGTTTTGGAAGGGATGAATCGTAACGCGGGCAAACACGCGGCCGGTGTGGTTATCGCACCCGGGAATCTCACGGATTATGTTCCCCTTTACAAACCCGCCGGTGAAGATGCCATCATGTCACAATATGACATGAAATCTCTGGAAGAGGTGGGGATGATCAAGATGGATTTCCTCGGATTGCGGACCTTGACGGTGATCAACGATGCGCTGGAATTGATCAAACTAGCTCGCGGTGCTGCCGTAGACATTGAAACGATCCCATTGGACGATCCTGAGGTTTTTAAATTATTCGGTGAAGGTAACACGATCGGTCTGTTCCAGTTTGAATCCACTGGCATGCGGGATTACCTCAAAAAATTGAAGCCGACTGTTTTTGAAGATCTCATTGCCATGAATGCCTTGTATCGTCCG
>MNWS01000227.1:0-1661 GCA_001872685.1 Fidelibacterota bacterium CG1_02_48_14
CATGTTCCGGCTGGATCATGACAAAATCCCCGGCATGGACTTCATGACCTGCATCCAGGTCCACCGCGTAGCGTTGAACAATTTTTTCAATTAATGTTTGTGCCATTTAAATTCACCTTTTTTTTGAAACCACAGATTGCACAGATTTCTCGAATTTTTTTAATAGCATTGACAGTCCTGGAATTTTACTGCAATTCGCCCGATTTTTGTTGATTGGTAATGAAAATATCGACTGAAGAAAAACAAATTTCACGAAAGAATCCTCAGCGAACAATACGCTCAAATTGTAATGAAGTTTGGCCAAAATTGATGAGCAGGCCGAGTTTCAAACCTGTCGCTTTCAGGTAGTTGATGACCTGGGCTTTTTCAATATTTCCAATTTGTGAAATCGCTTTGAGTTCAACGACAATCTCGTTTGCAATGACCATATCTGCTATGAAATGCTTGACCAGAACGCCCTTATAGATGACGGGGAATTGTGTTTGCAGTGCGAATTGAATTCCCTGTTTCTCCAACTCGACTACCATCGCTGCTTCATACACCGATTCCAGGAATCCCGGTCCCAGCTCTTTGTGTACTTCCATCGCACACCCCACAACTTTATACGATAGTTCCTTGTAGAGAATCTCGGTCATCGAAATCCAGTACTTCGTGTAATCCAACAAGCTTTTAGCATTACCTGTACATCATCAACCAATAGTCTGTGGATAACCACCTATTCCACCTTCTCAAAATTCGTGTCTTTTGTGTAATTCGTGGTTTCTCCTTCCTGTTATCCGTGTAATCTGTGGTTCTTTTCTTCTTCTCGTTCTACCTGGAATTCGTGATTCATTTCTTAAAAGGCTCGAAACTCACAAAATCCGCATGATGCACAATAATGCTCTCCACCGTCCGGTGACCAAGGTCGCCCTCGGCACTGTGAGTCGCGATAATGTGCTGAACCTCCGCTGGTAAACCGAAACGATCCGCGATCGCAACGCCACTGAAGGGGTGACGAACGATCTTCCCGGCATTGCTGGTAGTGAGCCTCCCATCATCGGTCAATTGGTACTCCAACAACTTGCCCACATCAATCAGAATCGCACCAGCGATGAGAATATCCCGATCAATTTTTATAGCAGTCTCGCCAAAATTCGCCAGCATTCGATCCGCAATGTCAACCGCCAACTGGACACAGGTACGCTTATGATTCATAAACGAGACACTCACGTCTTTGATAAGTAGAGAAAAGGGTATTTCCTCCAAATCGGCAGCGGTAAGCACACTGTTATCAATAGCATAGATCCAGGCATCCGTTACCTGTTCGCGTAATTTCTCATCTTTTATCCATGCAATTTCGGGCCAGATTTTTAAAACTTCAGATTTGGTGGACATGGGGCTGTAATCCTTCTTCGGGTGGTCGCTTAATATTGATCAAGTGTCATGGTAACCATTAATCTAATCCGTAGCGTTTTCAATTGAAACGGCACTTTTAGGCATGCTGGTATTGACATAGCCATTCAGTCATTCCAGTCACCGGAGTCAGTATCACAGTGGAGCTTCTGTTCCCCGGAAACCAGGTTGGCTCCGCGAAACTTGGTTTCGACTTGAGCCTTAACCAATTTCCGACCGAGCGCAGCGAGGGCTAAATTGGTTTACGCTTAACCACAATTCCTTTTGTC
>MNWS01000227.1:1758-7247 GCA_001872685.1 Fidelibacterota bacterium CG1_02_48_14
ATTGGTTTACGCTTAACCACTATTCCTTTGGTCCTGTTTTCAAGTGAGAACCAAGTTGAGCCGCAAAACGGCTGAAACTTGGTTACATTATTTAATCAATCCATGATCCGCGAATGAGTAGTAGTCGTTTCCACCAATGATGAGATGATCCAAAACCCGCACATCAATCGTGTCTGCGGCGGCAATCAACTTTTTCGTAATAGCCTGGTCTTCAGCAGAAGGTGAAGTATTACCCGATGGGTGATTATGAACAAAAATCAAAGCCGCCGCGTCGAAATCTATCGCCCGTTTAATGACCTCCCGGGGATATACCGCCGAAGAGGTCAGGGTTCCCTCAAACAATTCTTCCAGCTTTAGAATGCGGTTCTGACCATTGAGAAAAATCACCATGAAGACCTCCCGGTTCCGATCTCGCAAATTGTGTGTCAAAAATGCATGTACGGTTGCCGAGGAGCGGATGTATTCCTCACCGATGACCTGCTCCTGCAAATATCGCCGGCTGACTGCGTGGGGCAGCTTAAGTGCAAAAGCGTTGGTCTCGCCAATGCCATCAATTTCCATCAACAACTGAATCGGAGCCTCCAGGACACCTGAGAGCGACCCAAATCGGCGCAAAGCCTCTTTCGCTGGTTTTTTCATGTCTTTCAACGGGGTCGTCAGTGTCAACAGCATCTCGATTAGTTCATAATCATGAAATGCGCCAATTCCAGCCTGGGTAAATTTTTGTCTTAAACGACTTCGGTGCCCGATCTGGGTTCTATCAGCCATCGTAATGCCCTCTTTTTTTAATCCGTCCGTTTTAAATCAACCAGATCAAGATTAGCATTTTCAACGATCTGAGGCAAGTGCTGCTTCTGAACTCTGGCCGAATTTTTGCCATATATGGTGGCGAATTCCTGACTTCATACTTGTCTTCATTGCAAGGAGCTTCAGTCAGAAATACCATTAAATAGCATGATTTGAATGCTGGTGAAATTGCAGAACGCAAATAGGGGTAGCATTTAACAATGAAAATTTTAAACTCTCGCTCCATGATCGAATTCACCGGAGAATCCATTCTTCACGACCCAATCCGCTTTTCCCAATCCCTGCAAAAAATGGCTTTAGGCCTTTGTTAAAAAAATAATGATACCAACTTCAAACTCGGAGTACGCGCTATGCTGCCATTTCTGACGGCTGTCAAGTCCTCTGTAGGGAAAAAATTCCTCATGGCCATTACCGGCCTGTTCTGGGTTTTCTTCCTTATAGTTCACCTGGCCGGCAATCTCGCCCTTCTATCCGGTAACGGTGACTTCTACAACAAATACTCACACTTTCTCATGAGTCTGGGTGAACTGTTGTATGTCATGGAGTTCCTGCTATTGGCATTTATTCTGACCCATATTTTTTCAGGGGTCAGTGTTGCACTCGGGAAAATGCGGGCGCGACCACAAAACTACGATGTCCAGAAAGACCTGGGCGGCAAAAGCCGGAAAACGGTCAGTGCCAGTACGATGATCTATTCAGGACTGCTCTTGCTGATTTTTCTCGTCGTCCATATCAGCCATTTCAAGTATCAGGTGGGTGTTGACCGGGAATACTTCACTATCATCAATGGCACACGGATGCACGATCTCTATCAACTGGTCTATGATGCTTTTGGCAACCTGTGGTACATGCTGGGATACGAAGTCATCATGATTCTGGTCTTCTCGCACCTGCGCCATGGATTCTGGAGCGCTTTTCAATCTCTGGGAATTAATCATCCCCGCTGGAGCCCGGTAATCAATACCTTGGGAGTTGTCCTTGCCTCTGTCATCGGTTTCGGCTTCCTCATTCTTCCACTTTATATCCATTTCATAGGGGGGAGATAACATGACCCTTGATGCAAAAATTCCAGTAGGTCCTATTCAGGAAAAATGGGATAAACACCGCTTCAACATGAAGCTGGTCAACCCAGCCAACAAACGCAAGTATACCATTATCGTTGTCGGTACCGGATTGGCGGGCGCTTCTGCCGCAGCCTCATTGGGTGAACTCGGTTATAATGTCCAAAACTTCTGTATCCAGGATTCCCCCCGACGCGCGCACAGCATCGCTGCACAGGGTGGCATTAATGCTGCCAAAAATTATCCCAACGACGGTGACAGCGTTTGGCGATTGTTTTACGACACGGTGAAGGGTGGCGATTATCGCTCCCGTGAAGCCAATGTCTACCGCCTGGCTCAAGTCAGTAACAACATCATTGATCAATGCGTGGCGCAGGGTGTGCCTTTCGCCAGAGAGTATGGCGGATTGCTATCCAACCGCTCATTTGGTGGCGCGCAAGTCAGCCGGACATTTTACGCCCGGGGTCAAACGGGCCAGCAATTACTACTGGGTGCCTATTCCTCCCTCAGTCGCCAGATTAAAGAGAAAAAAGTGGCGATGTTTACCCGCCACGAAATGCTGGATCTGGTGGTCATTGATGGTAAAGCGCGTGGGATCGTCACCCGGAATCTGATTACCGGAAAAATTGAATCCTTCGCCGCTGACGCCGTGTTACTCGCCACCGGTGGTTATGGAAATGTCTATTATCTGTCCACCAATGCCGTCAATTCCAATGCTACAGCGGTTTGGCGCGCCCATAAACGCGGCGCATATTTCGCCAATCCCTGCTTCGTACAGATTCACCCAACCTGTATCCCGGTGACAGGTGATCATCAATCCAAATTGACACTCATGAGCGAAAGTTTGCGGAATGACGGTCGTGTGTGGGTTCCCAAAGCCAAAGGTGACAAACGCCCGGCAAATGAAATTCCGGAGGAGGAAAGGGATTATTACCTGGAACGGCGTTATCCGGCATTTGGAAATCTCGTGCCGCGTGACATTGCATCCAGAGCCGCTAAACAGGTCTGTGACGAAGGGCGCGGTGTCGGTAAAACCGGATTAGCCGTTTATCTCGATTTCGCTGATGCCATCAAACGCCTCGGCCGGAAAGCCATTGAAGAAAAATATGGCAACCTGTTTGAGATGTACGAGCGGATTACAGATGAAAATCCTTACAACGTTCCCATGCGGATCTTCCCGGCCATCCACTATACCATGGGTGGACTCTGGGTGGATTACAATCTCCAGAGCACGGTTCCCGGTCTGTTCGTCCTGGGCGAAGCCAATTTCTCCGACCACGGCGCGAATCGTCTCGGCGCCAGCGCGTTGATGCAGGGTCTGGCGGATGGTTATTTTGTTGCACCTTACACGGTGGGGAATTACATCGGCTCGAACAAGTTTGAACCCGTGACCACCGACCATCCGGCATTCAAAGCCAGTGAAAAAGAGGTTGATGACCTCGTGAAAAAGCTGCTCGCGGTGAATGGCACCAAGACTGCCCACGAACTCAATCGCGAATTGGGTCTGATTATGTGGGAATATGTGGGTATGGGTCGCAGTGAAGAGGGACTTAAAAAAGCGTTGGAAGAGATTCCAAAACTGCGGGAAGAATTCTGGAAGAGCATCAAAGTCGCCGGAACCGGTGAGACATTAAACCAGAATCTGGAAGAGGCCGGACGGTTGGCTGATTACCTCGAATTAGCGGAATTGATCGCGCGTGACGCATTGAATCGCCGAGAATCCTGTGGTGGCCATTTCCGGGAAGAAAGTCAGACTCCGGAAGGCGAAGCCAAACGCGATGACGAGAATTATTCCTACGTAGCAGCCTGGGAATTCAAGGGCACGGAGGAGGCTCCGGAGCTGCATAAAGAATCTTTAACGTTTGAGCATGTACCGCTCACCCAGCGTAGTTATAAATAGAGGAGTTGAGCATGATGAACAAAACTTCAGAAAGACCTAATATGCACCTGCATTTAAAGATCTGGCGTCAGCTCAACGCCGCTGCACCCGGGAAATTCGTGAGCTACGAAAAAGAAAATGTCTCACCCGACATGTCGTTTTTGGAAATGCTCGACGAACTGAATGAGCATCTGATTAAAACGGGCGGTGACCCGGTGGCATTTGACAGCGATTGCCGTGAGGGTATATGCGGTATGTGCGGATTGGTAATCAATGGTCAGGCGCACGGTCCGCGTCGCGCCACCACCACCTGCCAATTGCACATGCGTTCGTTCAACGATGGCGACACCATTACCATCGAACCCTGGCGCGCCAAAGCGTTTCCGGTCGTCCGGGATTTGGTTGTGGACCGCAGCGCTTTTGACCGGATCATTCAAGCCGGTGGCTATGTTTCGGTGAATGCCGGAAATGCTCAGGACGCCAATGCGCTGCCCATCTCCAAGTACAATTCGGACCTGGCCATGGATGCGGCTTCGTGTATAGGCTGCGGAGCTTGTGTCGCCGCCTGCCCCAATGCCTCAGCATCGCTTTTCACATCCGCGAAGGTCAGCCAACTGGCACTTTTGCCCCAGGGACTGGTTGAGCGCAAGGAACGCGCGATAAATATGGTGAGTCAGATGGATCTCGAAGGATTTGGCGACTGCTCCAATTATGGAGAATGCGAAGCCGCCTGTCCGAAGGAAATTTCCATTTCCAATATTGCCCGAATGAAACGCGAGTATGTGAGAGCCGCGCTGACCTCAGCGTAAAGTCAGGTCATCTCGTACGAATTTGTACTGAAGATTATAGCCTCCCATTGTCCACATCGGACGGTGGGAGGTTCTTTCAATAGCCAACCATTTCCGAATTTTTCTTCCGGTAGCCTATGAACTTTACCTTTATCTTTTTTATTTCAATCTCCCTGGCCATGGATGCTTTTGCTGTATCACTTGCCAGTGGATTCAGTCACCCGAAATTTACCGTTCCAAAAGCACTGCGAATGGCTTTGTTTTTCGGTGGTTTTCAAGCCGGAATGCCGCTCATCGGCTGGTATGCCGGAACTCACATTCAAAAACTGATCACGGCCTTTGATCATTGGATTGCCTTCATTTTGTTGGCATTAATCGGTGGTCATATGATTTATCATGCCCTGTTAAATCATTCTGAAACACCCCGATTTGATCCCTTCCAATTGAAATTTCTCACGGGCCTGGCAATCGCCACCAGCATTGATGCCCTGGTCGTGGGAATCAGTCTGGCGCTGATTAAAACACCAATTTTCATGACTGTGGCCATGATCGGCAGCGTCACTTTTCTACTCTCCTTCATGGGTGTCTATCTGGGACGAAAATCCGGCGATCTTTTTGGATCGAAATTCGAAATTCTCGGTGGTCTGATTCTGATCATATTGGGACTAAAAATTCTGATCGAACATCTCACCGCCTGAATCACACGGAATGTCTTCCTGATTACTATGACCTGATCAAGCAGTTTTCCAGTATTTTGGGTGTACCGACTGATAATTAGGGATGTATGGTTTTTCATCCCTGATAATAGCCCAAATGATTTTCAAGAGCTTGTTTTCCACATTATTTAAAATGAGGCGTTTGGGTTTTCCTTCGGCCTGCTTACGGAGATAGTATTTCTTGAAATCGGCTTTATGGGTAACGACAGATTGTGCCGCCAAACTCAACAGCTTACGC
>MNWS01000096.1:0-6543 GCA_001872685.1 Fidelibacterota bacterium CG1_02_48_14
TCCTTGGACAAGGCTGGCATTCTGGCGGCAATGATTGGCAGCTTCATCCCACAGGAGTCAACATGCCCTGAGATAATTGTCGCCTAAGCATTGAATTCTGGAAAAATTAAATCGTTGATTATTGGTTATGCCCGAGGATGGAACGACCGGTGGACCTCCCGGAGGTACGAGCTGTCCAGGTGGGTGTAAATTTGAGTGGTGGCAATGTCGGAATGTCCCAGCATCTCCTGGACAACGCGTAAGTCAGCACCCCCTTCCAACAGATGTGTTGCGAATGAATGCCGAAAGACATGGGGGCTGACTGGTTTTCTTAGCCCGGCTTGTTTGGCAAGCGCTTTCAAAACAAACCAAACACCCTTCCGTTGTAATTGCTGTCCATGGTGGTTTAAAAAAATTGATCCATGTGTCAGCCTACCTTTTTTAAGCTTGGGTAGCACCTCAATGAGGTAACGATTTAGCCAGAACTTGGCTTCTCCCCCAACCGGTACCAATCGTTCCTTATCACCTTTACCACGCACTCGAATCAGATCCTCATCCAGGAGAAGTTGATCCCGGGTCAGGGTACATAATTCACTGACGCGCATTCCCGTCGCGTACAACAATTCAAACATCGCTCGATTTCGAAGACCTAATTTCGTGGAGGTATCCACTGCGTTCAGCAATAATTCAATATCACTCACCTCTAAAATTTTGGGAAGTTTTCCGGGAAGCTTGGGAGATTCGAGATAGATCGTCGGATCCTGGTCAGCCAAACCCTCCATGATCAGAAATCGGTAATACATTCGCAGGGATGAAAAATGGCGCGCCAGGGTCGTATCAGCCATTTTTCGCTTCGCTAAATCGGTAATGTATTTGATCAGAATTTCACGAGTGACCCGATTGGGATGTTCAATACCCTTTTTTGCAACAAATGCCCAGAAATCTTCCATGTCAGCCAGATAGGCCAAGCGTGTGTTCTCAGCTAAATTGCGCTCAATGCGCAGATAAATGTGGAATTCTTTGAGATTGGCGGTATCAGGAGTGGAGACCGACACGGATTTTATGCTTCGTGGATATGAACAGCCTGGACAAAAGCTCTGAGTAACTCAGGATCTCTTATGGATTCAAGAATATTACCCGTAATGATAAACCGGGCTCCGGCTTCGACCAACAGGCGGGCGGTTTCAGGTGTTCGGATACCGCCGCCGACAACGACCGGAATATGCGTTGCACTTGTCACGGCCTTGACCATTTCAACCGGAACTGGGAATTCGGCTCCACTACCGGCTTCCAGATAAATCAACTTGAAACCGAGATATTCTGCAGCCAGAGCATGTGCCATGGCGATGTCGGGTTTCGTCCGGGGAATCGGACGGGTGCCGCTCATAAATTCAGCGGTCGTTGGCTTTCCGGATTCTACTAACAGATAGGCGGTGGAAATTGGCTCAATGCCAATGTGCTTCACGAGTGGTGCAGCGTGGACCTGATCCGCAATGAGGAATTGCGGGTTACGGCCGCTGATCAATGAAAGGAAAAGCAGGGCATCGGCGTGTTCCGATATTTGGCTCAAGGTTCCGGGAAACAAGATCACCGGCAGTTTAGCCATTTCCTTGATTTTAAATATTTTGCGATCCCATAAGCCTTGTGTGTTCAGACTCCCGCCAACCAAAATGCCGTCAGCACCGGATTGATTAATCCGGTGAACAAAACTGACGATTGCCTCTTCCGACCATTTATCCGGATCAATGAGGACCAGATACCCCGCTCCCTTTGCGGCTGCAATATCCAGTAGATTTTGGTAAATACCCATGTTATGGAATCAAACTCGCCACTAGGAGATGGTCTTTAAGAAATTAATGAAACGGTCTAATTCAGACCGGGTTCGTTTCTCGGTGACGGCTACCAGAAGTTCATTGGGAGAACCCGGGAAAAAATCTTCTACAGCAACACCAGCTAAAAATCCGACAGCTCCCGCGCGCTCGATCAGGGTTTTGGCGGGAATGGGGCAGGTCACGACAAATTCATTAAAAAACAATGAATTTCCCTTGACGCCGAATCCCGGAATCTGGCCAATTTCATCCGCCAGATAGTGTGCTTTTTGAGTGGATAATTCCGCAACCTCACGCAACCCGCGTTTACCCAAAGCAGCCATGTAGATACAAGCGGTCAACGCCAGGAGTCCCTGATTCGAACAAATATTGGATGATGCGCGTTCCCGGCGAATATCCTGTTCCCTCGTCCGCAAAACCATCACAAATGCCCGACGTCCTTGGTTATCAACCGTTTCACCGATGATACGGCCTGGAATTTTGCGAGCGAATGCTATCTTTACCGCCATAAATCCCAAATATGGTCCACCAAAACTCTGGTGAGCGCCGAGCGTCTGACCCTCGCCAACTGAAATGTCAGCACCCAGCTCTGCCGGTGATTTTAGCAATGCTAAACTGATGGGATTATTGATGGTGATTAATAACGTTCCGGACTCACCCATCGCCTTTTTTATGGCGCTGACATCCTCCAGCGTACCGAAGAAATTGGGTGTTTGAACGACCACTGCAGCCACATCACTCAGGTCCCTTGCTGAAAGTTCCGCCAGGTTGATTTGCCGGTTACCATTTGAAAGCGTCTCGTACTTGACATCCAGCGCTTGTCCATATGTTTCAGCGACTTCGCGGTAGACTGGATTGACCGTTTCAGCAATTAAAATGCGATGCCGCTGTGTGTGCCGAACGGCTAACAGGCAAGCTTCTGCCAAAGCAGACGCGCCATCATAAAGGGAAGCATTTGAAATGTCCATCCCCGTGAGTTCACAGATCATAGACTGGTATTCAAACATCGCCTGGAGTGTACCCTGACTGACTTCCGCCTGATAGGGTGTGTAGGCCGTATAAAATTCTGACCGGGCTGTTAAAAAATCGACAATTTGCGGGATATAATGATCGTAGCTGCCTGCCCCTAAAAAAGAGACATGGCTGGATGTACTGACCCCAGACCGGCTCAACTCACTCACCGTGGATTTGTGTTCCAATTCTGATACACCCGCCGCAAGGGGCAAGTCACCCTTGAAACGGATGCCATCCGGAATCAGTGTCAGCAATTCCTCAAATGTGCCCAGTCCAAGTTCAGCCAGCATCTTACGCTGGTCATCAACGGTATTTGGTATGTATTGATGCATTAAATTTTACTCGATGAGATCTTTGTAGCGTTCCGCTGTCATTAAGCTGTCTAATTCCGAAGGATCGGACATTTCGATTTTAAACATCCAGCCGTTGCCAAATGCGTCCTCATTAATCGACTCCGGTGCATCGTTAAGGGCATCATTCAGCTCAACGACTTTTCCCGAAACGGGTAAGTAGACTTCAGCTACCGTTTTGACCGCCTCGATACTTGCAACGACATCACCTTTTTTAAAAGACTTGCCCAGTGTCGGCATTTCAACAAAAACGACATCGCCCAGTTCACCCTGGGCATAATCGGTGACTCCCACCGTCGCGATGTTCTGGTCAACTTTAATCCATTCGTGTTCTTCTGTGTACTTTAGATTTTCAGGGACATTCATAGCAGTCTCTCCAATTCATTCTCAATCGTTATCTTCGGGCTTATATGTGAAACGCTCAAGGAATCCGGTGTCAAAATCACCAGCTCTGAACCGTTCATCAGCCAATAGTTGTTGGTGGAAGGGAATCGTCGTTTTCACGCCTTCGATGACAAATTCATCCAGCGCCCGGAGCATTCGTTGAATGGCTTCCTCCCTCGTACTCCCGTGTGTAATCAATTTTGCAATCATGGAATCATAATGCGGGGAGATACGGTAACCGGAATAAATATGTGAATCAATTCGCACCCCCATTCCCCCGGGGAAGTGCAAGTTCTGTACCTCCGTTGGTGATGGCATGAAATTTTTTGCAGGGTCTTCGGCGTTAATGCGACATTCAATGGCATGTCCCCGCGGCTGGATTTTGGCATACCAGGAGGGTAATTCTTCACCCGCATGACAGCGGATCTGTTCTTTTATCAGGTCAATTCCGAATACCAGTTCGGTTACCGGATGCTCAACCTGGATTCGTGTGTTCATCTCCATGAAATAGAAATTCAGATCTTTATCAACCAGAAATTCAATCGTGCCAGCGCCGACATAATTCACACTTTTGGCACCAGTAGTGGCGGCATCGCCCATGCGTTTGCGTAATTCCGGAGTTACCACCGGGGAGGGTGATTCTTCCAATAATTTTTGATGCCGACGTTGAATCGAACACTCACGCTCCCCGAGGGCATAAACATTTCCATGCATATCAGCAATGATCTGTACTTCCACGTGGCGTGGTTTCTCCACATATTTTTCCAGATAAAGTGCGCTATTGCCAAATGCCGTTCCTGATTCCGCCTGTGCCATACCGTAAGCTGAGCCCATATCCTTGGCGTCACGAACGATTCGCATACCGCGTCCGCCGCCCCCGGCAGTTGCCTTCAGAATAATCGGGTACCCCACAACCTCTGCCAGCTCCTCTGCTTCCCGGATCGAAGTGAGCAAACCTTTGTTGCCGGGAATCACCGGGACACCGGCTTTTTTCATAGACTCTTTGGCCGACGCTTTGTCTCCCATGGATCGGATAACATCGCCCACCGGACCGATAAAAACCAAATTGTGTTTGGCGCAAATATCCGAAAATTCAGCGTTTTCCGACAAAAAGCCATATCCGGGGTGAATAGCATCAGCGTTGGTGATTTCTGCTGCGGCGAGGATGCGTTGAACATTGAGGTAACTTTGACTTGAGGGCGCCGGGCCAATACATACGGCTTCGTCAGCGAACCTCACATGCAGCGAGAGTTCGTCTGCTTCCGAGTACACGGCTACCGTTGAAATACCCATCTCCCGGCACGCACGAATTATTCGAAGCGCGATTTCACCGCGATTTGCTATTAATATTTTTTTAAACATAGGAGGTTGAGTTATGACTCAATCATGAACAGGGGTTGATTATACTCCACCGGCTGAGAGTTCTCCACCAGAATGTCGGTAATCACACCGGAAACTTCAGCTTCGATTTCATTCATGATCTTCATAGCTTCGATGATGCACAAGGTCTGTCCCACCGTTACATGGTCGCCAACTTTGACAAAGGCATCAGCATCCGGTGACGGCGAACGATAAAAAGTCCCCACCATCGGTGATTTGAATTCAATGCCATGGAATTTGTCATGTGCTGAGATCGGCGCAGCTTCTTCAGGTTTTGCTGGTGAAGCCTGAGAAGCAATCGCATACCCGACATTCGAAGTTGGATGGGCTACGCCAATGGTCCCGTTGGACTGTTTGCTTACACGAATTTTCAGACCCCAACTGGAATATTCAATTTCAGATATTCCGTTGGCCTCAGTTAATAAATCAATCAGTTTTTGAATCTGTTTGGTATCCAAGGAGCTTCCTTTTCAGTTTACTCGCGAACCCGTTCCAAATAATCACCGCTGCGGGTATCTACTTTGACTTTATCACCCACATTCAAAAATAGGGGGACATTGACGACTAAACCCGTCTCCAGAGTGGCCGGCTTGGTTCCACCAGTTGCGGTGTCGCCCTTTAATCCCGGATCGGTTTCTGTGATCGTTAATGTCACATGCGCAGGAATTTCGACCTCCACCGGTGTATCCTCTTTAAACAGGACTTTGATCGTGTCGTTTTCTTTGATATAACTTTTCACATCAGCCATGAGTGTCTCTTCCATCACGATCTGCTCATAGGAGGTCGTATCCATGATGTGATAATGCTGACCCTCCCTGTAAAGATACTGCATTTCCCGTGCATCAAGCTGGACATCATTAATTTTTTCACCTGAGCGGAATGTACGGTCAATCACCTGACCACCAGGAATATTTTTTAACCGGGTTCTGACAAAGGCGTTTCCCTTGCCCGGTTTTACGTGTAAAAATTCAACAACTTTCCAAAGTCCACCATTCAATTCCAGTACCACATTATTGCGAATATCAGCGGTCGATCCCATAAATCCTCTTGTCCTCTTTTTGGATGGGCGAATTTAATTTCGCGCCCTTTGCATGTCAATTTGTTTATCCCTCAGTGCGGTGCCAATTAAACCGGTGAATCCAGCATTTACAAGGGTTTATATGGCAGAATTGCCTGACTAATCCGCCCAAAAATAATCGAGCAAAATCAGTATTAACTTAGGGTTAATTACCTTCTCAGATTTCATGGAAGCGGTCAGAGGATTTCACCAAGTGATCCACACGCTCAAGCCGATTGGAGTAAAAACGCTTGAATCCGCAAACCGAACCCTCTAGGTTAGGAAGCTACTGAAAGGATGCCCATCGCTTGCACGAATATTTGTTACCAACTCTCCCACTGATTCCTCTCTACGCTGAAACCCATTACCGATTCCGATATTTTCCTTTTAGTCTCTATTTCAGACGAGCGCCGGAAATTATTTTCGATACACCCTGGCGCGTTGCCCCTGATCAAGTACCCACCGTTTTTTTACTCATCAAAAGCGCAAACAGGTGGCCCGTTGAGTTGAAATCGGTGACGATAAATTGGGAATCTGATTCAGGTGAATC
>MNWS01000096.1:6562-8449 GCA_001872685.1 Fidelibacterota bacterium CG1_02_48_14
CTCACACAAATGGTCAATCAATTGTGGTTCCATCTCCCCCTCGTCCTCCCTGATAAAATTCAGCGACCAGCCCGGATCAGCATTTTACCCACGCTGAATTTTATTTTACGAGGGAAGGCGAAAAGGGTAACTGTGGATAATTATTTCGGTTTGACTAAAAAGCCACTACAGACCTTCCTGGCGAATGAGTCGCTGCCGACTCAGCCTGGCTGGATTTGCGGTGATGTCCACCTCCACACGCATCTGACATCCGACCAGGTTGAGTTTGGTGCGCCCGTTGAAATGACCCGGCACGGCGCAACAGTGATGGGACTTGATTTCGTGGCTACCACCGACCACAGTTATGACTTGGACGATTACCCGACAAATTATTTGAAGAACGACCCGGCACTGGAAAAATGGCATGAGAGTCGTGTCCAGATGCGAAAGCTTAACCAGAACCAACCCGAGGGCTGCCAGCTTATTCCGAGTGAGGAGATTACGATTCGCAACCATGGTGGTCACAATGTCCATTTATTGCATTATAATGACCCAAAATTTTTCCCTGGATCCGGCGATGGGGCCGAACGCTGGCTTAACACAGAATCAGAACACGACCTTGCCAGTGTCCTGTCTGAGCGTTCAACCAGCACCATTTCTGTGGCAGCGCACCCTCAATACCGGGTACCATTTCTGCATAAATTGCTCATTGACCGTGACGAATGGTCACTGGACGACCTCCTCGGCGATGGCTTGAATGGCGCTCAGGTGTTAAGTGGAACACCGGAAAGTGCGGATTTCAGTCGGAGTCGTGCAGTCTGGATTGCCGCCCTGTTAAAGGGGAAAAAATTGGCGATTTACGGCGGCAGTGACGCCCATGGCAATTTCAATGTCTTTCGTCAGGTTAAGATGCCGATGATCAATTTATTTCAAATGGATGATCAGATATTGGGGCAAGCCAGAACGATCATAGCATCCAATTCGACCCAAATGATGGATATGATGGATGCAATGGCTAAACGCCGAACCGCAGCAACAACCGCTCCTATTGGCGACATAACCCTGACGCTCCCTACTGGTGAAGTGGTCGAAATCGGTGACGAAGCAATTTGCAATTCTGGTGATAACATCACTCTAAATATTTCAGGAAAATCCACGACTGAATTTGGTCCCCTAATCAAGATTGAGCTTTACCAGGGTGTATTCGAAAGCCAGCGCGAGGAAGTCATTTGGGAAAGCGGATCGAATAAATTTGAATTACAGGATTCTGTTAGAACAGAGGTCACCAGTGCTGGCTATTTCCGGCTCGAAATAAAAACACCCGGTAACAAACGGTGGCCGGGGATTTATTTATCCACGCCAATTTGGGTCAATTTAAAGCCCTGATCAATTTCCCCAGAATTTCTTCATCTTCAATTTCACTGCTTTGATGTTGTCTGCTTCCACTTTCGCAGCCTTTGCGAAGGGAGCATTCGGCTCAAGTGAAAGCGCTCGGTCGTATTCCTTCAATGCAGCATCATAATTCGTGCGATCATTTTTATAACGCGTGCGCCCCATCCAAAGATAGGGCAATCCCGATTTCGTATTCAGGTTCGCCGCACTGCCAAATTCACCAATCGCGTCCCAGAGTTGTTTGGTCGATCCTTTGTCATATAGCGTTTTTCCTGCGAGCATGTGCTGGCAGAATTTTGCCTGCCGGGATTCATTCGCCATAGAACTGATTTTATCAGTGGCTGTTTGCGTCGTTATCCAATGCTCATTCGACATAGCCGTCAAGGCGCGCTGATACCATAACCTCAAGGCCAGCGTTTGCATTGAATCTACTTCATTACCCGTACCTATGGCCTCTGCAAAAAGCTGATCAGCCAGACCAAATTTTTCCAAATGAAAGGCTTCCTCATAGGCTTT
>MNWS01000096.1:8486-28843 GCA_001872685.1 Fidelibacterota bacterium CG1_02_48_14
ATGCTTTGATAATAGGCCAGCGCACCGTCATGGTCACCTGCATTGGCTAGCTCAACGCCCGGTTTTACTGATGGTCCGAAAAATGATGCACACCCTGCGAGGAGGGTGCCCATAAGAATAATGATCGGGAGTCGTCTAACATTCATATCGTTTCCGTCGTTGGGTTTGCTGTCGTTTCAATCTGGTTTTTTTCAAAAAAAAGACCCAGAATGAATGGGTCTTCTAAGTGTGCGTTTAAACCAGCAATCAATGAAAAATAATTTTACTCATAAAGCTGCTGGGGGAGATTTTGTTCTCATATAACTTTATGGTATCGGGAGCATCCGCTATGGCTGAAATCGAAATTTCTTCCTTGTATTGGACTTTGATGACCACATTGACCAGGTCAATTTTTGTCCCCGTTTTGGCAATGGCCGCACCTGCCGCACCGAACCCAACCAGCATCGCTTCATCAAAATTGTTGCGTCGAGCATTTATGATGATTAGAAGCTCTAGCACCTCTTTCCCATCCTCCTGAAAAGTGCGGACCTGGAAATTTTCAAATGGAACTTTGTAGCGGTAGCTCTGGAATAATTTATTTGCTTCGCGGTACAGATCAGAATTGGATTGGGCGTACCCGATGGAGAATATGAACATCAGGGTTAGTGGAATATATAGGAGCTTTTTCAAAACTGGTCCTCCAGCAGGTTGCGGTTTAATTGGGCGGAATATAGTGCGCCATGTGATTAGAAATCAAGCGCTAAGGATTTCACGCTACCTCGATAATATCAACGCCTGTTTGAGTTGAACCTGTTGCCCCAGGAACTGACAAATGTAAATGCCCGATGGAACATCCAGACCCTGAATATTTTTCCCATCCCAGTACATTTCAATTTGACCGGCTGCGTAGTTTCTCGAAGCCACATTAAATATTTCCTGACCCAAGAGATTGTGGATCGAAACTTTTCCCGACTGAGGTTCTTCCAGTGTCAACTGAATCCGTGTTCCCGGATTGAAGGGGTTGGGGTAGTTGGTGAGCAAATTGAATTGATCAGGCATTAAAGAAGGACCCGATTCAATGCTCGTGTAAACATCCAAAATGAGGTTCTCAGACACCGAGGGGTAAGCAACTGCCTCAGGACCAACCACCAGGACATTAGAAAAATTCATGGAAATTTCGCCTTGAGCGCTTGTCCCGACTTGATACTCAAGTCGCAAAATCGGACCATCCCCCGGGAGTATGTCTGCCCCGCCAAAATCAGACAACAATATCCGTAGGGTTGTACCGTTGTAAACCGTGTCGGCCAACATGAACCCATCCGTTCGTTCAGTCGTCTCTGGTTCCTGAAAAGTCACCGTATTTGGGACCGGCGTTAGATAAAATTCGACTCCACGGATCGCCACCGGGTTTTCAAGGTTGACATCCAGAATGAAATTTTCACCAGATTGAACCACATCATTGGTGGATAAATACACCCGGGAGGTGTCCTGTCCAACTGTGATACTGGCCCAAAGGGTACTTATTAAAATCAGAAGCGTCCAGACATTTAACTTCTTCATTATGATTGCTCCTTCAGTTATTCCTCTTGATTCGATACGCGTGCGCCCGACTTGATGACGGCATGCACTTGATTGACGCCATAAAAATATGGCACTTGCCGGTAATTGTTACAATTCCAGATCACACAATCGGCCCGGAAACCTGGTCGCAAGGCACCAACGGATGACTGCAACCCCAGAGCTTTAGCGCCATTAATGCTGACAGCCTGCCAAACTTCCAGCGGTGTAAGATGCAAATAGATGACGCCCAGTGTCATGATGAACGGCATCGAAAATGCCATGTTACTTCCGGGGTTAAAGTCAGAAGCCAGAGCCACCGTTACACCGGCTTCCATAAGCTTTCGCGCCGGCGCCCATTGTGATTGTCCTAAAAAAAATGTGGTACCGGGCAGAAGCGTTGCAACCACCTCCGATTCAGCTAAAGCACGAATGCCTGCATCGCTGACGGCCATGAGATGATCAGCGGATAATGCTTCAATTTCCACCGCCAATTGCGCACCCCCGGTGCTCACAAATTCATCGGCGTGAAGTTTAATCTTCAATCCATACGACTGAGCAGCCCGGGCGATTTTGCGCGTTTCCGCAATGGTGTAGACCCCCTCTTCACAAAAAACATCACAATATTCTGCCAGTTTTGCATTCGCTACAGCCGGGATCATTTCATCAACCAAAATTTGAATATAGTGCTCGCGCCCATCACGAAACTCATCCGGAACTTCATGAGCCCCCAGAAATGTGCGGTGGACATCAATCGAATGACCCTGCGCCGCTTTCGTGATAGCCCGTAGCGATTTGAGTTCAGACTCGAGAGTCAATCCGTAACCGCTTTTTGCTTCAAGCGTCGTGGTTCCACTGGCCAGGATCTGGTCAAAACGAAGCCTGATTAATTCCGTGAGCTTGTCTTCATCAATTTGTCGTAAAGCTGTCACCGAACTACGTATGCCACCACCAGCGGCCGCAATTTCCTGGTAGGTTTTACCCTGACCGCGCTGCTCAAATTCCATTTCACGCGTTGCTGCAAATGCCGGATGGGTATGGGAATCAACGAATCCGGGTGAAACAAATCTTCCTTGGGCATCTATCCATTCATTGCCAGAATAGACGGAGTTCGAGTACTCTGCAATTTGGTCAGCTTCGAAAATAAGCGTTCCACCTTCGCCAATTTCCATCGCCTGTTTTTTTTCATTCCAGGTGAGCCATTGGCCGAGGTTTGTAATTCCTTTCAACACGGTGCGATCGTTAACCGGTAATCATGGGCAGTTTAATATTTTTCTCATGAGCGACCTTGATTGCAATGTCATAACCGGCATCGGCGTGGCGCATGACACCCGTTCCGGGATCGATTGTCAGAACGCGTTCCAGCCGTTCGTCCATTTCCCGGGTTCCATCGGCGACGATGACCATTCCGGCATGAATGGAATAACCCATGCCAACGCCACCTCCGTGGTGAACTGAAATCCAACTCGCGCCGGCAACAGCATTCGTAAGGGCATTTAGAATCGGCCAATCAGCAACGGCATCCGACCCATCTTTCATCCCTTCCGTTTCACGGTTTGGGGAAGCGACGGAACCGGAATCCAGGTGATCACGACCGATGGCAATGGGTGCTGAAATTTCACCCGATCGAACAGCCTCGTTTATTGCCAGACCGAATTTGGCACGGTCACCATACCCAAGCCAGCAAATGCGGCTGGGAAGCCCTTGAAAAGCCACCCGTGCCTGAGCCATGTCAATCCAGCGAATGAGTGCCTTATCCTCCGGAAATAACTTTTTAACCAGGGCGTCCGTTTTATAGATGTCCTCCGGATTCCCGGAAAGCGCTACCCACCGGAAAGGACCCTTCCCCTCACAAAAAAGCGGTCGGATGTAGGCTGGAACAAAACCAGCAAAATCAAATGCGTTGGAGACACCGGCTTTTTGAGCCTGAGCCCGGATGTTATTACCGTAATCAAAGACAATTGAGCCGTTTTTCTGAAAATCCAACATGGCGCGAACGTGCTGAGCCATACTGGCATAACTCATTTCGATATATTTTTGAGGATCATTTTGGCGCAGAATTTGGGCTTTTTCAAACGAAATTCCGTGCGGAACATACCCTCGCAACTCATCGTGGGCTGACGTTTGGTCGGTGACGATGTCCGGTATGATTCCCCGTTTCAATAGTGTGGGCAGGACATCCGCTGCATTGCCCAAAAGCCCGACACTTAATGGCGTCCCCGCGGATTTCGCAGCTAAAGCCCATTTGATTGCTTCATCCAAATTATCTGTATGTTTATCAAGATAGCGCGTTTCGATGCGTCGCTGAATACGAGTCGGGTCAATCTCTACAACCAGCGCCACCCCATTATTCATGGTCACAGCCAGAGGTTGTGCGCCGCCCATTCCACCCAATCCGGCTGTTAATGTCAGGGTTCCGGCGAGATCGCCACCAAAATGCAATTTTGCAACCGATGCCAGGGTCTCGTAAGTGCCCTGTAAAATGCCCTGAGTCCCGATATATATCCAACTTCCGGCAGTCATTTGGCCGTACATCATCAGACCTTTTTTATCCAATTCGTTGAAATGCTCCCATGTCGCCCATTTGGGCACGAGCATGGAATTGCTGATCAGAACTCGGGGTGCTCCCGGGTGCGTTTTAAAAATGCCGACCGGCTTACCGGATTGGACAAGTAAGGTTTCGTGATTTTCCAGCGTTAACAGACTTTTGGCGATTGCGTCAAAAGCTTCCCAGTTACGCGCGGCTTTCCCATAACCACCATACACAATCAGCTCTTCCGGGCGTTCGGCCACGGCTGGATTGACGTTGTGGTATAGCATTCGATAAGCGGCTTCTTGGTGCCACCCCTTACAATGCAGTTCGGTTCCCATCGGGATATTATTTTCAATCCGCATGGATGGTTCCTCCGATGATTCAGTTTTTTCGGATGACGGGCTGTATCGTGTCAAAGTAGTTGGGCTCGTCCTCGTACGTGTCGTAGGAGAACAAGACAATTCCCGGAAACGCCATCGAAATCGTCTTATAGATTTTGCCAATTACCGCATAAGGTTGCTGATTGTAGGTCGCGATACCCATGTAAACCTGGGCGAAGTTTACGCCTGCGTTGCGCATGAGTGTAATATTATTTTCAAAATCGGGCATGGCCACCGCGTAGTTCATTGGCACCACGAAATCGAGATAATCGTGCTCAAGCCAACCCTTCCAATCCTGAAAATACCTATGGTAGGCTTGCTGGAAGTTGGGTTTGACCGCTGCTGAAATCTTGATTTTTGGATTGAAGTCCCGAGCGAGTTGGGCAGCATCGGACACAAAGTTTGTGATGGATTGCCGTTTAAAGTCATTCCAAAGTGTCCAGTACTGCGTTTTCTCAGCAGCATTCAGACTATACCAATAGGAGCCTCCCCCATTCACCAATGTCAGCGGATCAACCTGGTGATCCAGCATGAAATGTTTACGCCCATCTCGATTATAGCCATAATCCGTATCCTGAAATCTCAAATAGTCAAAATGCAATCCGTCAATTTGATAATTTGCGATCAACTCATCAATCAGAGAGAGGAGGTATGGATTGACATCGGGATTTGTTGGGGCGAGATAAGCACCTTCAAATCCATTTCGACTGACCTCTTTGAGGCGAGCCAGGTCGTGAGTGCCTGCTGCATTCACTTCAAACCATTCCGGATGCATATTCACCACATGTTTGGTGTCAGATGGCAGACTTGAAGCTGACCATGCCAGGTATGTATTAAACCAGGCGTGGACACGAATGCCAGCACCATGAGCCTGGTGTATAATATCAGCCAGTGGATCAAACGTGCGGGGGCGAACCAGGGAAGATTTCGGTACCATTTTACTTTCATAAAATGCGTCACCGCGTCCCCGAACTTGTACAAAAATGTCCGTA
This sequence comes from Fidelibacterota bacterium CG1_02_48_14, assembly GCA_001872685.1. GTDB lineage: Bacteria > Fidelibacterota > UBA8477 > UBA8477 > UBA8477 > UBA8477. The sequence continues at coordinate 13,928 of MNWS01000096.1, forward strand.
TAGCCACCACTGATCGCGAATCGAATCATCTGATCGACTCGGGCGGGGGTGGTTAAGGTGCCTCTCACAACCCAGAGTCCCTTCACCTGTAGCTTTGCCTGAAGAGAGGTTGTGATCAGCAATAAAATAAAAAAGACAGGGATAAACCCTGTCTTTAAGCGAATAGCTTGCATCATGATTAAGCGACCACCAGGATGGCGCTTATTCTTGAGCTTCGTCTGCTTTCGGCTCCGCGGCGGGTTGAGTCCCCGCAGTTGCTGGTATTGCCGATTTATCAGCTTTAGCTTCCTTGGGGGCTTTATCAGCCTTTGGTGCAGCCTTAGCCGGACTTTTCTTTGATTTATTAATGTCTTCTTTTGGTTCTTCGGCTTTGATGTGACCTTCGAAATCAACCAGTGCCAAGATCGAAATGGGAGCGCCATCATTGCGGCGTTGACCCAACTTCCAGATACGTGTGTATCCGCCATTACGGTCTTGATACATGGGTGCAATTTCGTCAAACAGAATTTTCACAACATCTTTTTGATGGAGTTTACGCATGACCATACGGCGTGAGTGTAAATCTCCTTTTTTGGCTTTGGAAATGAGCTTCTCAACGTAACTGCGTGTTTCCAAGGCTTTTGGATGGGTTGTCTTAATCTGTTTGTGGAGAATCAGATTCGAAGCCATGTTAGCCAACATCGCTTTACGATGACTGGCTGTCCGATTCAGCTTTCTTCCGCGTTTTAAATGTCTCATGCTTTATACCTAATTCATCTGGCTAACAAATTTAGCAATCCCAGCGCACCGGAATCGCGATTATACATCTTCCCGAAGATACTGATCGATATCCATTCCGAAATGCAGTCCCAGCTCAGATAACTTTTCCGTTAACTCAGACAGTGACTTGCGTCCAAAATTCTTGAAACGCAACATTTCGTGAACATCCTTACTGACGAGGTCAGATATGGATTTGATATTGGCAGCCTGGAGACAATTGTAAGAACGGACTGACAGTTCCAGTTCGTCAATACTGCGTTTCAACTCGTTCCTGATGCGCAATACCTCTTCATCAACTTCAGAATCTGGTTCATGAATTTGTTGCGCCGTTTCTTCGATGATGAACGCCTGCATGTGTTGCACGACCAAATTGGCGGCGTAGGACAGGGCTTCCTCGGGAGTGATGCTGCCATCAGTCTCGATCTCGAGTTGCAGTTTTTCCAGATCCGTATCTTCCCCACCCTGAAGCTGGATCACTTCAAAAGAAGCACTTACAACGGGTGAGAAAATGGAATCGATAAAAATGGTACCGATTGGGTAATCGGGCGGTTTGTTCTGATGGGCCGGAACATATCCACGCCCCTTACCAATCCGGAGTTCCATTTTCGCATCGGCATCATCATTCAACGAGCAGATATGCGTATCTGGATTTAGAATTTCGAATTGCGGATTGTCTTTCCCAATATCGTAAGCTTTGAAATCTCCTGGTCCTTTAAGGTCGACAAGAATTTTGTCCGGCTTAGGATCGACGAGCTTGAAGCGCACCGATTTAAGGTTTAAAACAATTTCTGTGACATCTTCACGAACACCAGGAATGGTGGAAAATTCGTGAAGGACGCCGTCGATCCGCAGGGAGGTGATGGCCACGCCGGGAACTGAGGATAATAGAATTCGCCGCAGGCTGTTGCCCAAAGTGATTCCATAGCCACGCTCCAGAGGCTCAACAATAAAGGTTCCCGTGTTCGGACCGTTTCCTTGCTCCAGTTTGGTATAAGAATTCGGTATGTTAAAATTAGACATCTTGACCCTTCTCTGCGTCTAGTGACTATTTCGAGTACAACTCGACAACGAGCTGTTCATTGTAATCTTCGGTCACCATGTCTCGGGATGGATAGTCCACAAAGACACCGGTCATGTTGGCTTTATCCAACCGCAACCAAGCATAGGCGCCTTCGCCCTGCACCCGGCGCATGGCGTCGTGAATCATTTCCATTTTTTTACTTTTTTCCCGAACCTGGATAACATCACCTGGTTTCACCTGATAGCTGGGAATGTTCACTTTACGGTTATTGACCAAAAAGTGAGCATGTGACACCAACTGACGTGCCTGTCTCCGGGTCCGGGCAAAGCCCATCCGGAATACAGTATTATCCAGGCGTGATTCCAGCAATTGGACCAGCGTATGACCCGTGATGCCTTCCTTGGCGGCTGCTTTTGCGAAATAGGTACGGAACTGTTTTTCCAACAGACCATAGAGATATTTCATTTTCTGTTTTTCATGCAACTGGAGACCATAATCGGAGGTTCTCCGGCGGCTTGTGGGTCCATGCTGACCCGGGGGATACGCTCTTTTTGGCGAGGCGAATTTTGGCGATTCAAACGCCTGAAAATTCAATCGACGACAAATTTTCCCGCGTGGTCCTGTATATCTTGCCATGACTCAACTACTCCTTGTTATACCCGGCGCTTTTTAGGCGGACGACAACCATTATGCGGAATTGGTGTTATATCTTTGATTGCCGTTACATCCAGACCCACCGCTGAGATCGATCTGATAGCAGCTTCACGGCCTGCGCCTGGTCCCTTGACGCGTACTTCAACGCGTTGGAGTCCCAGATCCATGGCTTCTTTGGCAGCCTTCTCGGCGGCAGAAGATGCTGCGAATGGTGTATTTTTACGCGAGCCTTTAAAACCGGCAATACCAGCACTACACCAAGAGATAACATTCCCCTGGTTATCAGTCAAACTGATGATCGTGTTGTTAAAGCTAGCCTTGATATGGGCGACCCCTTCAGGGTCTACCTTGGCGCGTTTTTTCTTTTTCTTAACTTGCACTTTGGCCAATTAAATCACTCCTTCGAGTTCTGAACGATGTTTACTTCGCTGCTTTTTTACCTAAACCGACGGTACGTTTCCGACCCTTGCGCGTACGAGCATTGGTACGGGTACGCTGTCCACGGACAGGTAGTCCTCGCCGATGCCGTAATCCACGGTAGCAACCAATATCCATGAGTCGTTTAATATTCATGGTTATTTCGGTCCGCAAAGCGCCTTCGACTTTATAGTCTCGGGTAATGACTTCACGAATATCGCGGGCTTGTTCGTCAGTCAGGTCTTCAACGCGGATTTCAGGATTCACACCGGCTTTTTGGCAAACTTCGCCAGCCGTGTGAAATCCGATGCCATAGATATACCGCAGGGCGTACTGCAGCTTCTTATTGCGGGGTAAATCGATACCAGCTATACGAGCCAAATGACGCCTCCCTAACCTTGTCTCTGTTTATGTTTTGGATTCGAGCAGATCACGAGCACTTTGCCGTGTCGCTTAATCACCTTGCATTTGTCGCATATCGGCTTAACCGAAGCTCTGACTTTCATAAATGCTACCTACACCTTCTCATTTGTAACGGTAGACGATTCGTCCACGGGATAGATCATACGGTGAAAGTTCTACCATAACTTTGTCACCTGGCAAAATCTTAATATAATGCATGCGCATCTTGCCGGAAATGTGGGCCAAAACCTGATGTCCATTATCCAGCTTCACTTTAAAAGATGCATTGGGCAAATTTTCTTCAATCGTCCCGTCCACCTTTATCATCTTCTCTTTAGCCATTTGGGGTAACCTTTTTCACGAATCGAATATGGTTTCACCGCCCTGGCTGAGTACCACGGGACCATTCTCGGTAATTGCCACAGTGTGTTCAAAATGCGCGGATGTTTTTCCATCCATGGTGTGAACAGCCCAACCGTCTTTCGCGGTATAGACCTCTTTCCCACCGGCGTTTATCATGGGCTCAATCGCCAGACATAAACCTGGTTTCATGACCGGACCGGTACCTGCAACGCCATAATTCGGTACCTGTGGATCTTCATGCAATTTTGTACCAATGCCATGGCCAACCAACTCTCTGACAACACCAAATCCAAATGATTCACAATAGGACTGAATCGAATGACCAATGTCGTAAAGGTGGTTACCGGATTGACACTTTGCGATGCCCTTCTCAAGTGCAGTTCGGGTAACATCCATCAGTTTTCTAATTTCTGAATCGATTTCGCCCACTGCAAAAGTACGGGCAGCGTCGCCATAATAGCCATCTACAATAGCTCCGCAATCAACACTGATGATATCACCCTCGTGCAGTATTTGTCCATTCGGGATGCCATGGACAACCATATCATTCGGAGAAAGACAAAGTGTGGCTGGAAATCCATACAATCCTTTGAAGCCAGGAATTGCACCTTTGCTCACAATGAATTTCTCCGCCATTTGGTCCAACTCGTTCAACGAAACACCTGGCTGGACATGTTCACCAACCATTTCCAGTGTTTCGTAAACGATTTTTGCCGCTTTACGGATTTTTCGGATTTCATCTTCTGTCTTTAACCGGATCATATTATGTATGTATTGCTGGTGCAAACTTCCTTACATCCGACGGCGACCACGCAGACGGCCGCTTTTCATAAAGCCGTCATAGTGACGCATCAATAGGTGAGACTCAATTTGTTGAAGCGTGTCCAGCGCAACACCAACCACAATCAACAGGCTTGTCCCGCCGAAAAATGAAGCAACCTCGTAGTCAACTTCAAGGGTTGATGTAATCATATAGGGAAAGATCGCCACAAACGCGAGCGCAAAGGCTCCGGGTAGCGTCACCCTTGTCAAAATATTATCAATATATTCAGCGGTCTTTTTGCCCGGTCGTACACCCGGAATAAAACCACCGTGTTTTTTCATATTGTCAGCCACTTCAACCGGATTGAAGGCAATAGCAGTATAAAAATAGGTAAAGAAAATGATCAGCATACTGAAGGTCACCCAGTAAAACGGATGATTAAAATCAAACCAGCGCATCACATTATTCATAAAGGCGTTATCGGATAAAAATGTCCCGAACATCCCCGGAATCATGAGAATACTCTGGGCAAAGATGATGGGCATTACACCGGCTGTATTAATGCGTAACGGAATATGAGTGGACTGACCACCATAAACTTTCCGACCAACAACACGTTTTGCATATTGGACCGGAATCTTGCGCATCCCCTGGGTTAACAGGATAACGCCGGCAACGACAAACAGCAGAATGCCGATCAACAGAAATTCGGTGAAAATGGTATGGACATCGTTCTGGACATAATGGATCTCTTTCAGAATGACTTGGGGTAAACGCACCACAATACCAATCATGATAATCAGAGAAATGCCATTCCCAATACCGCGCTCAGTGATCTGCTCACCAAGCCACATGAGAAATATCGTACCGGTAACCAGAGTCAGCACCGTGAGGACCATAAATCCAAAACCACCGCCGGGTACAACCCTCATGGTAGCGCCATTAACACTGGCCTCCATGTTAGTCAAAAAGACGGCGATACTCCACCCTTGCGCCAAAGAAATCAGCACGGTGCCGTAGCGTGTGAGTTGCGTAATCTTTTTCCGGCCTTCTTCACCCTCCTTCTGGAGTTTTTGGAAGTAGGGAATTACCGCACCGAGTAGCTGAATAATAATTGATGCGGAGATATAGGGCATGATTCCCAGGGCAAAAACGGTCGCCTTGCTCAGGTTGCCGCCAGCAAAGAGGTCATATAATCCAAGGAAACCCTGGAAGCCTTTCTGCAAATTGGCAATCGCAGCACCCAGTACTTCGGCATCAACACCCGGTAAAGGCACGTGCCCACCCAGGCGATAAACCGCAATTAACCCCAGCGTAAACAGTATGCGTCTACGCAATTCAGGAATTTTGAAAATATTCCGGAATTTCTCTAGCATAGCAGAGTAACCTTCCCGCCGGCAGCTTCAATTTTTTCCAAAGCTGATTTACTCACTTTATGGACGCTGAAATTAAATGATTTGGTAAGTTCACCATCACCCAAAATTTTGATCAGTCCGTCAGCATGCTGAATCAATCCTGACAATTTCAGAATCTCAGGTGTCACATCACCAGCATTCAAACGTTCCATATCACGAAGGTTCACAACTTCATAAACCTTCTTGAAGTGATTGGTAAAACCACGCTTCGGTAAGCGGCGATGCAACGGCATCTGTCCACCTTCGAATAATCCGGCGGTTTTGTAACCAGTACGTGATCCGTAACCTTTGTGTCCGCGACCAGAAGTTTTCCCGTGGCCGGATCCATTTCCACGGCCGACGCGCTTACGCTTGCGTACGGACCCTGGAGCGGGCGTTAATTTATCGAGACTCAGCATTAAACCTTCTCCACTGTTACCAAATGCTTCACTTGCGTCAGCATTCCTTGAATGGCCGGTGTCAAATCGTGCACAACAGTGTGCCGAATGCGTTTCAAACCCAGTGCTTCAATAGTCCGTTTGTGTTTTTCAACCTGACCAATGACGCTACGAATCTGGGTCACTTTTACTTTGTCAATTGTTGTTTTTGCAGTCATGATTTAATTGAACAATTCTTGAATGGTTAAACCGCGTTTACGAGCCACTTCAATGGCATCTTCCAAACCTCTCAAGCCCGCAACTGTCGCTTTCACAACATTATGAGGATTTGAGGTGCCGAGAATCTTGGTGAGAACATCAGCAATTCCGACTTGCTCCATAACTGCACGCACAGGGCCGCCAGCGATGATTCCGGTACCCGGTGATGCGGGTTTCAGTAACACGCGCCCGGCACCGAATTGACCAATGATTGCATGAGGAATTGTGCCATTAATAATTGGAATCTTAAAAACGCTCTTTTTGGCATTTTCTTTGGCTTTGGAAATGGCTTCCATGACTTCGTTGGCTTTTCCCAAACCAACGCCAACATGTCCATGTCCATCACCAACCACAACGATCGCATTAAACCTGAACCGACGTCCGCCTTTTACTACTTTGGCGACACGGTTGATCTTAACGACCTTTTCTTCTTTAAATTCTATCTCACTTGGATTAATACGGGCCATTAGAACTCCAGTCCTGCTTCACGAGCCGCATCAGCAAAAGCCTTCACGCGGCCATGATACCCAAAGCCATTTCGGTCGAACACCACTTGTTTAATACCATCCGCACCAGCTTTTTCGCCCAGTGCTTTCCCGACTAACTTGCAGACATCTGTCTTCGTCATCTCCTTATCAATGGATTTGGCGATAACAGGTGTAACAGATGAAATTCCGGTCAATACTTTTCCGGTTACATCATCCACAAGTTGTGCGAATATATGCTTGTTACTGCGATACACGACCAACCGGGGACGATCTGCCGTACCCGAAACAATCTGGCGAATCGCTTTTTTCCGACGCAGACGCTTTTGCTCGCGAAGATTCTTTTTTCCACTCACAGCGATATTCCTTTATTTCCCAACAGTCTTGCCAGCTTTACGACGGACATGCTCGCCCTTGTAACGGATTCCTTTACCTTTGTAAGGTTCAGGTGGACGGATAGAACGAATTTTGGCGGAAATCTCACCCACCAAATATTTGCTTACCCCCGCTACGGCGAAATTTGTATTGTTGGTCACTTCGTATGAAATGCCTTCCATGGGACCAACAAAAATGGGATGTGAATAACCGACATTAATGAGCAGACCATTCTGCTTACTAAACACCGTATATCCAGTCCCAATAAGTTCCATCTCTTTACGATACCCTTTAGTCACACCCTCGATGAGATTACTCACCAGCATGCGGGTCAAGCCGTGCAATGCTCTGGACTTGGGCTCGTCGTTCGGACGAGTTACTAAAATTTCATTTTCTTTGCGTTCCACTTTGATGAGTGGATTGTAACTGACCTGGTCATGCCCTTTCGGGCCTTTTACCGAAACCAAGTCTGCTCCAATCGTCACTTCCACACCCTGAGGAACTTGAATCGGCTGTTTTCCAACTCGTGACACGTTAGACCTCTTTTATCACTACCAGATGTAACACAGCACTTCGCCGCCAACACGCTCTCTGCGAGCCTGTTTGTCGGTGATAACGCCGCGACTGGTCGTTAAAATAGCTATTCCCAAACCATTGCGCACTCTCGGCAATTGTCCGGCATTAACATAATGACGGCGACCTGGTTTGCTAACGCGTTGCAGGCTAGCAAAAACGGGTTTACCATCCGGCGTGTATCGTAAATACATCCGCAAAATATTCTGAATGGGATCTTCGACCAAAACGAAGTCCTTTATATAGCCTTCCAATTTCAACAACACTGCCATACGAACTTTCAAGTTGGAGGCAGGCACATCCACCCAACGGTGGCTTGCCATGGAGGCATTTCGAATGCGGGTTAAAAAATCCGCAATAGGGTCAGTCATCGACATAAATCATGCACTCCTTACCAACTTGCTTTCGTTATACCGGGAATTTCACCACGCAGCGCCATCTCGCGGAAACATAGTCTGCATAACCCAAACTTACGGATATAGCCCTTCGGACGTCCGCACACACCACAACGGTTATGCTGGCGGACCTCAAATTTTGGTGTCCTTTTGGCTTTCGCGATCAGTGATTTTTTAGCCATATCTGATTTTTATCCTTGTCTTTTCCTGAATGGCATACCCAAAGCCTGGAGCAACTCGAAGGCTTCTTCATCTGTTTCCGCTGAAGTGGTTATGTTAATGTCCATTCCTCGAACTTTATCAATCTTGTCGTAGTCAATTTCCGGGAAGATAATTTGTTCTTTAACGCCCAGAGCATAGTTACCGCGACCGTCGAAAGCACGGTTCGAAACACCGTTGAAATCGCGTACACGGGGTAATGCTATTGACAATAAGCGATCTAAGAATTCCCACATCCGTTGACCACGGAGGGTCACTTTGACTCCCACCGGATCACCTTCACGAATTTTGAAATTCGAAATCGAATTTTTCGCCTTGGTAATCACCGGTTTTTGTCCGGTTATGGTTGCCATTTCTTCCTGCGCATGTTTAAGTGCGTTGGTGTCTTCTTTGGCATTCCCAAGGCCGATATTAACTGAAATCTTCAGAAGTTTTGGCACCTGTAATGGATTGACGTATTTAAACTTCTCCATCAAAGCCCCGACAACTTCGTCCACATATTTTGTTTTTAAGCGTGGCGTATACTCACTCATCGAATTCACACCCTATCGGTCAATTATTTCGCCGGTAGTTTTGTCATACCGAACTTTGCGACCATCTTCCAAGAATTTGTAACCGACTTTCACCGGTTTGTCGCTTATTACTAACTGCACATTGCTCAGATGAATCGGAGCCTCTTTTTCAATAATGCCTGCCGGAGTTTGGGCTGAGGTCTGTTTCTGATGGCGCTTAACAAAATTCACACCTTCAATCAAAACCCGCTCCTTGTCTGGAAAAACCGCCAGGACTTTCCCCTGCTTGCCTTTGTCTTCGCCGGCAATGACCTTGACCGTATCATTTTTTCTAATTTTCACTATTCGTCTCCTGCGCTCTTACAATACTTCCGGCGCCATGGATACAATGCGCATGTATTTTTTATCGCGCAGTTCTCTCGCTACCGGTCCAAAAATACGGGTCCCCTTGGGCTCACCCTTTTTATCGACCAGTACGGCTGCGTTTTCATCAAATCTGATGTAAGAACCATCTTTACGACGGATTTCCTTGCGGGTGCGTACCACAACCGCCCAGGATACATCTCCCTTTTTGACCTGACTGTTGGGCACGGCTTGTTTCACCGTCACCACAATCAAGTCACCAACGGTTGCGTATCGCCGGCGTGTACCACCGAGAATTTTAAAACACAGGACCTCTTTTGCACCTGTGTTATCGGCAACTGCCAGTCTGGTTTCTTGCTGAATCATAGCTTTATCTACCTACTGCTTTAAGCTTCAACCGAATGTTTTAGTACTTCGACCAGGCGCCACCGTTTCCGCCGCGATAATGGGCGAGATTCGATAATGCGTACCTCGTCACCCATTTTACAGACATTCCCTTCGTCATGGGCCATGAACTTTTTGCTTCGGTTCACGAATTTTCCGTAAACGGGATGTCGCAGACGGCGATTTACGCGCACAACGATGGTTTTATCGTTGGTAACGCTAACCACTACGCCCTGTAAAGTCTTTTTACGACCTACCTGCTTCTCCATATATGAACCTACTCCTTACCTTTCCGTGTGCCCAATTCGAACTCCCGCAAAACGGTCTTAATCTGGGCGATCTCCCGTTTGACTTGGCGGATTCGAGACGGCTTCTCCAATTGTTGCAGCGCTTGTTGGAACCGTAAATTAGACAGTTCCGCCTCGTTATCGGCAAGCTTGGTTTTTAATTCTTCAACGCTGAATTCAGCTATGTCCGATTGTTTCATAATAACTCTATCTCAACCTTAAATTTGCTGTAAATCCCGACGCGCAACCATCTTGGTACGAATCGGAAGCTTGTGACCTGCCAGGCGGAATGCCTCGGAGGCCATCTCAGCCGTCACACCATCCACCTCAAACATGACGCGGCCTGGCTTCACAACGGCAACCCAAAATTCAGGTGCACCCTTACCTTTACCCATACGGGTTTCGGCCGGTTTCTGCGTGACAGGCTTGTGTGGGAATATTCGAATCCACATTTTGCCGTGCTTACGCACCTGACGCACAATCGCTACACGCGTCGCTTCGATTTGACGACTGGTTATCCAGCCGGCATCCAATGCTTTTAAGCCGTAAGATCCAAATGACACTTCATTTCCACGAGTTTCATTCCCATGTTTACGACCACGGTGTTGACGGCGATATTTTACCTTTCTTGGCATTAACATAATACGATCTCCTTAGCCCGGAACCCCTACTGCTTCACCTTTACAAATCCACACTTTCACACCGATCAAACCGTATGTTGTGCTTGCCTCTGATAATGCATAATCAATGTCTGAACGCAATGTATGCAGCGGCACACGCCCTTCATGAAATGTTTCGGTTCTCGACATATCAGCGCCACCCAGACGGCCGGAGACCGTCACTTTAATCCCATCAGCTCCCATACGCATGGTTGACTGAATCGCTTTTTTAATGGCGCGTCGAAATGAAATTTTACGCTCCAACTGGTCTGCAATATTGCGCCCTACCAGTGGTGCACTCAACTCAGGACGTTTGATTTCCTGAACATTGATCTGAATATCCATTTTCGTCAACCGACGAATTTCTTCGCGCAGATGATCAACCTCTTCACCCTTTTTCCCGATGACAATGCCGGGACGAGCGGTATTAATACTAATCGTGATCCGTTTGGTAGTACGCTGTATTTCCACCATGGCCACGGCAGCATGCTCCAAACGCGCATGAATGTACTTCCGCAGCATCGCATCTTCCTTCAGCTTCTCAGCGAAGTGACGTTCATCGTACCAATTGGAGATCCAATTTTTATTGAAACCTAACCGAAAGCCAATTGGATGTGTTTTCTGACCCAAGGGATACTCCTATTAATTCTTCGCTTCTTTATCCGCAACGATAATGGTTAAATGGCTCGACCGACGCCGCCGAATGTTCACACGACCCATGGCACGTGCTTTAAAACGACGAGAACGCGGACCTTCATCACAGAAGGCCGTCTCAATAAACAAGTTGTCGGCATTTACCTTTGAACCCTCGCGATTGACCGCATTGGCAACAGCGCTGTGAATGGTCTTTTCGATCACTCTCGCAGCCTTCTTGGGCATAAAATGCAGGGTATTCATCGCCTGCTCAACCTGCTTACCACGAACCACGTCCAGTACCTGACGAACCTTACGCGGGGACTGGTGGATAAATCGTGCTTTTGCTACAGCTTTCATCTATTAATTACCTTTTTTTCGCTTTGTCGCCAGAATGACCACGGTAGGTCCGGGTTGGCGAAAATTCACCTAGTTTATGCCCTACCATGTTTTCAGTCACAAACACGGGAATAAATTTTTTGCCATTGTGAACGGCGAATGTCATTCCCACAAATTCAGGAATGATCATTGAACGGCGCGACCAGGTTTTCACAACCGTCCGTTTTTGGCTGCCTGCGGCTGACTCAGCCTTCTTAAGCAGCTTCGCATCGATAAATGGCCCTTTTTTGACGGATCTTGGCATAACGAAACCTATTTCTTCCTACGAGCGACAATGTACTGATTTGATGGTTTATTCTTTTTCCGCGTCTTGTAACCCTTGGTTGGTTTTCCCCAGGGAGTGACAGGATGACGACCACCGGAGGATTTGCCTTCTCCACCACCCATCGGGTGATCGATAGGGTTCATGGCAACACCGCGTACTTTGGGACGATGTCCCAGCCAACGGTTGCGTCCCGCTTTTCCAATGGAAACATTCTCATGGTCGCGATTACCAACTTCACCGATCGTGGCATAACAATTTTTATGGATCATCCGCATTTCACCTGAAGGCAATTTCAGTGTGACATAATCACCCTCTTTGGCCATGATCTGGGCACCAGTACCGGCGGCACGAACCAATTGTCCGCCCTTACCGACCTTCATCTCCACATTGTGGACAACGGTACCGGCAGGGATGTTGATAAGGGGCATCACATTGCCGGGACGTATCGGAGCATTTTGGGCTGAAATAATGGTGTCGCCAACGGTCAACTTATTCGGAGAAAGGATATATCGTTTTTCACCATCAGCATAAACAATCAATGCAATATTTGCCGACCGATTGGGGTCATACTGAATGGAGTCAACGCGTCCCGGAATATCCGGTTTGTTGCGCTTGAAATCGATAATGCGATAATGGCGTTTATGACCGCCGCCACGACGGCGAGCGGTGATACGTCCAAGGTTATTCCGGCCACCTTTTTTGTGTAATGGCGCCAACAACGACTTTTCAGGGGTCGTGCTGGTGATGTCCTCGTTTACCAGCGTTGTTTTAAAGCGCTGGGAAGGGGTCGTTGGTTTGTATTTCTTAATAGCCATGTTTAATTAATCCTGCTTATTAAACCGCTTGTTCGCCACGAAACAAGTCGATTGTCTGCCCATTTTTCAGGGTCACAATTGCTTTCTTAATACCGGTACGACGACCTTCAGTACGAATCACGCGACCACCGCTACGAACGGTGGAGCGTTTGATTTTCCCATCAATATTCATCGTAGCAACTTTTTCAACTGCAACTTCGAAACGCTTCTCAATCGCAGCTTTGATCTGCATCTTGTTCACATCTTTGCGCACAACGAAAGCATATTTATGCTGCGATTCTTCCAAAGCACTCATCTTTTCAGATAAAATTGGCCGGATGATGACATCTCTTGACATAAACAATATCCTCTTATACGCCTAATTGATCATTCAAAATTGCGACAGATGCTTCATCCATAACAATCACTTCGTTATCCAACAGGTCATATGCGGAGGCATAGTTTGTCTCGACAATAGCAACATTACCCAAATTCCGACCTGCCAAATAAAAATTGTCATCCCAAGCCGAGATAAGGAACAGAACCTTTTTATTCTGTACACCCAAGCCCGTAAGCATCTGGAGGAAATTTTTAGTTTTTGGCTCAGTCATGACTAATGTGTCAACAATTTTAACTGCTGAATTTGCAACCTTGTCGGACAATACAGAACGCCGTGCATTCTGCTTGACCTTTTTATTCACCTTTAAATCGTAGGTGCGGGGTACCGGACCAAATGCCCGACCACCACCGACCCAAACCGGTGAGCGGTTTGAACCTGAACGAGCGCCACCACGACCTTTTTGTTTCCAGGGTTTTTTACCACCACCAGAGACTTCAGAGCGGGTTTTGGTTTTGGCAGTTCCCTGACGGAGATGACCCATTTCTGATTTCACCGTCATATAGACCGTATGTTGGTTGGGGGTAACGCCAAATACGCTATCGAATCCCTCAACTGTCTGGGTGGTCTGTTTGCCTTCGTGTGTAAAAATATCAAATTTCATAGCTACAGGCCTATTTCGTAATGTATACCAAGCTGCTGGTCGACCCCGGAACGGCGCCGCGTACCATGATTAAATTTTTCTCTGCATCAACCCGGACGATCTTCAAATTGCGTGTTGTAATTTGAGTTCCACCGTGACGCCCAGCCATTTTCACGCCAGGTAAAACGCGTGATGGATCCGAACTCGCACCGATGGAACCGGCTGCGCGTAATTGATCCGATTTACCATGTGACCGATGGCCGCCTTTGAAATTATGGCGTTTCATAACACCAGTAAAACCATGGCCTTTTGATGTCCCGATGACATCAACCAAATCACCTTCGGCGAAGATTTCAACTGTCAGATCATCACCCGCTTTTTTATCACCAATTTCCATCGAACGAAATTCCTTCAGGTGGCGTTTTGGTGTAGCGTCGATTTTTTTAAAATGACCCGCAATAGGACTTTTCGCATGACTCGCTTTCAGGTCTTCAAAACCAAGCTGGATCGCTTCGTATCCGTCGGTCTTGGCGGTTTTTACCTGAGCGATCACGCAAGGTCCGGCTTGGATGACGGTTACCGGATAAATCCGACCTTCATTGTCCCAGATCTGAGTCATACCAACTTTATGTCCAATTAATCCCTGCATAGCTCTACCAACTTATACCTTTATTTCGATATCCACGCCAGCCGGCAAGTCAAGCTTCATTAAAGCATCAACCGTCTTGGGAGAGGAATTATGAATATCAACCAGCCGTTTGTGAATTTTCGTCTGAAATTGCTCACGCGATTTCTTGTTCACATGGGGGGAACGCAAGACTGTAACGATCGAGCGCTTGGAGGGCATTGGGATGGGACCAGAAATGACCGCTCCTGTTGACTTTGCTGTTTGTACGATCTTAGCGGTGGACTTGTCCAGCAGATTATGATCGTACGCTTTCAAACTAATCCGTATCGTTTGGGACGGCATGCTTAAACCTTAACCTTACTCTATAATCTCGGTTACGACACCAGCGCCAACAGTATGACCACCTTCACGAATCGCGAAGCGGTTCTCCTTCTCCAGAGCAACCGGGTAAATCAGCTCTACCGCTAAATTCACCTTGTCACCCGGCATCACCATCTCGGTGCCTTCAGGAAGGGTACAAACACCCGTCACATCCG
>MNWS01000127.1:0-428 GCA_001872685.1 Fidelibacterota bacterium CG1_02_48_14
ATCCCCCGCGGCGTGTTAACCGGATCATCCATAAGGCAACCATACCGAGGAAGACCAGCCCCAGGGTTCCGATAAAATGGTCCGTAACCATATTGGATATTTGTACCAGCATTTGAGTTGGGCCGGGTAATTTTGCACCAAGTTGCGCATAGACATCACTGAATTTCGGCACGATGAAGACCAACATGATGAGGAGTACCACAATTAAAAAGCAAAAGACCAGGACCGGGTAATAAAGGGCTGATTTTACCTTTTGATTGGTCTCGTGTGAATTTTCCAGATATGTCGCCAGTTGATCCAGAATGGTCTGGAGACTACCGGAGAGTTCTCCGGCTTTCACCAGTGCGATGTACAGACTGGAAAAAGCACCGGGATGGCGTTCCATGGCATCAGAAAGGTTTGAGCCCTTACGGATGTCATTGGCGACC
>MNWS01000127.1:498-1443 GCA_001872685.1 Fidelibacterota bacterium CG1_02_48_14
TCAGACCAGCCGCAAACATGGTGGATAGCTGCCGGGTGAAGAATACGAGATTCTTAAGCGGCACACGATTACGCATTTTCGTAACGGAAAGCGTAAGCTCTTCAATAAAGTCATCGCCCCACTGTTTGGGTTTATCGTCAGGCTTTTTAACGATAGCCTGTAGTGTACTTTTCTTGGTACCGGTCACATTCCCCGGCGTACTCACGGGAGTTGAAAGTTTATTTTCAGCCACTTAGAAATCCTCAACGGTGGAACGCAAGACCTCTTCGAAGGTCGTTACACCTGCAACCAATTTACTGATGCCGGCGTCCCTCAGGCTCATCATACCTAATTCCGCAGCTCTTTCACGAATTTCTTCCTGATTGGCATTAGCAAAAATCATTTTACGGATGGGTTGTCTTACCTCTAGAATCTCGAAAATACCGGTTCGACCACGATAACCTGTCTGCCGACAATTCACGCATCCTTTGCCCTTGTAGAATGTGTTTTTCTTGAATTGTTCGGGTACTTGCACCCTCGTCAATTCCTCATCTGTCGGCTTGTATTCCAGTTTGCAATGGGGACAGATTCTACGCACCAACCGTTGAGCCATAACCAGGTTCAAACTGGAACCCACCAAAAATGGCGGGATGCCAATGTCAATCAAACGCGTGATGGTGGAGGGTGCATCGTTGGCATGGACGGTACTGAACACGAGGTGACCTGTGAGAGAAAATTTGATGGCGATGTCCGCCGTCTCTTCGTCTCGAATTTCACCAATCAGTAAAATATCCGGATCCTGACGCAGGATAGAGCGCAGGGTCGAACTGAAGGTCAATCCAATTTTTTCCTTCACCTGGACCTGACTGATGCCGCCCAACTGGTATTCCACCGGGTCTTCAACCGTCGTAATATTCGTACCTTCAGACTTGATGTCCTTGAGTGATGCGTACAGGGTGGTTGATT
>MNWS01000127.1:1466-8374 GCA_001872685.1 Fidelibacterota bacterium CG1_02_48_14
TGGATTTACCCGAACCGGTCGGACCGGAGATAATTACCATGCCGTAGGGCTGGGTGATCCATCGTTTGAAGATGTTAATCTCTTTTTCGACGAATCCCAAACCGGTGAGATCCATGTTAAAACTGCCCTTGTCCAAAAGACGCATCACGATCTTTTCACCAAAAATCGTAGGCAGCACCGAGACACGAACGTCAATCTCACGGTCGCCCGTTTTGATTGTAAAACGACCATCCTGAGGCAGACGCCGTTCGGCGATATTCAAGTTCGACAGGATTTTAATACGGGTTGTCAGACCACTCACTGAAGAGATCGGCGGCGCCATAATTTTTTGGAGCACACCATCAATACGAACCCGGATTGCCACTTCATTTGCTTGTGGCTCCACATGAATATCCGTCGCGCGTTCCTTGATGGCTTCCTGGAGAATGAGATTCACGAGTTTAACAAAAGGCGCTTCTTCATCCGAAACGCGTTGACTGGAAAGGTCGACACCCTCCCCTTCATCATCTTCGCTGCCGGCAAATACCTGGATATTCGAGAGTGCGTCAGCAACCTCTCCGGACTGACGAATGCGACTGTAGTGATATTCGATCGCCCGGTTGATGGATGAATCACTGGCGACCAGAACTTCAACCTTCAGCTTGGTGATTTTCTCAATGGTATCAATGGTGGCCAGATCTTCCGGATCTTCCATCGCCACCAGAATGGTCGTCGGTGTGACAGCCACCGCCACCGCCATGTTGGTCGTGGCAAAATCTTCCGGCAAATATTTTACATCACTGGAATTGGCTCTGAGCAGGTCCTCATCGTAAACAGCCCGATGTCCCATCTGGAGTGCGTAAGCGCGAACAAGGTCATCCTCCGAAAGTAAACCCATGCTGAGCAGCAATTTCCCCAGCTTTTCACTGGTTGTTTTTTGCCGTTCGAGTGCGCTTTCCAATTGTTCCTGAGTAAGAATTGCCTCATGGACCAGAATATTACCGATTTTTTCAAATTGAGGATTGAACATCACTTACTTTCTTTGCTTATCTGTCCTGCTTGCTACAAACGACCGCTTACGCCAATTGCTACGGAAATGTTTATTCCGGGATTGAGCGCCTGAGTTCGATAGATGCCTGTTCGCTGGTAATTTGTTGTGGCTCAATCAAAGAGCCCCAGACATACGCAGTAAAGGGCGTATAGGAGGTCACATCGCCCTGGGAATCGAAATTGGGCGTACATAATGTCTGATCAAATTGGGCAATGGCAACCGCCATTCCACTGGCGTCGGTTTCCACAATCGGTGGATCCAACGGGTTCCCATCACCATCAAACCAGGCTGAAGCGCCGATTCCACTGAACATGATATGGCCGCGTGGGATGGCACTGCCATAGACATCCGTTAAAAATGCCGTTACGGTCACAAACGCAGGATTGCCCATCGTCCCAAAATCCCAGAATGAAGGATTGGCACCAACTGCTAAATTCCCGGGCACGAAAGGCATAATTGTAATACTGTCTGTACTGTAATTGAGATAGCCCTCAATCAGATTACCATCGCCATCAAAGGTATTCGCGATGATCTGGACATTCTGGAAAATAATTTCAGAACTGTAATAAGCTTTGGTCCAGGCCAGTCCTTTGTAAGCGTCACCTGCCTTATTTTCATTATTGGTAAAGCTTGTACCGATGATATCCGTTGAATTGTTCGGCTCAACCCGCCAATAGACGTGAGTCGAATCTTCCACCGGATTGGTATGGAAATCCTGGACACGCGCCGATAGCTCGAGCTCATACATACCACCACCGATGTCAGCGATATTTTGTGGATCATAGTCCGGGAAAATGTAATATGGCGGTCCCGCTTCAATCACCACGGGATTGCCAGAAGCACTGATTGTCGTTCCATTCACGACGACCGAAGCTCGGATTCTCACACCACCCGGCCGTGTGCCGCTGTTCAATGTCACCGAGGCGACACCGTGGTTGGAAGAATCGCTGGCCGTGAGTCCCTGCCCATTCAAACGAACGCCGGCGGGTGAGGTACCCATAATCTGGAAATTGACATTATAAGGTTGATCAACCAATTGGCCATTAGCATCCCGTAGTTCCGCAGTCAATTGAGTGGACTCACTACCCGATCCGCCCTGAACCACAATATGGTTGGGGTTGGGCTGGGGAATGATGATAGATGTTGGTACACCCGAACGAATTTGAACCAGGCACGAATCTTTAATACCGTTTGATTGGGCATAAATCCGGGCGACACCCGCCGATGTGCCAATGGAAAAGTTTGCGAATGCTTCCCCTAGCGTATTCGTTGAAACAAAGGGTGTGATGTAACCCATGGTTGAGGTAAACTCAACAAGGGTACCAGGATTGACCGGGTATCCAGATGTGTCAGTCACTGTAACGAAAATCCGGGTAATGCGGATCGAATCCTGCCCAATCGGCGGCATGACATCGTCTTCAGGAACCATGTCAATAAAAGCCGGTGAAGGGTCTCGCACTTCCGGATTAGGAGAAATATGAACATAAATAGTATCACGAATCATGCCGTGTGCCGGATGGATATATTTCGCGATAATGCGTGCATCGCCTATATCGTTTTGGACACCCAGACTGTAAAAATCAGTGGCGGCAACACCAGCATTGTTGGTTGAAATGGGTGAAGCCAACACACCTTTGGATGACGTGAATTGGACCAGCACTGAATCCAGCGGCTGGTCGTCAGCATCTTTCACAGCGGCCTGCACCACAGCGACGGTCTGACCATTGTCTGCAAAAATGGTATCAAGTGTCGATACAACCCGAATGGAATAAGGCCAGGGTTGTTGTTGTTGGTCACTGGGTGAAATATGGACATAGGCGGTGTCACGAATCATGCCGTGTACCGGGTGGATATATTTCGCGATAATGCGCGCGTCACCAATATCATTTTGGACACCCAGACTGTAAAAATCAGTGGAAGCCACACCTGCATTGTTGGTTGAGATCGGCGAAGCTAAAACACCTTTGGTCGACGTGAATTGGACCAGCACTGAATCCAGCGGCTGGTCGTTTGCATCTTTCACAACGGCTTGCACCACAGCGATGGTCTGACCATTGTCGGCAAAAATGGTATCAAGTGTCGATACAACCCGAATCGAATAAGGCCAGGGTTGTCCCTGTTCCCCAATGGCACGAATGCGAACCATAACCGTATCGCGTTGTGAGCCAAAAAATGGATGTTCCGCACGGGCGACCACATTTGCCACACCGATGTCAGAAGGACCAACATCTGTTAGCGTCGAAATCGCTAAACCTGAGGAATTGGTTGTAATGGGCGATTCAAGAGCACCCAAAGTGGTTGAAAAATGGACAACTTTACCAGTGACCGAACGACCATCAGAGGTTTTCAACGCTGCCTTGATTGAGGCTGTGGTCGATCCGTTATCTGCAAAAATTGAATCTATACTTGTACTTAATGTCAGTGAATAGGCGGGAATCGGCTTAAAATAGAGTGAAACGGTATCCGAAAATACAACTGCCTCAGCACCCGTTCCCTTCATAAGCGCTGGGGGGAAATGATAGTCTCTCCCACTCCGCTGCATCGCTGCTGTTAATTCCGGGGCGGTGATATATGAGGCGATTCTTACAACCCCCGTATCACCCGGATTATTGAAGAACTGGATTCTGCTAATACCCTGTAAATCAGAGGAATCTGTGGAAGCGCTCAGAAAACCAATCCCTGTATTTTCCACGACATTGTAATTCACAACAACATTCGGGAGCGCCACGCCACTACTGTCGCGAATGTAGCTTTTGACTGTTGCTGAAAAACTCTCCAGGCGATCTTCTACTTCTACAATGCCATCCACGGGATCCAGACCCAGGAAGAAATTATTTACCAATGCTTCCAGTGGCAGGACAGTGAGGTACAAGGTGTCGCGAACCGTATTGGAATTGGTATCCGTGTAACGGGCAACGACCATCACAGAGTCACCTGAAATGCCACCGTCGTCATATGTGGCGACTGCTCTTCCGGAAATATCCGTTATAACGGTTCCCGTAATGACGCCCTGGTAAGTGGAGAAATTAATGGTGGCCCCCTGGAGTGGCTCACTCATCTCATTCAGTAATTGAGCGGTAATCCGGGCTTTGGTGCCTCCATTATCAGCATACAGCAATGTCCGATCAGTTGTCAGATTCAGGCTATAATCCGCTGTAGGAGGTTTCACCGGCTCTGGAACACGGTTATCGCAACCCTGCCACACCATTGTGACCAGGGCGATTCCCATGATTAAATAGCTTAATTTATTGTGGTTCATTTGGTTGACCCTCCTTGCTGCCCGGCAGCCTTGTCAGCATTCGTAGCCGCATCAGTGGCATTGCCATTGACATTTGAATCAAAATTCAAATCGCCCGAATTTTCGCCATGGGCGGTTTCCGACTCCGGAAAATAATCACCCTCCAAATCCTTCAGTGTAGCACTCTTGAGAATACCCGTATAGTTATCTTTGACGATATGCGGTGTGATTTGGATGATTAAATCGGTTTTTTGTTCACTGGTTACCCAATGGCGGAAAAATTTCCCCAGCCAGGGTAAATCCCCTAAAAGTGGCACGCGACTCTCCGTCGTCTTACGGTCAACACCCAACAACCCTGCAATCACAATGGATTCATCATCATGAACACGGATGGTTGTGGTGGAAATTCTTTTCTTTACCCAGGGAATGTTTCGATCCGGACCGATAAAATCAAAGATAGTGGAGACTTCCGGTGTCACGGTTGTGGTAATATAACCATCACTGTTAACGGTAGGCAGGATATGCAACTTAATGCCAACCTCTTCCCGCTGAACCTGAACCTGGCCACCCACACCGCCACTGGAAAGGATATAGGGCACGATGTCAACCATGGAAATTTCGGCTTCACGGCCATTCAGGGTAACGACCTGTGAATTGGCCAGAACATCGGCTTTGTTATTTTTTAACATGAAGTCCAGTGTCACATCAAATGCTGAGAGTTGGCGGCTAAAATGGCCAACATCGGTCAGTCCGGTGATACGCTGGAAGTACATGTTGCTTGGAATCGTTCCGGTGGGTAAAGCCGAATAATTCTGCATGATCTGGCCATTGGTCTGAAGTTGTTGGGTCATACCGGGTACCAGACTGCCCCAGCCAGCCAATGGTGGTGCGGCAGTTTCAGCCAGAATGGTGGTGATCTTCGCGAGTTTGTTCCAGTCGATCCCCAACTGCTGTTCGTCTTTCACGGAAACTTCGATCAATCGTGCTTCCAGACGAATCTGCAGCACCGGCACATCAACCGATTTGACGATCTCAACAATTTCAGCAATTTTTTTAGGGCTGGTATTGATAAGCAATTTATTGCCACCGGCATCAACTTCAATCTGGTCGGTCAGGTTTTTTAAAAGCTCTTTCACATCCACAGCGCTGGCATATTGCAGAGGAATGACATAGGATTTGATACCCACCTCTTCCTTTAAGCGACCAGGTGATGCAATCAGGAAGGAATTCCCAACCAATTCGTAGCTGAGTCCGGCGGCACGAACCACCAAATTTACAGCTTGTTCGATGGGAACATTATTCATGTGCAGACTGATCTTGTCCTGAACATTGACTGATGGTCCGGTAACGATGTTATAGCCTGAGCGTTCGGCAAGAATCGCCAAAATACTGGGTAGATGAGCATCTTCAGCATTGATCGTGACCAATTTATCCGGTGATACGTCAGCCCAGGCGTCTGATTGTCCCCAAGCCGGGCTCAGATTGATCAGAAGGAGTACAAAAAACAGGTTTCGGTTTAGGTATGATCTCATCTGCATTAGTTGGTTTCCTCGTATGAAAGTCTTCTGTTTTGCCGAATCTTCTCGATCTCTTCAGGCGAGAGTGTCGCTGCTGTAATTTTATATAAATTCCGACCACCGTTCTTTAAGGTGGCCATGCCCTCCGGCGTGATGTCAATGACACGCTCACCGGCAACGGAATCGCCCACTGCCAGTTGCATGTTCTCACCGTGGAACTGAACTACCGCCATGGGTTCAATACCGTACACAACCGCACTCACGCGAATGGTGTTCTTCTGGCGGAATTGGAAGAGTTCTGCCGCATTGTCTGTCAGATAAACAGCGCGAGAAAGGTCGAGTGGGTTTTCATTGGCCTTGAATCTGAACTCCGCCCGCTCTTCAAGACGAGCTTCCAGGAAATTTATTACGGAATCCAGTTCCACATCGGTTCCCAATTCACGTTTCATCGACAACTCATAGCCAACCCGTTGATTATGCAGGGTAACCAATGAATATGTTTCCCAGAGAATGATGACGACTGCCAGGAGAATACTCAAACTCCAGAAAAATCGTGTTCGGCGATCATCCATTGCTCTTCCCCTTGATCAGTGTCAGCGTTGATATTTTCATTTCGATCGACTGTTTTAGTAATTGGCTCGCATCCCGGGTCGTTTTGAGTCGGGCCACTTCATTTTTAACCATGAATTCCTTAACCGTGATTAACCGCTCAGAACGCTCCAGCTCCGCCATGAGTGACCCCAGCTCCATGTAGTCGCATTGGATCTCAAGTTCATAGGGTGTTTCGATGTATTGACCACTAGCCGCACTTGGCCGGGGACGAATATTGAGAAGTTTAATGCCCAATTTGTCCAGTGTCTGCGTCAGACTGTTCAGAAAAGGCATGGAAGCGTCATCGGCCAGGGAGTCTTTGTTACTCAGGGCCAGATTCTGTTCAAACAGGGTGTAGACGCGATCCAGTTTATTGGCCAGAATTTGTGCGGTGATGAGTTTTTCGTTCTGTTCGTCAATCTGCCGATTCAGATAGCGAATATCGCCGGGTTTGTCGGCATAGGCGAAATTCAGTCCGTAATAAAAAATACCTGCACAAACCACAATGATGATTAATAGGAATTGGGTCCTT
>MNWS01000127.1:8421-10836 GCA_001872685.1 Fidelibacterota bacterium CG1_02_48_14
ATTTCAAACTCGACAATATCCTGTTTCAATACCGACACCCGGGAAAATTTCGAGAACTTCACATCCTCAAAATCCCTGGAAAATATGTCGTCGGTGCGGAGACGGTCGATGAGGCGATTAATGACATCAAACTCACGCTCGCCCAGGAAAATCCGTGATACCCCTTCGATAACCAGGGCGTCGTTCTTGAAATTCAGGCGGGTGATCGCCATATCTTCCGGCAAGACTTTACTGAGTTCTCTAAATTTCTCTGCCCAAAAGATTCGTCCGGATTCCAATTTCGCCAGACTCATGATGTCGGCCTTGGAAAGGTTTTTTCCCTGCTGCTGTAGTTTGCGAATCTGTTCCTTGATGTCCCGGACCTGATCCTGCTTTTGTTTAATGATGTTATTCACCGCAGCATATTCCAGATAGAAAACAGCGACACCAACCAGTAGCAAAGCGCCGATACTCCAGAAATAGGTCCAGCGTAAGCGCTCTCGCACAACTTCCCGCCGTGAAGCCCGGCTCATAGCCTGGTTAAGATTAATTTTTATCACATTGATCATCGCAACTCACCATTTTTAATTCGCATTGAGAAGTCAGTACCGGAGTGAAAATCGAAGGGCAGACATTTTTTATCTGCAAATACTCGCGTCAGACTATTCCTCCAGTCCGCGCATTGCCAACCCTACAGCCAGCGAATATTTGGTCGGATTGTCTACCTCTTCATCAACGTGGGGATGGAAATGAGTGAACGGATTATAAACTTCCACAGTCACACTGAGATGTTCGGAGATGAACTCAGTTAATCCCATGGTTGCTGCAGCGCCCCCCATCAACACAATTTTATTAAAATAGCTTTCGTTATTTTCTTTCATGTAAAATCTGAGCGATCGGCGAAGTTCGTCCACCAGATTATCAAAAATGGTCCGTTCCGCCACCGCGATGGAATACGATTGGGTTTCACCGGTACCCTTTTTCTTGTTCAGACTTTCGAAACCCACTTTAAGCTTCTCATCTTCCGCTTCGTGGTAGGGAATGTTTTTTTGACCCGCCAGGTATTTCGTGAAATCATGCCCGCCGATTTGAATTTCACGGGTGAAATAGGGTGCCTGACGACCCCACACAACCAGCGTTGTGCTGACGGCACCGATGGCTACGAAAACATCAGCGCCCTCTTCCGGCAAGCCATTCTGCATGATGTACACATTGGAAATACCGATGGCATCACAGTCCACGATCCCGGGCCGCAGTTCAGCTTCTTTCAGAAGGTCCAGGTGACGATCCAGATTGCGCTGGGTGGAGGCTACCAACAGAATATTAATCTTGTCAATTTCCGCCGGATCTTCCCCCAGAACCTGGTAATCCATCAATGCGTCCGTGCCATCCAGGGGGATGTGTTTTTTGGCTTCCATCTGGAGACTGGCCGTCATTTCATCTTCCCCGCTATCCATCATTTTTACCTGACGAATGGAGGTTATCTGGCCATTTAAGGAGGTCACCAAATGTTTTACCCGCTTGGGATTCAGCTTCAGTTTCTTCATCAGGCTTTTAATAGCGGTAGCCTGATCAACGCGCTCAATTCGTTCTGGGTCGAAGTCTTTGCCAGCGGAAATCACGGGTTCGCTTCCGAAGCGTACCAATTTCAAGCCCTTGGGGGCTTTTTGAATTTCAACCAGCTTGACCTCTTTCCGGCCAATGTCAAGTCCAATCATAATTAGTAAGCCACTTCTCCGTAACTTGCCATCTGGAGCAAGCTCTCGCCGTTTTCAGTTTGCGTCTCCGGCCAAAAGGGCGGCGGATACTCCAAAAGGTTATAGTCATAGTTGTAATTCTTAAAATATCCAATATCAACACCATCGTAAGCGCCGAGCGTTGAGGAGCTATTCCGCCGGACGTATCCCCGATAGGACTGCACAACGCTGCCCCATAGATTGATGTCGCCACGCATATCAAGGGCGTTTGTTGATCCGGGTATTCCCATACGCAGAACCCCCCTGCCATCACCAGAAGGAAAAGTGCTCCTCGTTGCTGTGGTGTTTTGCCAGTATTGCACCGCGAAAGATTCATCCATTGCGATGATTGCAGCGTTTATTTTAATACCACCGCTCGCACCAAGATTTCCGCCACCATTGGCCCGGGTGTTAGCAATGATCACATTGCATCCTGAAAGTAACCCCAAGCGATTTCGAGATCCTGGCACTATTTCTCCCGTTGAATAGGAGTCGGCATAAACGATGTCATCAGTGATCCAGATATTACTGTATAAAGTATCTAACTGGCCATTTGTGTGGTGTAATCGATAGTAAGATTTGCCGCTTGTGGCAACCGTGTATTGGCCGCGTACAGTACCTTTAACAATTACCTGGCCCCTATCCACATAGATAACGGCACGCGGGTCTGAATAAGTTTGCATAGTGACTAATGAATCGG
>MNWS01000078.1 GCA_001872685.1 Fidelibacterota bacterium CG1_02_48_14
CATATCGGGAGGATAAAAATGGTTAATATAATTAAAACTACATTGCTCTATTTCACTGTAGGCTTTTCTATTTTAACATTTGTTTTCCAGTTTAAAGATACTTTTTTGGAGAAGATTATCCTTATTTCGATATTGACAACGTTTTTAGTTCTTTCCCGGTGGGCATATGAGGTCATCCATAAAAAGAGACATCAGTCCTTGCATGGAAGTTAAATCGTTTTGGACAGTGAGGTTTATATTCATCATACTTATACAGATTGGTCCCAACAACGTTTTGGAGTCTTGTGAGGAAATTAGAGAAAAATCATAAAAACCGGAGTATAACGTGCACGAAATCGTCGTTAATGTTTTTGGTTACCTGGGTAGTCTGGCATTCACCTGGATATTAGCGGTAATGTTCACTCAATCAGCTAACCCTACCCGGCGCCTAACCGTTCCTGTGAAGCTAGCCGCAACACTATTACTGGCGGCAACCGTTTATTTTTCCGGCTATTTTCTGGTGCTATTACTGAAATTTTTGCTGACGCACACACCAGCCATTGAAAATGAACCCTTCGCAATACATGGCGGGATTTTCATCGGCCTCATGCTTGGATTGCTCATTGCTAAAAAACAGCAACTCTGGTTTCAATCTCAAACCAAATGGAGCAAGTGGCTAATTGATCTGGTTTTTTATGCGACGGTAGTGGTGGTGGCACTCCCGGTTGGTATATTCTTATCTGCATTTGCCGGCTACTTCTTTGCCAATACACCCTGATACCGCTCAGATCCTGTCCGCCAGAATGTCCGGTTCCGGCTGGGGGATCACGACCTTCGCAACGAGCAGACCCTTGCTCTTGATATAATCCACACCGGCCTGAACCGCTGCTTCCACATCCGCCACCGTGCCGGTGAGTGTGAAATAAGCCTTCCCGCCAATGGCCATGGCCAGATGAATTTGGATCAATTGCACATCAGCGGCTTTGACCGCTGCATCCGCCGCCTCTATCAGTGATGCCACCGAGAAAGTTTCGATAACGCCCAGCGCTTTCAACTCCGGTATGATTTGCGAACCAGCGATGGCCGGAAAAATCTGCGGATCCACATTGGGAATAATGAAGTCATCCACAAGCGTGTCATCGGCGATGATTTGACCCTCGGCGATGCTGGATTTCACGGCATCGGTTTCGCCGCCAATGACCACCATATATTTACCGGGACAGATGGTGCGATTCATGAGCAGCTTCACATCGGCTGCTTTCAGCATCGTGTCGGCAATCTGGTAGCCCCGGGCGATGCTGGTGGTCTCTATACATCCAATGGCGGTTAATTTCATGGTGGGTCCTTTATATAAAATTCATTCCTGTTTTAAACTCAAAACTTTCTGGGTGTCTCCCTGAGCCCCGTCGAAGGGCACCCGGAAAGAATCTTGATGGCTAATGGATTGATTCTTTCGATCACTCACAGCCATTTCAAAAATTATTAAGGAATCTTAATTTGTCCTTCGATGGAGCTCAGGAAGACAAATTAAGATTCTTGAATGAATATCTCCGCGCCAATTCCGGCAA
Source organism: Fidelibacterota bacterium CG1_02_48_14 (assembly GCA_001872685.1). Classification (GTDB taxonomy): domain Bacteria; phylum Fidelibacterota; class UBA8477; order UBA8477; family UBA8477; genus UBA8477. The sequence goes on from MNWS01000078.1 coordinate 1,548, forward strand.
TTTCTCATATTCCTCATTAATCAATGCCAGCTTCTTCTCCCCTCTCCAGCCTTTAATCTGTTTTTCAAGTAGGATAGTATCATCAATATTCATTTCATCCGAATTCCAGACCAGTTTGACCGGTCGATGACCCGCCGTGAATTTTGAAGCCAATCCACGCTGGTGGAGATTCAGGCGTTCTTCCAGATTGTTGGTCACGCCGGTATAGAAAGAGCCGTTAGAACATTCCAGTATGTAGACAACGCCTTGTTTCATTTTACAGCTTAATAGCTCCGAATGTCTTGTCCCATAGGGATCCCTTCGGGGCTGAGCCCCGTCGAAGCACATTCGGAGACGATTTCATTTTACCAATACTTGCTTTTCGATTTCGCCATAAAGCCAAACCCCGGCAAACATTCGCCGGTTTATTCAGCCTCGCCCTTCGACGGGGCTCAGGGAGACGAGGCTAAACCCCTCACCCCTCAATGACAATAAACTGCCGACTCACATCCGTCACCGTCCCGGTGATACTGGCATGAATATCCGCACCCAATTCGCTGCTGGGAACCAGTCCGATTTTATCACCCGCCACAACCTGGTCACCCTTTTTCACCAACGGATTCGCCGGTACACCGATGTGCTGTTTCAACGGAATTTTCACCTTCAAAACTTCCACTTCCGCCGGGTCAAATGTCGCCGGAGTATCCGCATACCGACGCAATCCCAATTTTTGGATCAATTTATTGGTGGGGACTTTCCGGTATTCGTGCAACGGGTGTTCCTCTTTCGTTACCTGGCGCAATTCATCTGAAGTCCACTTGATTTCCTTGGGGCGCAATTCACGCTTGGCGGAGACACACATATTGCGTGGGTCCAATTCCTCCGGGCAGGCGTAGAGTGAACAGATATTGCACTCGCAACAAGCCAACGCCCACTTGTTCAATACATCACTCTCAGGGCCGGAAAATTGCAGGGCTCGCATCACAAGATGCGGCTTCACGGGCTGCCCCAACAGATAGCGCGGACACATCTCGGTGCAATCCGAACACTGATCGCAGGCTGATTTTCCGATTTTTTTATAAGTCCGTTCCGGTGCGGATTTTTTCCAGATCAGGCGATGATCAGTCGGCAAAACGATATAGCCGGAGCCGGTTTTGGTAATGGGCTTGTCCAGATCGGTTTCCACCTTGCCCATCATAGCGCCCCCATCAATCACCGCAAAATCATCTGTCGTCGTACCACCGCAATACGCCAGCACATCCCGAATCGTCATACCAACCGGTGCCCAAAAGGTTTTGGGAGTTCTCACCGCGCCAGCTACTGTGATCATGGTTTTTGTGACGGGGATGCCCTGGGAGGCATTATAGATATTCACCAGACTTTCCACATTGCTAACCACCACCCCGATCTGGAGCGGAATCCCGCCCGTGGGAATCAGACGGTCCGTAGCAGAAAACACCAGTTCATACTCGTCACCGGCGGGGTAGACATCATCCATGAAATGCAATTCCACGCCGGCTTTTTCTGCCAGTGGACGCAGCAATTCAATTTCTTCTTTGTGTTTGCCTTTGATGCCAAAAATGGCGCGTTTTGCCCCCGTCTCCTCCTGGAGCAGCTTCAGACCTTTGATGATCTTTTCGCTTTGGTCGCGAATCACGGCCATGTCCTTGAGGAACAACGGTTCGCACTCGGCACCATTGGCGATGGCGATTTCTACGCGTGCTTCGAGTTTTTTATAGGCGGGGAATCCGGCTCCACCGGCACCCACCACACCGGCGGATCTGATTTGTTCAGTTAGGGTAGACATGGGGGAAAAATAGTCCGTGGGTCAGATAATCCAAAGGAGATGGTGGATGCTAATTGACATTTGTTCTTTGAGCTTGGTTATTGAGAAGTCCATGATTCACCATTCGCCAAGCTCAGAATGACAATTTCTGGCTTATTTGGATGTATTCTCTTGATGTCCTTCGACGGGGCTCAGGAAGACACCAAGAGAATAGTATTCATAGACATATTGTGCTCCCCTACATCTTATTTGTGCCACGTCGTGTTATTTCTTATCTGTGTTCGTCTGTGTGAATCTGTGGTTAAGATGTTTTAAATCTTGTCTTTCCGATTCCGGCTCAAATGCAACCCACCGAACTCACTGATCACCGCCATATAAAACCCAAAGTCATACCACCAACCGGTGTTGTGGATTTCATAGATTCGGATATTGTCATTAAAAAAGCCGATGATCACTGTAATCGGAGCAATCCAGCCGTGCCAGATGCCTGATAAAAACCCGGCTTTGTCATCCGGGCCATAAGTGCCACCGCCAGCCGCGCAGCCAAATAAAATTATCAGTCCACCTACAAATAGTCCGATCACGATCCAATTCTTTTTGGTCATGGTGTGTTTACCTCCTCAAAAATGCCTTTTTCCCTATTTTTCCGAACATTGCCCGAATTGAACAACTTCCCATTCATGGCGATGTAGACACCGTGCGGTAAACTCTGGACATAAGCTACCGCCGCACCCAGGTTGAACAGACCATCCGAGCTACCAAAAACGATGGGAATCATTGCCCCGGTGAGCACGATGGTTTTGTCTTTGATGCGGTCCGCCAGGTATTTCGCGGTTTCCGGCATGGTGTCAGTGCCATGGGTAATGATAATCTGCGTTTCCTTCACCTCCTGACAATTGTGGGCAATCAATTCCCGATCCGAATCGGTCATCTCCAGGCTGTCCATCATCATTAATGTCCGATAATTAATCGTGAGATTCGTCCGGGCAGTACGCAACATCTCGGGCAGATGGGTGTCTTTGAAATAGAGAAAACCATTCAGTTCGTTATACTCTTTGTCAAACGTCCCCCCGGTGATCAGAATTCGAATTGGCATTTGAAGTCCTCTCCAATCGGCTTGCTCCATAGGTTGAAAAATCTTGGGCGAATTTAGGTGGTAGTGTTACATTCACCAAGATTCTTACGATTTATACGAAATTACTGCACCCGGTTATACCGGTCTTGCTGTCATTGGAGAGGAGCCACCAACATTTGAAACACTTTTTTTTCAAAAAATTCATATTCCCCTTCATGATACTGACGAGTCAAGTGGCTTTTCAGGCCTGCGCCCCGTCTTACACGCCGGCTTATCTTGTCGTACCCCAGGCTTATATGCCTTATCCGGCTGAAAATCAAACGGCTGCGGGCATATCAGGGACAGTAGCGCTTGCACGCAGCGACTCCACCCAAGCTCTGTTTTCCTCGAGCCGCGTCATGTTTTCCAATACGGTTAATAAAAGGTGGTTTCGGCTGGGGCTAGCTCTTCAGTTTTATGGTGGTGGAACGCAAATTGACAATGTTCCGCACTATAATGGTCATAAAAATTTTTGGGGAGCTGCTCTCCTGGGTGAAGGCTATCTAACCCTGCCTTTGGGACCGCTGAAACTAGGGGTGGGTATGACACCATCACTGTATTTTGAATCCGGTTCCTACGCCAAATTTTTGGAAGACGCTTCGGCGGATGGCGCTATTGTATTTCTGAAAAATGAGAAACCCTTACTATTTACCTCATCAGCACTGGCGGAGTTGACACTAGATGTAACCCACCGCCTGGAATTTCATTACGGCATTGGTCTACCTGGTTTCATGAACACGGGCGTTGCCCTATCAACCCAAAAAGGCTTTTATTGGTTGGATCCGTGGCGGCTGGTTAATGGTATGGTCGCCGGCGGCGTCGCAATTCGGTTTTAATCATCACCTGCTTACCCAACCTGCAAATCCGGTTGGAAACCGCAACTACGTTTGAGAGGATGCACTCATGAAAAAAACACATCTCGCAAATACGATCCTGGGCACCATTAGCTGCTGGTTACTGATTAGCTGCAAAGCGATCTATGGTCCGATCTCTGCCATTACACCGGCGCCGGTGATCCTCTATCCTCCAGATGATAACGGTGGTTATTTGATACAAGCCGAAGCCTTTAAGGGGCCTGGGTGGCACGACGATGAAGATTTTCGGTACCTACGCTACAATCTCTATACCGCCACCCAAACGACGCATTTTCGTGTAGCTTTGGGTCTAAGCGAGCAATCCGGTTCTATTCGTGTGAAATACGCCGACTCCCTCAACGGGCACTACAATTTCACACAAGTGGGTCTGATCACGAGCTTTGGATTTTCGGTTCCGGTTAAAAACGGCAAATTCGGCGTTGAATTTCAACCCACGGCTTACCTTTCTTCTGGATCCTACAGCCGGTTTTTGGACAGCTTAAGAACCAGTGGCGCAGCGGGTCTGTACCAACCAGTGTTGGCACCCGGACTCGATTGGCACACAAAATTTTTTGTACAAGCAACTCTGCCGGATCAAGCTGAAGGGAATATTTATGTGAGCGCTTCGAACGGCAATAATTCCGCAGAGGAAGAAAAAAACAGTTTTATAATCAATACGAGTCCTCATCGGTTATCGCTGGGATTTTCCTATTTCAGAAAGCCGTTTGGGGGATTTATCGAATACCTGTTTGTTAAGCACATACGCCTGGGAATCAGCTATCAATTCTAAGCAAAAATCATCTGAATCAGGTAATCGCTGGATTTTGGAATGGTTGATAGAAAACCAGCGAATTTTCTGGTTTGGTTTCGCGCTGTGGTCTGTCCTGAACAGTTGTAGTCCGCTGTACGGTCCAGCGGGGTATATCGTCCCCGCCCCGGAACTGGTTTTTCCCTATCAGATTTAAAAGTACACGTCGATGATTAAAAAATTCCCGGCACCAGCCGCTTGGTTTCACCCATGTAATTTTCGTAGGGTTTACCAAAACGATCCAGATTTTCCGCCTCTTCATTCTGCATGGTAAATATCAGAAACACGGTCGCCATTGATGCCAACATCAAGCTGATCCGTTCCGGGTGTTTAAGTGCTGCACCCCAAGCCAGATAGAACAGCGAGGCGTAAAGTGGATGCCGGATATACCGGAAAATGCCATGCTGAATCAAATTGGTTGTGTGTTCCCAATCGCCACCTACGGCGTGACCGGCGGTTCTCAACAAATAGTATCCGGAAATCACCAGATAGAGCGACACCAGTAAGAGAACCCAGGAAAGAATTTGTCGCGGCACGAGGGGCTCCGTAAACCAATACGGCGTGTTGAGCACCAACAGCCCAAGAATCGCTTCAAATGCAAAAAACCGCGGGTATCCATGGGATTGTGGATTGCTTAGGGATGACCAGGACAATCGGAGAATAATCACCGACCCCAAACTCATGAAAATTCCACCGATCATAACACACCTCTTAAGCTTGAGGAGAATTTAAGACCATGAAAATCTTCAAAACAGCGGAAAAATCATTGGCTTTATCATCCGCGTTCCCGAATTTCAGCCCTTCATGAAATCATCATCAACCAAACAGGCTGCCCTGGCAGCGTTTCGTGACCATGTTTCCAGTGGCAAAGCGGAATTCTTCCGGAAATATCGCATGGATTTCGTCATGGGGCGGCGCGATGGCGCCTACCTGTGGGACATTGACGGGAAAAAATGTC
>MNWS01000254.1 GCA_001872685.1 Fidelibacterota bacterium CG1_02_48_14
AGTTGCTTCACCGGAATTGACCGCTTTTGATTTGGTGGCGTATAGTCCCAAAATAGGAGGGGTAAATCGTTGTCTTACAATTCTGCGAGAACTGGTTGAGGCTATGACGCCTGCAAAACTCGTTCGCGTTGCCAATAATCAAAAATTACCGGCCATTCAGCGACTGGGATTTCTATTGGATAGTCTCGGACATGATAAATTTGCAGAATCGTTATACCAATTTCTTGTTACGAGTCGACCCCGGGTGGTACCGCTGTCCGTGACACACAAAAATCGAGATGGCTCAATCAATAAACGGTGGCAGATAATCACCAATATAGAAGTTGATCTAGCATGATTCCCCGCCGTTTCATTACCGAATGGTCAGCGCGGGCACCCTGGCCTGAAAACGCCCAGATCGAACAGGATCTGGTCATTGAAAAAGCCCTGTTGCAGATATTCTCCGCGCCATTTCTTTCAGAGCGTCTCGCTTTTCGCGGTGGTACTGCCCTACACAAACTGTGGTTGAAGCCACCCGTACGCTATTCCGAAGATATCGACCTGGTACAAATCTCACCCGAGCCGATAAAGGAAACACTTTCAGCCTTGCGGAAGCAGCTGTCATTCCTTGGCAATCCAATGGTCAAACAATCCGCCCACAATAATTCCCTCTTGTTCCGGTTTGAGTCTGAAGTTCCGCCGATCATCTCGCTCAGACTAAAAATTGAGATCAATTGCCGAGAGCACTTTTCGGTGTTAGGATTTCAGGAGAAAGACCATACGGCTGAAAGTACTTGGCTTGATGGAAGTTGTAAGATTACAACCTATGCTCTGGCTGAAATGTTAGGAACGAAGCTCAGAGCACTTTACCAACGAAAAAAAGGACGCGATTTGTTTGATCTTTACTATGCCATGACCTATCTGAACCCAGACTCAGAAACCATTGTGAAATGCTATCGAAAATATATGACCACATCTGCAACCTCTTTACCTACCCGGAAACAATACTTACTGAATCTTGATGAGAAAATAGATGACCCGGATTTTACAGGTGATATGCATGCATTGCTTCGGCCGGGTGTTGAATATGATCCACTGATTGCATTGGAATTGATTAAAGCTGAATTGATTGAACGGATTTAATAACGAAGTCGCCCACGAATGTCGATAAATTGAAAGAAAAAGCACACAGAGCTCAGGTAACGCTCTAATAAATGCTTACTGACCAGCGACATTGTCATATGGTTTCGCAGTGGGGTTTCCTTAGGTTACCCATTGCCAATGCTAGGAAGAATCAATTGAGCGCTCCAACCACACCACACCAACTCCGCATCGAACCTCTATCCCAGGCTAACTGGCACCAATTCGAGCAACTCTTTGGTACAAAAGGTGCATGTGGAAATTGTTGGTGTATGTCGTTTCGACTAAAAAACAAAGATTTTGACGCCGGCAAAATGAATGACGGTAACAAAACAGCTATGCACAATCTGGTCCGGGCTGGAAAACCGGCAGGAATTTTAGGCTTTATCGGTGATCTACCAATGGCTTGGTGCGCTTTTGCGCCGCGTGAAGACTTCATTAAACTGGCCAATTCCCGGATTCACAAACCCATTGATGATGAGTCAGTCTGGTCAATCCCCTGCTTTTTCATCGCGAAAAATTACCGAAATCAGGGACTTTCGGTTGCCATGTTGAAAGCGATCATTCAGTACGCCCGTGAACAAAAAATCAAAATTATCGAAGCCTACCCCACCATTCCTACAAAGGGAAAACTGCCGGATACATTTGCCAGGATTGGACTTTATAAATCCTTTGAACGGGCTGGTTTTCAGATCGTGGATCAGAAATCCCAATACCGCCCAATGGTGCGCTGTAAAACTGCACGGTAAAAAAAATCAGCGAATATTTCAATTTGCGAAGGAAAATTACAGTGAGCTTTTGATCGCGGATGACACAAGTGTCCAATGTCCAATGTCCAATGTCCAACTACAGATATAATCCAAACTTCCACTGAAACCGATAAGCCCATTGTTGTTCTCCAGGCAATGGATCAGATTGCCAGAAGGGGAAATAGACCCCCAAAAAGAAAAAGGATTGGTGCTCAAAACCGACACCAACGGCTTTTTCCAATGGCGCTTTTTCAAACGGAATTTGAGGATCACCATAAATGATGCCCGATGCAAAAATCTTCGGTTGAAACGTATCGAACCAATACCCCAGTGAAACATGGGATCCCAAATAGGCATTGGCCGGTATTTGTCGGACTGCCTGTCCCTGCAAGCCGGGAATTACAGCGGTTGAATGAACCCAGCCTCGATTTTGGGTAAATTCAAAGGCATAGGGCACCGCGCCACTTTCATATCCACCGACTCCCGAAAATTCCCCGCGTAACCAACCACCCAAAACACCACCCATGGAAATCCGTCCCCGATACAGCGAAAAGGGCATTCCCCAAGGTTTGTACCCGTTCCAACCAGTGAGAACTGTTCCTTGATAATGGAGTTGGTGCCCGCTTTCGGTTAGCATAAAACGGGATACATTCAAGCTCGCAAACGGAATTCGTAAATTCTTCTGCCAGACGGTCTGATTATCATAACGCAGCATACCCGATGAAGCGGTATAGCGATGGTATTGAAGTTGAAAGCCTTGAAATGGATAGCGCGACTGACCCACATATTTCGTCAGTTTAACCTCAGCCTGTTGAAAATCTTTGAACAGATCAGTTTTTACATTCACAAACAAGCGCTGAGGCCAGGACAAAGGATGTCCATAATCCAGTCGCACACCCCATTGTTCAGGCTGATCTGCTGACCCGTAAGCCGACACCTCCATCATCCACCGATGTCGATATTCACTGGGATACAACGGCATCAGATCAATACCTATTCCTCCGGAAAATCGTACACCATAACGCTTGGTCTCATTCCAGTCACGCCAGCTAAATGGTGTGAACACTATTTTATAGGACTCCCAACTGGGGATTCCCCACAAGGGTTGAATGCTCAATGTCTGGGGAAATTTTGGCCAGAAATTGTTATAACGGTTGATCTCCACCAATTGCTTGTCCGGATCCACGATAATTTTATCTATGGCTGCTGAAACTGGAAATTCCAGTGGCGCCGCTTGCGGCCAAACACCGTTCAACCACATTGTGTCGGATTTTTCAGTGATGAATTGGAGCGTCACAGGAAAATTCCATGCACCTTCCTGTGTCAGTTCAATAATGACATTACCAGCGCTATTTGTTTTAACCGATTTAATGGCCGGGTCTGTACGACTGGAAGTTTTAAGTGCCTGGAAAAATGCTCGGGCTATCTCCGGTGATGCAAACTGTCCGATTTGATTAATAAGGGTATCCGTGAGCGCCCAACCATTTTCACCACTATTATCGGTTGTCTGGACAACCAAGTTAAAAACACTGTCACCCAGTGCGTAACGCAGCATCTGTAAATGGCGCATTCCGTTGAAGTAGTTGACCAGCCTTTCTTCAGCCGTTTGCACAGCAAAATTTCGTTCCGGACGATAGAGGGGAACCGTGACACCATGGGTCAGTACCGCATCAATTTTGCGAATCAAATCGTTCATCGTGAGATATTTCAAATCGCCCCAAATACTTGGAATAATTTTATTTAAATCACCCAAAGGAGAACGGGTCGTTGGTTCTGAATTTTCCATCTGTAGCAGGGCATAAGCGCCATAGAACCAACTGATGTTTTCGCCAGGTTTCGCCTGATGTCGTACCAATGCCTTACCAAGCGTATCCAGAAAACCGGTCATGTTTTCCGCAAAGGCAACTCGCGGATCTGGTACATAACTGGGTAGTGGATATTTTTGTGCAAAAGCGTTGGCAGAAACGGAATCGGGTTTTTGAACCCAATAATCCGGGGACAGACTTGCGTTCATTTCGGTGAAACAGCAAGCCACCAGAAAGAAAACGGTGAGCGCATAATGAATTTGGCGTGACGGGAAGATCATGAGGTGGTCATTTTTTAGTTGCTCCATTGGTGGGAAGAAGATAATCGTGAATCTATGCGGATAGAATAGCTCCATCCGTAATTTCCAAACTTAATTCGGTTGCAACCCAATCTATCCAAAACTAGATTGACGCTCAATCCATGGGTGGATTTGAAGCAGAAGCTGCCAAAACTGAGGGAGAGATAACGCAGCGATTTGATGATAGCATGCACCTCAAAACGAAGTGAAATATCGGGGTCCGAACAGTGGACCTTGTTTTATATCTGCCCAAATCATAATCAATCGATAAAATCTAAAAAACACCATTTGGTGATCTCATTTTCATCCAATTAACAGAGGAAGGAGCATTTCAATAATGGCCAGGTATAAAATCGCATGGCTCCCCGGAGACGGTGTGGGTAACGAGGTGATGGAAGCCGCAAAGATCGTTTTGGACAAAATCAATTTTGATGCCGAATACATCCACGGCGACATCGGTTGGGAGGTGTGGAAAACGGAAGGTGATGCTTTTCCACAGCGCACAATTGAGATGATGAAGAGCTGCGACGCTGGTCTCTTCGGCGCTATTACCTCGAAACCGAAAGAAGAGGCAGAGCGGGAGTTGATACCGGAATTACAAGGTAAAAATCTGGTTTACTTCTCGCCTATCGTGAGAATGCGGCAGGAATTCAACCTCCACACCAACCTGCGCCCGTGTCGAGCCTATCCCGGCAATCCATTAAACTATAAAGACAATATTGATATTGCCATTTTCCGTGAAAACACTGAAGGCATGTACGGCGGTGTTGAATTTTTCCCATTGCCGCAGGATGTGTACGACGCTTTGGATCGCAACCATCCCAAGATGAAAAAATTTAAAAACGCCGGTCTTGAAAATATCGCCATGTCCACCCGCATTATGACCAAGCAAGGTTGCGCCAGTATTATCACTCAAGGGTTCGAGTATGCGAAAAAATTCGGAAAGAAAGCGGTCACTGTGGTGGACAAACCCAATGTGTTGCGGGAAACCGGTGGATTGATGGTCCGCACCGCCCGGGAAATCGCCAAAAATTATCCGGGTATTGAATTATGGGAGACCAACATTGACGCCCAGTGCATGTGGCTGGTGAAAAATCCGCAGGATTATGAAATTTTAGTTGCTGAGAACATGTTTGGTGACATTCTGTCTGACCTGGCTGCTCAATTAATTGGCGGGTTGGGTTTCGCCTGCGCCGGTAATATTGGTGATAATTTCGCTGTATTTGAACCGACGCATGGGTCCGCACCCAAGTATTATGGTCAGTACAAAGTGAATCCGATTGCCACCATTCTGGCAGTCAAAATGATGCTGGAATGGCTGGGTGAGTTGGACAAAGCGGAAAAAATTGAAGCTGCCATCGCGGGAGTCATCAATGACGGTATCGTCCGAACCTACGACATGGGCGGGAATAATACGACACTGGAGATGGCGGAGGCGGTGGCGGGGAAGCTATAAGAAAAGGGATGAGTAGGCAGTAGTGAGTAGTCAGGGGAAAACGGGTTCAGCACAGTCATTCCAGGATTTGTTGGTTTGGCAGAAAGCCCATGAATTTGTGAGGAAGTTGCACGTAAATTGTGATGACGGGGTAAGGAGAGAGTAGAGAGTAGTGAGTAGTCAGGGGAAAACGGGGCCAGCACAATCATTCCAGGATTTGTTGGTTTGGCAGAAAGCCCATGAATTTGTGCTGCATGTTTATAAAATGACCGAGCAATTTCCCGATACTGAAAAATTTGGTCTGACAAGCCAACTCCGACGAGCAGCGATTTCGATCCCGGCTAATATTGCGGAGGGTTTCAAAAAGCAAGGCCAGCTTGATAAAGTTCGCTTCTATAACATCAGCCAGGGTTCACTTGAGGAGTGTAAATATTACTTAATTCTCGCTCAAGATCTGGACTATTCAAATACAACTGAACTCACTTTATTGCTGGACGAAGTAGGGCGATTGTTATCAGGCTTGATTCGTTCAATTCGCCGCCGCTCCCCCTGAATACTATCTACTATCTACTATCTACTAACTACCATTCAACAGCTAAAAGCAATGAGCATTTAATTAACGAGGATCAAAAATGACACCGACCAATCACCAATCCCTCTCCCGAATCATCTCCGAATTCGCCGTTAATCTGAAATACACGGATCTGCCGGCGGAGGTGGTGAATGAAGTAAAACGCTACCTCTTCGACTCCATCGGCTGTGCGTTCGGTGGTTATCACACCAGGGATGTGAATATCTTACGTGACATTTATGCCGAGATGGGTGGCAAAGGCGAGGCAACGCTAATCGGATTTGGTGATAAAATACCGGCTGTGAATGCCACACTGGTGAATTCCCTCATGATCCGAGCCCTGGATTTCAATGACATCTACTGGAAAGAGGATCCGTCTCATCCTTCTGATCTGATCCCGGCAGCACTTTCTACCGGCGAAATGGTGAATGCCTCCATGGAGGATGTGATCGTCGCAATTGTGTTGGCGTACGAATTTGAACAGCGCCTGTGCCTGTTTGCCAAACCCGGTGTTCGTGAACGCAAATGGCATCACGCCACACTGACCCAATTCGTCTCCCCCATCGTGGCAGGGAAAATTCTGGGTTTGACTGTCGATGAAATGGTGAATGCCATCGGAATTAACGGGTCTCATAACCATACAATCGGGTGTCCAACTGCCGGCAAACTGACCATGATGAAAAACACGGTGGATCCCATGGCGGTACAGTCCGGTGTTTTTGCCGCACTCATGGCACAAAAAGGCTATTCAGGCACCGAGAAGGTCTTTGAGGGCAAAGAGGGCTTCATGGACACTTTCTTCGGCTGGAATGCCAAAACCGAGGCATTAAAACCTGCCGACATGGAAGGTCGTGATGGGGTTTCTCCCTGGTCCTGGGATGTGGATGCCTTGGTGGGTGGTTTGGGTGAAAGCTGGAAAATTCTGGAATGCGGCATGAAAGCCTTTCCCACCGAAGCACTGACGCACACGCATATTTCCTGTGCGCTGGAAGTCA
>MNWS01000265.1:0-24918 GCA_001872685.1 Fidelibacterota bacterium CG1_02_48_14
TGGAATTCGCGACTAAACCCGGTGGGTTTAGCGCCGACCGGGAAGGTCCAGGTCAGAAGTCCCTGTGCCATTGTTGGTGCTTCTTCCAAAATTGCCAGGTTTGACGGCAGTTGCACAGACACCCTTACCGAGTCCACATCTGAATAATCGGTCAAAGCTAAATTAATCCGGTATGGTTCCGGGACACCCGGTTTCAGTTCGATGGATCGGGTCACCATCCCGGAATCGGTCATAGCACTTTCAGTGTTCACGCGGTAGGCCAGAGAATCACTGGAACCCTCCACATGTACAATAAATTCTTGTTGGAAGTCTGAGTTGACCAGCAGTTCAACGCGTCGGTTTTGAGCACGACCTTGCGGCGAATCGTTGCTGGCGATCGGGTATAATGGCCCGTAGAAACTTGTTTCAATCCGCTCCGGATCAATGGGGAAATTTTCCGCCAGGTAATTCTTGACGCTCTCGGCGCGATTGCGAGACAAACGCATGTTATAATCGAATGAACCGGTATTGTCAGTAAAGCCTTTGATGGTAATCGTAAAGTCCTGCTGCCACATCATGAAATTGCCAAGTTTATTCAATTCCAGGAAGGATTCGTTTCTCAATTTTGCGGAATTCAGATCGAAATTGCCTTCCTGCAAGTTGATGCGGAGCAATGTCTCTTCAACATGGGTAATGAGGTTGGACTGTAGATTCCCGGTCGTATCAGATTGTCCCATGGCATTGTCAAAGACCAGATAGCCTTTGGAACTACTGATTGTGGGGATCCTGGTGTGGTCAAGTGGTTTGACGGCAAATTCAAAGGTGTGTCTGTTGTCTTCATCCACCCATTGACCCAATAACCAGATCGCCTCTGTCTCCGTTACGGAAATTGGCTCAATGGACTTGCCCTCGAAGCTGGCGGTGTTGGGTTTGTAGGTAAAACCACTCGGTAATATTTCGTGGAACATGACATTGGAAAGTTTAGCGCCACCCTTCTTCACCATGTTAACCTGGAAACGCAATTCCTGATCGTAAGGGAGATTTTCCTCAGGTGTATGGAATACCATCTCAACCCGGCGATTCATATCACGCCCGTCCTGTTCATCGTTCGATGCGATGGGTCGGGTCGGACCATAACCGTGGGTGGTGATACGTTTGGCATCAATCCCCATTTCATCCACCAGGAATTGTTTAATGGCTTCAGCACGGGCTTTTGATAATTCAAAATTGTCGGTGTAGGCTGTGCCTGGACCGATGGGAATGTTATTCGTATGACCATCAATCTCTATAATGACCTCTTTCTGCCATCTCAGGAAGTCACTGGCTTTCCGCAAGGCAGAGAACAGCTCCGGACGAAGTTTGGCTTCACCCGAGAGGAATCCGAGACGGAAGGTTGTCCGCCATGGTTTGTAAACAATCTGCCGGAAGTCTTCGGTGAGTGGTTGCTGGGTCATTTGCAGCGTGGAAATCTCAGTGATGGTCATGGAAACATCGACCTCTTGCTCCAATGCAAAATTGGCCTTGGCCATGCCGCCGGGAGAGACATCAACCGAACGCGAAATCGCATCTCCGAAATAATCTGCCGAATTAAGCAGAACATGGGTTCTGTCCGGTAAACTCTTCCGATTGACACGCAGCACATGGCGTCCCGCACGAACATTTGGTATTGAGTATTTACCAAATTCGTCGGTGACCACATGAATTCCGGTTTCGGAAATCAACTCCACATTACCGGCTGTTGGTTCACCCAAGTCGTGTTCGCCATTTTGATTAAGGTCGTAGAAAATTTTTCCAAAAATGAACCCGACATCCGATAGGAATCCGGGTTTCACCACGACGGTTGCTTTGGCCGTGGAGGTCTGCGTACTGTCGCCATTGGCAATAAACGCCGTTGCGTAAGCCAGATTGTCATTCTCACCAAAATGAGCATTCATACTCACGATGGCACGATAGGTAATGTCACAGCTTCCGCCTGGAGGCAGTGTTTCGGGTAATTGCCAGATCATCTTCATCTGTCCGCGTTCTGATTCGATAACAAGCGGATCACTCAGTGGCTCGGATTCGCAATAACTCGAATTGCTCTTGTACTTAAAGCCAAGGGGCAGAATATCTGTTAAATACAGCTCATTCAGCGTGTCAGTCGGTAAACTCGAGCGATTCTGCAAAAGAATTTTGTAAGTGAGAATGTCACCCAACTGGGCTACTCTGCGGTTGACATTTTTCTGAATCAGGAGATAGGGGACAACGACGCGCGTGACTGCCCGGCTCCGACTGTCATTGTCGGTGCTGGCGGTGTCATTCGCATTGTACACCTTGGCCACATTTTCAAAAACAGACATACCCGCATGAAGATCCGTGCGAACACGCGCCTGGAAGATCAACGAATCGAGTGTGAGTTGTGGTATACCATTTCGTTTGAACATAACGGCGTTGTTGGTGGAGTCGAAACTCACGAAAGTGGCACCCGTCGTCATGCGTGCAGTTGCCGGCAGGTATTCAACTTCTGGTGGGAGTGGATCTGAAATCCAGATTGAAACACTATCCGGAAGCGCACTTAAAACACTCTGATAATACACACGATAGGTCAGGGTATCGCCAATTTGCGCCTCCGCTTTGTCCACGCGCTTGTAGGCCATGAATTGCGACTGCACCAGGGGCACATTGGCATTGACAACATAGGTTCCCATGGTATTGATAGAAAGTGTCAGGGAGCCGTTTGAGAATTCAGAATTTCCCTGATAGTCTGTGGTTAGGACATAATCACCGGGCATGAGATTCGTAAAGAAGTAGAATCCATTGTCGTCGGTGTAGGTCGTATCACAGAAAATGAACGAATTCGAGGTGGCTTTGGACAGGTACATCGTACTATCGACATTCCCATTCAGAATGACAGCGACATGACCCTCTGGTAAGACAAGCCCGGTATTGCCATCCATTAAGATGCCCGAAATCGAATTCAGATTGCGTGTGATGGTACCATTTTCTGGGACTTCAATCGTGACGGGTTGATCCGTAACGGTGGGATTGCCCTCACTATCGTAGATGGTGAAAACGACCTGATATTGATCGGTATGATCAACAGCGATGAGGTAATAACCATCAACACCCGTTGTATCAACACCAACCACACTATTGTCCGCCAAATGAATCAAGCTCACGACGGCGCCATCCACAGGCGTACCATTGTAATCCACGATCGTTCCTTCGAATGCACCGATGAGGAATGTCACCGTGGTCGTATCCTCGGCGATACCGTCTGACCCGTAATGGGCATCAGCATGAACCAATGATTGAATTGCCTGGTTACTTACAATCGATGAATGCAAGTGGGTCTGGGCGATTCCATTAAAAGTTGGTATTGTGTCGAATTCGGTATTGATGGTACCTAGTGTAGCGGTAAAGGCCACCGGTATTCCATCTGGTGCCGGATTGCCGAGGAAGCTTAAAACCTGAGCAACCACAAAAGATGAATCCAGGCCATTACCCAAAATTCGGTTCGGGATCGCCGTGAGATTCAGTCGAAGCGGCAGGATATTGGTCGTTACGTATTGTGCTGCAGTAAAGAGATCGCCATCAGCGCTTGCATAAGCGTTGTTGAAAATCTGGGCGCCATTTGGCAAATCAATTTGCGCCCGTGCAGTCACGTAAACAGAATCAGGTATGGATAGCGGTGAAAGATCGCCCACTTCCCATGTAATGCGTCGGCTGGTGGCATTATAGGCGTAATTACCGGAAGCACTAACGAACGTTTCCAGGTCGGAAAGACTATCCGTGAGCACCACATTTCTGGCAATCATGTTTCCTATATTGTTATAAGCCAATGCATAATGGATGAGTTCGCCCGGCATGACTTCTACATCGCCGAGTTTTTCCAGAGAGAGAACCGGAGCAGATTCCACCATCACGGTAATTGCATCGACAGCAACCGAAGCCGCTACACCTTCACCGCATGTAATCTCGCCCTGATTGAAGAGCGTAATGCCATTTTCCATGGGCGAGGGCAGACGTACGGTAATTTCCACCCAGTTTTGACTGGCGTCTCTGCGAACCGCGGATTTCAGCGCACCGCTTGTAAGAGCGATCAGTGATTTCGCTGATGGCGCTTGCTCGGGTGTACAAATTTCCAGGTTTCCCAGGTTCCATAAAACTGAGTGGCTCACCGGGTCGTAGATACCGCCATCGGTGGAGCTGACATAGGTCAGACGACTATCCAGGGTATCACTCAACACGGTGTTTGTAGCGATGGTGTCACCCACATTGCAGAATTGCAAATGATAGGTGAATAAATCACCCGCATGTACGACGGCAGAATCGGTTACCACTTCAAGTGTCAATTCGGGTCCACGAATGACTGTTGCCCAGATTGCAGAGGCTTCAATGCCTTCACTTGATCTGATGGTGCCACCATTATAGACCGTTGTTCCGGACAGAATATCGCCTCTCAAGAGGACAGTCGCCTGAACGGAGCCCGATAGGTTACTTGCAAGGTCACCGAGGTTCCAGGTGAGCACGCGGGAAACATCATCATAGTTATAATCACCAACCGCGGAGGTGAAATCAATATCCCATGGTAGCGTATCCACCAAAACGACGGATGTGGCAGGACCATGTCCGGTGTTGGTGTAATTGAAATCATAGGTAAGTGATTGTCCGCGAATGGCTTGGATTGGCGCGGAGATGGTGAGATCTAACGCCGGAGCGGAACTTATCGTGATCATCGCCTGAGCATTTAACTCTGGCAGCCCATCGGCAACCAGATAGGCGATATTCGTGACCTGGACATCCTCAAACAAACCGCTTGGTGTTTGCGCCCATACCTGGAGCGTCACATCGGTCTGTGCGGGGACGGTTCCTAAATTCCAAACCACAGAATTGCCCTGCAACTGTCCTGTACCGGAAGCGTGATCGAAGGTCAGCTCCGTTGGCAGGGGATCAGTTACCACCACATTTGTGAGAGCAATATTGCTGGGATTACTGAGTGTGATGTTGAATTCAGCGGTGTCTCCAGAGATGTAATTCGGACTTGAACTGGTTTTTGTGAAGGGAACCTGGACCGTATTCAGATCCACATTCACATTCATTTCCCAATATCCGGATTGGAGACTGGGTACCGCTTCGGATCCGACACGAAGACTGTTCGCAGCCTGATAGACTCCATAAACCGTGTAATTTCCAGCCGACAGGTTATTGAAAGCGTACTTCCCACGAACAGAGGTCAGAGTTGAATCAATCACCTGACCGGTAGTCGTGTTTGTTAAGTACACTGAGTGACCTGCGGTGGTTATGGGTTGGCCGCTTATTAATAGTGTTCCAGTGATGGAGCTAAAATTAGTAATGGGACCAAGATAACCTGATTCTGGAATGGTTACCGGTATGGAATTCACCGTACTTACCGACCTTCCAAAAGCGTCGTGGAATGCGTTTGTTACCGTATAGGTGTCATCACCGGGGATCGGATTATCATACTTTCCCTGGGTGTTGGTTGCACTGGTCCAGATCAATTCGTTCTGGCTATTTTTCACGGTTGAAGTGCCGCCGCTTACCAGCTCACTTGTTCCGTGATCCATAATCCAGCCCTGAATTGAAGCCGGATAGAAAACAACCGGGGCATCGTCCGATATCATCACATTATTCAACGCTAAAGTTTGACCGGTCACAGTCGCAGTTGGCCACTGACCCGCAGTTTCCGGATTCACATTCGGCGAATTCGGGTATTCCGCTCGCAGTGTATCAACAACCTGACCATCGAGGGTTGTGCGTACGACACTCGTCTGACTGACAAAGAAACCAAGATCAGTGGATAGGGTAACCTCCGTTCCATCTGGAACGGGATCTCCTGTCACATCGGTTACAGTAGCCGTGATAAGTGAGGTTGCGATACCATCGCCGGGGATATGCGTGGGTGTTGCATCAACGATGATGGCAAATGCGACGCCTGTTGGATTCACCATGGTCATGACCCGGCTGGTGTCAGCCAGGTTCAGGACATTGATAATATTCCCTTCATTCCAGAGTTCTGTGTTGGCTGGAATGGTACCATTCAAAACGACCTTCACAGTTTCCGAAATTTCAGAACCGGAAGCAAGCGTTCCCAAATTCCAGATCAATTCACCGGCAGCAAGAGTTGCTGTTCCTGTGTTGCTGTAAAATTGAGAGAATGGTGGTAGAACATCACGCATTATGGTGTTTTCAGAAGCGAAATATCCGTTGTAGCTCGCCGCGATGGTGTACACCAGTGTATCGCTTTGGAAGGCAACCGACTTATCTACAATCTTGCTGATCGTCAATACCGGCTCATCAGCCGTACTGATTTGCACCGTGTTTGATGGCGTTGAATAGCCATTTGGTGCGCTGATCCAGGCTGTATTGTCTAAGGTTGTATTCCAGGGAACTTCGGTGCTCACCAAGGCGGATATTGTCATGGTAACAACATCACTACCCGGGATGCTGGTCAATAACCAGGAAATGACCTGACCATTAACCGTCGCCTGAGGCGTCGTGGTTTGCGGAATCAAATACGCAGGAAGGGTATCCAGTACCGTCACATCCGGAGCGGGATAGGTCGCGAGATTGGCAATTGTCAAACTGTAATTGACAATGCTGCCCGGCGCTACCAACGCTGTATCCACCGCTTTGCTGATTTCCAAATTGTAAAGTCCAATCACCTCAGTCACCACCGGATTACTAACTCCGGTGAAGGGTGTCTGGCTGCCATCTGAATAATCGACGAAGGCGACGTTGTTGATCACGTCCCCATAAACGTCATTTTGAGTCCAAACCGTCGAAACGATCAGACTCCAAAAGAGGGCAATCTGTACTATTTGTTTCAGCCGCTGCATGGATTCCCGAAACGTGAAGAATCGAGGTTCAAGCCCATCCACATGCTCCGGAGACGTGGAAGCGTGGAAGACCAGCCTCCACGTCCCGAATCATTCAGTAAAGGGGAAAACCTCAATCAAACTTCCTGTGTCGTGATGCCAACATTTTTTGATTAACTAAAGTGACTTAGTTAATCGTTGCCTGGAATGTGACCGTAGCGGATTGACCTGCTCCCAAAGCACCCAGTGCGAAATAGATGATATTTCCTTCCTGGGAAAATGCAGCAGAAGTAACATCGCCGGTCACTGCATAAACATTAGCGTATGTCAATGCTGCTGCCAGAGGATCGTTAACCGTCACACTAGGAGAATTGCCGGAACCAGCATTGGTCACAACGATGGTGTATTCCAGAGTTGCACCTGGCACAGGCTGGCCACCACCAACCACACTAACTGATTTCGAAAGTGTGATGAAGGGGATGTTGACGGTCGTCGTCAAGGTTTCAGAATCGGCAACCGTGCTACCCGGAACACTGGTCGTTGCCGTTACATCAACCGTGATGACATCCAGGTCACTTGCACCACTTGGATTGGGATTGGCATCTACCCAAACCATGAATGTGAAGGTTCCGTCGGCAACAAGACTTCCGGTCTCAGTGATTGCTTCACCACCGTCGTAGCTGCCATTCCCATTGGCGTCAACGAACATGGTTGCGGTGTATTCACTATCGCCACCAGGCACATAAGTGACCACATCTGTCAGTACGAAATTGTCAGTTCCATTACCGTTGTTCGTTACGGTAACCGTGTAATAAACTGAGCCAACACCCGTCATACTCAGCGCATTTTCTGTGGCTGATACGACGACGCCAGCAGCCTGTGCGACCGTGGTTGTTGTTTCCTCGGATTGGACTTGCGGCATGGCGAAGTCATTCACGTCTGTGTAGTTACCATACGCGATGTTTGTGATTACGGTACCGGCTGAGGTACCTGCGGCGAAGGTGGCTGATACGGCGAAAAGCATCGCGATCATGGCCACCAGTAGGCGTTTGATGTTCATAGTTACCCCTTTCTGAGTTGGTTTACTATGTAGGTTTGTTGTTTGGTTTTTTGTTTTCATCATCGACATCGTCTTCTTCAACTTCATGTCTTGCTCCTTTTCAGCAAAATGTGATAATTCAATCTTTATCTGAACCTTCCCGGTCATTTCACCACAACCTGGAAGGACAATTCTCTGCTCGTATTGGGTTGAATCCTGGCCTTGATGTCCCATTTGACATGGGTGATCATGTCAGCCGTGGCTTGCTTTTTAACTTTTTTACCGGCTGGATTGGTGAATTGATATTCCACCGGCCAATTGCTGTACGTTTTGCCACCATCAAGGGAAAATTGGATTTTCGCATTTGCACCGGTGGCTGATAAGGGGATGTACTCAACTCCGGCAGGAATCGGGTCCACGATACTCGGATTTTTCATCACGGCATCACCCGTGTTGGCGGCGGTAAGGATATAGCGCATCGTGTCACCGGGTGTAATGGTCACCGCGGATTGACCGGCACGCTCCTCACTCGTTTGGTTCACCTTTTCATCTATGATGGTAATGGCGAGTTTGGGTGATCCCTGAGCCAGAATTTGGCTCACTAAAAGAAGTCCCAGACCAACTGCCAGAGCTGACCTGGTGACTCGAGTGTGTTTCGTCATATGATCTCCATTCGTTGCGAACATTTTTAATTCACCTTCACTTTGTATTGGAAAACACCGCTGCCACCGGGGTACAGTGGTGCTAGTAATTGAAATTGCATGTCGGTTACATCAATGGACGGTGTGGTGGAATAACTGCCGCCACCGTCGGTGCTGTACAGAATCGAAAGACCCGTTGAGACAATTGTCCCAGGCGCAAAACTCGTATAGTTTGGGATGCTCTGAAGGATGATCACGGTCTGGGCAACATCATCTCCCGTATTCGAATAAACGACGCTATAGGTGAGTGTATCGCCAGGTGCTGTCGTTGCTTTATCGACGGTAATGGCTAATGCCAAATGTGGTGCGATGACCTGAACCGGCGCACAGGGGCCGGTTGTCGTCAATTCAAAATCACTACCATCGGTAGATGCCGTGTTGTAATAAAGTCCCACCGAACTACCGACGTTCACCCGGAAAGTCTGGGTCACTTGCTGGTTTGATGCAACTGTCCAGGCACCAAACCATTGTAATTGGTTGTTTTCGTTGATTATTGGGTCGGCACTCGTCAGTCCTGATGACGATCCAGGCACATAGGTAAAACCCGCGGGTAAGGCATCCTGAATCAATGTGACATGTCCATCCTCGCCACACGCACCGTCATCGTCGTGCTCATCGTCGTCGTCATGTTCATCATCGTCGTCGTGTTCATCATCGTCATCGTGTTCATGATGTTCATCATGGTCCCCATCACAATCCTCCCCACAATCTTCTCCACCACTATTCAAAATGGTGATCGTGTAGGTAGCACTCTCCCTGATCGTCAGTGAATCGGCATTGACGGACTTGGTGATGCTGATATTAGGCGCCTGGGGTGGCTGGTAAGAATCACTTCCGCCAAGATCATACATGGCAGTGGAGGCATTGACGCTGCTGGTGACCGAGCCAGTCATCGGATTCAGATGAATGATTTTGTTTCCGCTGGAGATACTGCAGGCGATCAATTCTCCATTCGTATCCCAGGCAAGTCCCGCCAAACTTGAAATACCGGTGTTGCCCACCTGGACTGCCACCAGGGTTGTCAGATCCACGTGATACAGTGAGCTGTTCATGACGATGTATATGCCATCATTACCATCCATGACCAGATCACCGCTGTTATAAGAGAGATTCGGGCCGGTAATCGTGCCAATAAGAGTGGGGTTACCATTCGTCGTGTTGATCTCGTACAGTTTGTTTGTGTTCAAACGCGTCGCGTAAAGGTGGCCATCGGGCGAAAATCCAAGCCGGGGAGTGAGAGCAATCCCGGTTCCGCTGTTGATAGTGGTGCTGTGTTGTGTTGAGGGATTCCATTTGGCTACCCGATAGGGACTTCTGTTTTCGACATAGTAGACTTCGCCGGTTTGCGGATGAACCGCGATAGCGTAAGTGCCAAAAGAAAGACTGCTCATCATTGTCAAAGAACCCGTTGCAGAGTTGACCTGATAGAGTCGGGATGGATTGCTGCTGTTGATTCCGTACATGATGTTGTCCTGACCAAGCGTTGTTTGCGGGTTGATAATCAGTGTTATCAGGAACGCCAGGCCCATGGTAAATCGCGCTAAGAGGGAGCGCATCGGGGCAAAAAAGGAGGGTTGTTTTTTACTCAAAACTGGCATTTGAAGGAAGAAGTTAGGGTACCAGTTTTGAATTCGAAGAGAGAAAGCTCTCGATCCGTCGGTGTAACACCAGCGAATTCCACCCGAACCAGATGGTTGTAAAGTGCTGAGATTGGATGTCTCAGACCCGGCCAAAATATGGCCGAATTTTTGGGTGTTTCGATGAGTGATGTTTTGCACACAACCTGCCAGGTTGTGCCTAATTTGGCGGATCAGTTTGATAGCTCTTCTCCCTTCGCGGTTAATATCCAAAGGGACGCACTATTGAGCAAACTTTATTTATGGCCTAAAACAAGTATGGATAGGCGTTCAGGGGACTTTTTAGAGAGAATAATTACGGTAAAAATGTGATAATTTTCACGTGGAAATTAGCCGACATCACCAGAGCATGAATAATTATTTTCTAATTAAGGCCGAGGCTGTCGAAAATTAATATCCAAGAATGAATCAAAAAAATAAAAAATAGAAGTAGAGAATTATGTGACAAGACATGTGAAAGAAATGGTGATTAATAAACTCAAAAATAATGTTAATATTCAGCTTTAAAAAACCCGATCTCGAGCGATTAAATGCTATTGGCAATCAGTGTTAGAGCAGCACTGAAATACCGTTCCAAAAAGTATCTAAAAATGCTGGTAGATAAAGCATCGCCCACAAGTCTTCATTTTTTCAAACAGGACCAAAACGGTCATTGATACGTTCTGATTTATCAGCATTTACACATCAAAATATTCGAGATTATTCTGTCCGCTGTCAGGGTGGAAATTCAATAAAAACAGGGTCAATCAAATTATTGTGATTGAAGGCATTCTTAAGAAGAATTTAACCGAATAATAAGCCAGGACTGATTCATGCATATTTCTCACTTCAGGGATTATTTGAAATTCTCAGGTCAGATTTTGCGTTGTCAACTATGCTGGCTAAGCACCTGAGTTTGAGCGTGCGCGAAATCACAAAAATGTTAAAAAATCAGCGATGAATGAAATAACAGGTTTGAAAAAATATCGTAAAATAAATAGAAATAATGGTATAGGGTGCGGGAGTACAATAACACCACCTATGGAGAAAATGGGTATTTTTAGTGGAGAGAGCATTTTTTTCCTCTTTTCGCATAATCACCGGTTAATAATCTGCAATGCCCAAGTCATCTAAGTGAGTGCATCAAATTCATGGCAAATACGAGCCTCTAATCATGAATATTTTTACACCTCTCAACGGCTGCTTAAGGTGTAAATCTTGCACCGTTTAAAGAATGGCTTTTGAGGAAAAAGTGTATGGATCCAGGAAGGGGGATTTCCTTGGAGCCCCAGAGGGGTCCGACTATATTTCCGGCGCTTTTTCCCAGATTCTCCGCTTTTCGCGACTACTATCCCTGAAAGGAAGCTCATGGCTGTAAAAATTGGCATCTTGAAGGAAACAAAAAATCAGTGGGAATCCCGAATTCCACTCGTTCCTGACCAAATCGCCCGGATTCAAACGGATCATCCGGAAATTCGATTTGTGGTTATGCCTTCTGACCAACGAGCCTTTACTGCGGATGAGTTTACAGACATTGGAATCGAAGTTTCAAAAGATCTGGAAGAATGTGGCATCGTTTTGGGCGTGAAAGAAATACCCATTCCTTATCTGCGTCCGGAGACGACCTACCTGTTTTTCTCGCACACGATTAAAGGTCAATCCTATAACATGCCCATGTTACAGCGACTATTGGATGACGAAACGACTTTGATTGATTACGAGTTGATCAAAGACGAGACAGGACGACGCCTGGTATTTTTTGGGCATCACGCCGGGTTGGCAGGCATGACGGACACACTATGGGCGTTGGGGCAACGGTGGAAAGCTGAAGGTATCAGTTCTCCGCTGGAAAAAATAAAGTTGGCGTTGAACTACGAAAATTCGAATGAGATTAAGTCCGAAATTGCCGCGTTGGCACCGGAATTCCCCGCGTTCCTGAAAACGCAAGCACCGATAATTATCGGATTTGCAGGCTATGGGAATGTATCCAAGGGGGCACAGGAAATTTTCGACATTCTCCCGTACGAAGAGATTCAACCTTCCGAAATTTCCAGAATTGCCGCACAAGCCCCGTCGGACCACTTCTATAAGGTTGTATTTAAAGAGGAAGACCTGGTTCGTCCAAAACACTACGATGGCGTTTTCGAACTGCAGGAATATTATCGACATCCCGAACGCTATATTTCCATATTTGACAGGTATTTACAACACCTGACGGTGCTGGTTAACTGTATCTACTGGAAGAGCATCTACCCCCGGTTGGTTACGAAAAAGGACATTTGGAAACTCTATCTGGACGATCCCCGGCTGAAAGTGATCGGCGATATTTCCTGCGATATTGAAGGCGCTGTGGAATGTAATATCGGCGCAACGGATAGTGGTAACCCGGTTTATGTTTATCTCCCGGAAGAGGACCATCGGAAAATGGGCGTGGTTGGCCGGGGACCGGTTATGATGACCGTAGATAATCTACCCACCGAATTACCGAGGGAATCATCCGAAGCTTTCGGACGGGCGCTATTACCATTTATCCCGGCACTGGCTACTTGTGATTTCAGCAAGCCCTTTGATGAATTGAACTTACCTCCTGAACTAAAACGCGCAATCATTACACATCAGGGAGAATTGACTCCGGATTTTGAATATTTGAATAATTTTCTGGAAACAGACGAGTAAAGCACGATCGGAACGGGGAATGGTCACTTCGAAATATCAGATATTAATTTTGGGCGCCGGGTTGGTTTCTGGTCCCATTGTCGAGTTACTCCTGCGTGATTCAGAATACGCAGTAACCTTGGCTGACATCAATGTGAAAAATGCGGAGAAAATTTTAAATAATCACCCACGCGGCAAGGCGGTCCACCTTGATATTGGTTCCACAGAGGCCTTGCAAAATCTGGTTGAGGGTTCAGATGTCGTGGTTTCTCTGGTGCCATACGCCCTTCACACAATCGTTGCCAAAGCCTGTATCGCAGCAAAAGTCCCCATGGTTAACGCATCTTACGTTTCAACCGACATGCAGAAATTGGACGAAGCGGCGCAGATAGCCGGCATTATCATTCTCTGTGAAATCGGATTGGATCCCGGCATTGACCACATGACTGCCATGCGTTTGGTGCATATAATCCAACATGCCGGTGGTAAAGTAACCGCATTCAATTCATATTGCGGCGGTCTGCCGGCGCCTGAAGCGAACGATAATCCGTTTGGATATAAATTTTCCTGGAGTCCCAAAGGCGTTTTGCTTGCCGGGAAAAACGATGCTCATTTCCTCAAAAATGGGGAGCGCGTGGATGTTGCCGGAGCGGATTTATTCCAACATCATTGGGATGTGACACTTCCGGACGGGACAGTTTTCGAGGGTTACCCCAATCGTGATTCCCTTGCATACATCGCCACCTATGGGTTGGAAGGTGTTCGGACGATGTTTCGCGGAACGCTTCGCAATGCAAACTGGTGTGACACGATGGACATTATCAAAAAAATGGGTTTCCTTGGAGACAACATCCTCGCCTTGGGTAATGAGTTTTCCATGCGTTATCTGAGCGCAACACTGATGGGATTGCCCGAAGAAAATTTGGAAGAAAAGGTGGCTGAAAGTTTCGATATCTCCATCGCGGGTCAGATTATGGAAACCCTGAACTGGCTCGGTTTATTTGACCCGAAAACACGCGAGTGGAACCATCCCACCGCAATAGATTGCTTGACTGAAGTCATGTTGGGCAAAATGTCCTACCAACCGGGCGAACGAGACATGGTGATACTCCATCATGAATTCGAAGCAGAGTTTGCATTCGGCAAGAAAAAATTTCTTTCGACGCTCATCGATTATGGCATTCCCAACGGTTATTCGGCCATGTCACGCACGGTGACGCTACCGGTGGGCATTGCCGTCAAATTAATCGCCACTGGCAAAATCAAGCTCACCGGGGTCAGAATTCCGGTTGAGCCAGAGATATATGAGCCGGTTTTGACCGAATTGGAAAAACTGGGTGTTTCGTTCGAAGAACGGGAAATACCAATTAATTGAAATAATCAATAGTACTCACTTCATGTGAATAAGGGGCAATTATGCAGTATGAATTTTTAAAGGAACTCGGCATCAAACCAGTCAATCAGGGCGCGTGTTCGGGTCCCGGGACCTGGTCAAGCACCACGGGTGCCGGTGTATTAGAGTCATTCAATCCAGCCACCGGTGAGTTGATCGCCAAAGTTAATCTGTGTTCGGAGGCTGATTATGAGCAGGTCTTGACTGACATGCAGACCGCCTTTATCGAATGGCGGCAGGTGCCTGCTCCGAAGCGTGGTGAAATCGTTCGTCAGATGGGTGATGCACTCCGTGCTAAAAAAGATGCCTTGGGAAATCTCGTTGCACTTGAGATGGGAAAAATTAAAGCGGAAGGGGATGGCGAAGTTCAGGAAATGATCGACATCGCCGATTTTGCAGTGGGGCAATCCCGGATGCTGTATGGTTTGGCGATGCATTCCGAGCGTCCCCAGCATCGTATGATGGAGCAATGGCATCCACTGGGGATTGTTGGGGTCATTTCCGCTTTTAATTTTCCGGTCGCTGTCTGGGCCTGGAATGCATTTATCGCTGCCATCGCCGGGGATGTAACCCTTTGGAAACCATCGTCATCTGTGCCTCTGTGTGCCGTTGCTGTCCAGAATATTTGCAACGAGGTTATGGAAAAACATGGCCTGAAGGGGATTTTCAGCACAGTGATTGGGAAGGGTTCCACCATCGGTGAGCGGCTGATTCGGGACAACCGCATTCCGCTGGTCAGTTTCACCGGCAGTACTGCGATGGGACGCCATGTTAGCGAAGTGGTGGCAAAGCGTTTCGGGAAAACCATTCTGGAGCTGGGTGGCAATAATGCCATCATCGTGGACGAAACTGCGAAAATGAATTTGGTGATTCCCGCAATCGTATTTGGTGCAGTCGGGACCGCCGGACAACGCTGCACCTCCACCCGTCGCATTATCGTACAGGAAAATATTGCTGACGATCTGGTAACCCGCCTGGTGAATGCCTACCATCAGGTTCGTATTGGAGATCCGCTGGATTCCAATACCCTCATGGGACCGCTGGTCAATGAGGCTGCAGTGGAAGACTACAAGCACTCGTTACGCGAGATTGAAAAAGCAGGCGGCGAAATTTTGTACGGTGGGAAGGCGATTGACAAGCCTGGTTTCTTCGTGGAACCAACCATTGTGAAAGCACAAAATCATTGGGACATTGTCCAGCACGAGACCTTCGCACCGATATTGTACATCATCACCTTCAAGACCATCGAAGAGGCGGTCGCACTCCATAATGCCGTTCCTCAAGGACTGTCATCCTCCATGTTCACCAATGATTTGCAACATGCTGAATATTTTCTGTCAGCCCAGGGTAGTGACTGTGGTATCGCCAACATCAATATTGGCACTTCAGGTGCCGAAATCGGAGGCGCATTTGGCGGCGAAAAAGAGACCGGCGGTGGCCGTGAATCCGGATCGGATGCCTGGAAAGCCTACATGCGGCGCCAAACCAATACCATTAACTGGAGTAAGGAATTACCACTGGCGCAGGGAATCAAATTTGATTTGGGTGATTAGAGAATGATTGCTGATGCTCAATCGGCAGCGGGTAAGCTGTATATCGTTTCAACCCCTATTGGTAATTTGGGTGACATGACCTACCGCGGGGTTGATGTGTTAAAGTCCGTTTCGATGATCGCGGCGGAAGATACGCGTACCAGCCGAAGGCTGTTGGATCATTATGAAATCTCAACAGCAATGCTGAGTTATCATGATTTCAACAAGGAGCATGTGACACCACGATTGCTGGAAAAAATTCAGTCCGGTAATGATCTGGCATTAATTACCGATGCCGGGACGCCACTGGTAAGTGATCCGGGATTTTACCTGGTCCGGGCTGCCATCGCGGTTGGA
Source organism: Fidelibacterota bacterium CG1_02_48_14 (assembly GCA_001872685.1). Classification (GTDB taxonomy): domain Bacteria; phylum Fidelibacterota; class UBA8477; order UBA8477; family UBA8477; genus UBA8477. The sequence goes on from MNWS01000265.1 coordinate 16,091, forward strand.
CTGGAAGTGATACCCATCCCCGGTCCATCGGCGTTACTGGCTGCCGTTGTTGGTGCTGGCTTACCCACTGACCGGTTTGTTTTTGAAGGGTTTTTGCCAAAGAAAAAGGGACGCCAGACCAGGCTGAAACAATTAGCGGATGACCCGCGTACATTGGTGATCTATGAATCACCGCAACGAATCGAACGGACATTGCGAGATATACGCGCCGCCTGGGGGAACCGCCCGGTTGTCATTGCCCGGGAGCTGACCAAGAAATTTGAGGAGTTCATTCGGGGTGAACTCAACGATGTTTTGCAGAAACTTGATGGTAAAACACTAAAGGGCGAGATCGTTCTGATCATTGGAGGAAACCTTGACCGAAAAGCATGACACGAGTTTTCAGTACGCCAGAGATGATTTTCGATACCCGAATTGGTTGACAAAAATCCTGGATCTGATTGTAAATAAGACAGCTACATATATGGAAAGCACCGGAATTAAGCGGAAGCAATTGGAGTCCTTTCTATGGGGGGCGGCGGGGCTCTATGCCATTCTGATCCTTTTTGGGAATTATTTTCTCAGCGGGATTTTAATTATGCTCTGGGTGTACCTCGATCAGGTTCATCTGCAATTGTTTATTGAAAAAAAATCACCCAATCGTCACCTGCAACATGTCCTGATGGAAGCGCCATTCATCCTCGCTCTGGCAGTACATTTTTTTATGAGTGGGTATTTCTTTACCGGATTGGCAACGATTTTAGGATTCTTTGGAATGTATCTGCTGTCCGCGGTGCAGATGAAATATGACTTGGCTACCATCCAAATTCCGAAACTCTATTTTTTACGGTGGGACAGGCTGGGGATGTTGGCCATCATGGTGATTCTGGGTGCCATTGACCGTCCCCGCTCTTATCTTTGGCCGGTATTGGGTGGTTGGTTTCTCTTTGCATTGACATTTTATGATTATTTTTGGGTGATGATTCAATTCATGAAGAACGGAAAGAAGTGAAAACGAATCGAGCGTTATTTATCTCCTTTGAGGGCATTGACGGATCAGGGAAATCAACCCAGGTCCAAATGCTGTATCATTATTTATTGAACAGCGGCCATGTAGCCCATCTTTTTCGTGAACCGGGCGGGACGGCGATTTCTGAGAAAATCAGGTCGATCCTCCTGGACAAAGCAAACACAGAAATGACACCCACGACTGAAGTCTTATTGTATTATGCCAGTCGCAATCAATTAATGACTGAAAAAGTTCTGCCCGCGCTTTCCCGTGGCGAAATTGTGCTGATGGATCGTTTTGTAGACAGCAGTTTTGCCTATCAGGGGGTTGGGCGCGGATTGGGAAAACGACCGCTAAATTTCCTTACCAAATTTGCCACGGGTGGCAAAAAACCTGAACTGACCGTTTTGGTGGATTTGCCTCTTGAAACCGCGGAAGATCGTTTGAGTAATAAGACTTTGGATCGGTTCGAATCAGAATCAAGGGCTTTCAAGGAGCGTGTTCGTCAGGGCTATCTCTACCTGGCAAAACGGGAACCGGACCGATATTTGGTTCTTGACGGACGATTACCACCCGAGGAGATTTTTGGCGTCATTAAAAAACGCATGAACCAGCTATTGGGTATTTCTGATTGATGTTACTACTTCCAATCAAAAGTCGATCACTCGTTCTAACGGCACTTTTTGTGCCGTTGTTGCTTTTGGGACTGACGCCAACGGATGAAAAACAGGCAGTTGGCAGACTGGAAAATGTCTTTGAAGAATTGCTTAATCGTTATGTCATGGAGATCGATCCGGAAAAATTAACGACGCGTACAATTGACGGTATGCTGAACGAACTTGACCCTTATTCAGAGTACATCTTAAAATCGGATCAGTATCAATTGGATGTCCTGATGAAGGGGCAATATGGCGGTGTGGGTATTCATCTTGGTCGTCAGAAGGATAGCCTGGTGGTGATTGCGGCGATTGCCGGTAGTCCTGCGGAGAAACAGGGAATTCGACCGGGAGACATTATTATCAAAATTGATTCGGTCTGGACCAAAGACTTGAGTTACAAAGAAGCCAGTAAGCGTGTCCGGGGACCTCAGGGGCAACCGGTGACACTTCTCATCAAGCGTTATGGCGTTAACGAGGCTTTAGAATTCCGCCTGGTCCGAAAAATTATCAGGATTGAGGACATTACCTACTCAGGTATGCTGGAAGGGGATGTCGGTTATGTAAAACTGGCTTCTTTTGCCAGGTTCTCAGGGATTCACTTAGAGCAGGAAATTCGGAATTTGCAGCGAGCCGGCATGACCACTTTTATCCTCGATTTGCGCGGAAATCCGGGCGGTTTGCTCAATGTCGCTTTACAAATTTCAAACCTGTTTCTGCCTCAAAACGAGTTTGTCCTGGAAACCAAAGGTCGGCTCCGAACGGCCAATAAAAGATACGCCACCACCAAACCACCTGTTTTGCCGGATACGCCTATGGTCGTTTTGATCGATCAGGGCAGCGCTTCCGCTTCAGAAATTGTTGCCGGAATTTTGCAGGATATGGATCGGGCTGTTATTCTGGGGACACAATCATTTGGAAAAGGGTTGGTTCAGACCATTTACGACATTGATGACGACGCATCACTTAAGGTGACAACCGCGAAATACTATCTGCCGAGCGGGCGCTTGATCCAGAAGTCAGGGTTTGGTCATGGCTTGACAAAAACCGACTCACTTGCGGTAGACACACTCGGATTTTTCACGCAAAATGGTCGGTCCATGCGCGGTGGCGGCGGCATTTCTCCGGATGTTGATGTCGCACCAATTTTAATGGATCGATACGAGCGACAGCTCTGGAACAAGGGTTTCTTCTTTCGATATGCGGTTAAATACGCAAGTGAGCACCCGACTATCACGCTGCCGTTTTATTCGAAAGATGAAACGGTTGAATCGTTCCGGGTGTGGCTGGAACTGGAGAAATATCACTATTCTACGGATTTTATACATTGGCTCAATCGGGCTGAAAGTTTGATTGATACAACCGTAGCGGCTTCGGATTCACTCCTTGAGCTGATGAGTCAGGTACGTCGTTTGGCCGTTATGATGGAGCAACAGGCATTTGATGCGAATTATGACCGAATTCGACTTGGCATCGAACAGGAGGTCGCGGCGGTGGTAGGTGGGAACAGTGCCCAATTTGCAGCGGGAGTCAGTGCTGACTTGGTTTTGCAGGAAGCAATCGGGTTAGTGACTAATCCTTCACGAGTTTCAACCATTCTGAATAATCGGGCTGTGGCTAAATCACCGAAGGCGGACTAAGTATTGCGTATCAATCATTTGGTTCGATTAAACCCATGTATTTTTTAGTAATAATCTCCTTGCTGAGGTTCGTGTGAGCCGTTATTTTTGGCGCGCTTTTTGGAGAGAGTTACGTTTGGTGTAATTGAAGAGGACGGGCGATTAGCTCAGGTGGTTAGAGTACTTGCTTGACATGCAAGGGGTCACTGGTTCGAGTCCAGTATCGCCCACAAAAAATATGAAGAGTAGCAATGGGAACATTACGGTTAAATATCCCGACGGTAAAACGGAAGTAGTACCGTCAGGACTTTCTGTAGCTGAATTAGCTGCTCGCATCAATCCCGGTTTCCTCAATCAACTTATCGCGGCAAAAGTAGACGGCCAGCTCGTCGATCTGGCGTATCCGCTTGAACATGACGCGGATGTTGTGTTCATCAGGCCCGATTCTGACGAAGGACATGACGTGCTGTTGCACAGTACGGCGCACTTAATGGCCCAAGCGGTGAAACGGCTTTTCCCCGCAACGAAGGTCACAATTGGTCCGGCTATCGAGAATGGTTTTTACTACGATTTTGACCGGCCTGAACCTTTTACAGACGATGACCTGGTTGCGATTGAAGCCGAGATGAGCCAAATCGTCAAGGAAAATTTCCCCGTTCATCGCCAGGAAATGTCCAGGGACGAAGCGATTGCACTTTTCGCCGCAATGGGTGAAGATTTCAAGGTTGAGATTATCTCGGAAATTCCTGATGATGCTACCATTTCACTCTACCGGCAGGGAGAGTTTGTTGATCTTTGTCGTGGACCGCACATACCCTCAACTGGGAAAGCCGGCGCTTTTAAACTTTTGAGTGTCGCGGGTGCCTATTGGCGGGGCGATGAACACAATAAGATGCTTTCGCGGATATATGGGACTGCATTCTCCAGCAGCAAAGATTTGAAAAAATACCTCAATATGCTTGAGGAAGCCAAGCGCCGGGATCATCGCAAGTTGGGAAAAGAATTGAATTTGTTCAGCTTCCATGAGGAAGCACCAGCGAATGTCTTCTTCCATCCCAAAGGTGCTACGGTTTACAACCTCATTAAAGAGACGGTGAGTGAATCCAATCATACTTATGGGTATGAAGAGGTCAACACGCCGTTGATCATGAATGTCTCCCTTTGGCATCAATCTGGACATTATGATAACTACCGTGAAAACATGTACTTCACGAAGGTTGATGACAAAGATTTTGCCGTAAAACCCATGAATTGTCCGGGTCATTTACTGATCTTCAAAAGCACACCACGATCCTACCGTGATTTGCCGGTGCGAATGTCTGAATTTGGCCGTGTTCATCGTCACGAACGCAGCGGCGTGACCCACGGCCTGTTTCGGGTCAGAACGTTCGTCCAGGATGATGCGCACATTTTTTGTACGGAAGACCAAATTCATCGTGAGGTTGGACTCACCCTGGAACAAATATTTGCGATCTATAAAACGTTTGGGTTCGAGGATGTACGGGTTGAGCTCAGTACGCGTCCGGAAAAATCTATCGGTAGTCTGGAAGTTTGGGAGAAATCAGAGTCAGCGCTGAAATCGGTGCTCGATGACAAAGGTATTTCATTCCAAATAAACCCGGGTGACGGCGCTTTTTACGGTCCTAAAATTGATTTCCATATCAAGGATTCACTGGGTCGCAGTTGGCAATGCGGAACCGTTCAGCTTGATTTTTCAATGCCGGAACGGTTGGGAATTTCCTACACCGGCGAGGATGGACTTGACCATACACCAGTCATGATTCACCGGGCAGTCGTTGGGAGTCTTGAGCGGTTCATGGGTATCTTAATCGAGCATCATGCCGGTAGTTTCCCGCTTTGGCTTGCGCCAATTCAGGTTAAATTGATCCCCATTGCGGATCGCCATTTTGATTACACGGATCAACTTGCCGCAGAATTCACCGAGGCCGGTATTCGTGTTGAAGTGAATCGCAAAAATGACAAGATCGGACAAAAAATCCGACAGGCTGAAATGGAGAAGGTTCCAGTGATGGTGATCATTGGGGACAAAGAGATTGAAAATCGTCAGGTTAGTGTGCGTCGTCATAAACAGGGTGATGCCGGGATCATGTCCGTGGACGCTCTGAAGACGCAATTATTAACCGAAATTAGGGAGAAAACGCATCAAGAAAGGTAGACAGGCGCCTACCAAGGCCAACAGTAACGAACCTCGTGTAAATCTTGAGATTCGAGTCCGTGAGGTGAGGTTGATTGATGAAATAGGGACCCAGATGGGTGTCGTTCTTACCAGCAGAGCTCTTGAAATCGCTACTGAGCGTGAGTTGGATCTGGTAGAAGTGGCTCCCCAGTCGGACCCGCCAGTCTGTCGCTTGATGGATTACGGCAAATTCAAATACGACCGGGCCAAGAAGGAAAAAGACAGCAAAAAGAAACAGCATGTCATTCAAAACAAAGAAGTTCGGTTCCGTCCTGGAATCGATGTGCATGACATGATGACGAAAGTCAACCGTGCTCGTGGTTTCCTTGAAGAGGGTGCTCGAATTAAAATTACGGTGATGTTCCGGGGGCGTGAGATGGCCTACATTGATAACGGATATATCTTGATTGACAAAATCATGGAACAGTTGGGTGATATTGCTAGTGTTGAGCGCGCACCGGTTATGGAAGGCCGGTTCATGACAACATTTATTACCCCTAAATAGGAGAGTTGACTAAAATGCCCAAGATGAAAACAAATCGGGCTGCGAAAAAGCGCTTTAAATTGACCGGTACCGGTAAGGTGAAGCGTAATAGAGCATTCAAAAAGCATAAGTTGCTGAACAAGACGAAGAAACAAAAACGCGGTTTACGCGCATCCGGTCTCTTGACAGGTGGTGATGCGAAAAAAGTTAAAAGAAGTATTTCTGCGTAACGGAAAGAGGAGTTTGGTTTAATGCCAAGAGCAAAGAGCAGCGTTGCACGCAAACGCCGTCATAAAAAGATTTTAAAAGCGGCCAAGGGTTACTATGGCGCTCGTCATGCCCTGTATCGCACTGCACGGGAAACAGTCGAACGCGGTTGGGTTTACAGCTATAGGGATCGCCGCAAACGCAAATCCATGTTTCGGAAGTTGTGGATCGCCCGTATTAATGCCGCCGCACGGCTGAACGGCCTGTCCTATTCAAAGCTGATGAATGGGTTGAAGAAAAATGGAATCGAGCTGAATCGCAAAATGCTGGCGGAGATTGCTGTAACAGATCCCACCGGTTTCAGCACGATCGTACAAACAGCAGCGTAAATCAATACATAGGTTGGCGCATGTCGCTTTTTAATGAAGTCGACGTCGTACGCGCTGGGTTCTTCAATGCTCTAAATGAAGATCCGGCGCGTATTGATTTAGAGACACTCCGTATCGAATATCTGGGCCGCAAAGGCAAAGTCGCCGGATTGTTCAAACAAATTGGTCAGGTCGCTCCCGAAGAAAAGGGCGCGATCGGCCAAGCTTTGAATGAATTGAAACAGGAATTGACCAGCATTCTGGATGAACGAGAAGCCGCTTTGATTAGTGTGAGTTCATCTGATAAGAAATCTGCAATTGACCTAACATTACCCGGTATTGAATCACCCACAGGCTCATATCATATCATCACCCAATCGCTGAATGATATGATCGAAATATTTGGGCGATTGGGCTTTTCAGTTGCGGAAGGTCCAGAGGTAGAGACCGAGTGGCGGAATTTTGACGCACTGAATATTTTACCTGACCATCCGGCGCGTGACATGCAGGACACCTTTTTTACGAAAAGCGGTCATGTTCTCCGGACCCATACTTCACCGGTGCAGGTGCGTCTGATGCAATCCCAATCTCCGCCGATACGAAGCATCATGCCGGGCAAAGTCTATCGAAATGAAGCGGTAAGTGCACGCTCCCACGCGATGTTTCATCAGGTTGAAGGATTGTACGTGGACAAAAAGGTCACCTACGCAGAACTAAAGGGTACGCTGGAGTTATTTTGTCGGGAGTACTTTGACACTGATGTAAAACTGCGTTTTCGGCCCAGCTATTTCCCATTCACCGAACCCAGCAGTGAGGTTGATATTTCCTGTTTTTTGTGCCACGGCAAGGGATGCCGCATATGCAAACACACCGGCTGGCTAGAAATTCTGGGGTGCGGAATGGTTGACCCGGCTGTGTTCGAAGCGGTTGGGTATGAGGCGGATTCCGTCACGGGTTACGCATTCGGCATTGGCATCGAACGACCCGCTCTGCTTCGGTACGGGATTCCGGATATTCGCATGTTTTACGAAAATGATTTACGCTTTCTGAGGCAGTTCTGATGATTGTTTCCTACCAATGGCTTCGTGACTATGTGGCATTTGATCTCACACCGGCACAACTTTGCGAAAAATTGACGACACTGGGGCTGGAGTCCTATATCGTCAGCCAGCACGCTCCTTACCTGAGTGAGATCATCGTTGGTGAAATTCTTGAATGCGTACGCCATCCGCAATCAGACCATTTGTCCATCTGTCAGGTGAACATCGGCGCGGAGATTCCACAACAAATCGTCTGTGGTGCATCGAATGTTGCCAAAGGACAACACGTACCAGTGGCTCTGCCCGGTGCTATTTTGCCCGGAGGTTTGGAAATCAAACCGGTAAAACTCCGGGGTGAATCTTCTGCAGGAATGATCTGCTCTGAGCGTGAATTGGGACTTTCAGACCGCCATGAAGGCATTTTGGTGCTGAATCCAAACACGAAAATTGGTATGTCATTCACGGATTATCTTACCGGTGGCGATACGACAATTGAAATTGACATTACCCCCAATCGTCCGGATGCCATGTCACATATCGGGGTCGCGCGTGATCTGGCAGCGCTGTTAAAAGCAGATTTGGTTATTCCCATTCCTGTAATTGAAGAATCACTTCCTGCAACCAGTTCATTGGTCAACATCACGATTGATGACCCCAAAGGCTGCCCTCGGTACGCGAGTCGGGTGATCACGGGTGTCAGTATTGGTCCGTCACCTGCCTGGCTTCAAGAGCGTTTACAGGCCGTTGGGCTTCGCTCCATCAATAATGTCGTGGATGCAGCGAATTTCGTTCTGATGGAGACGGGGCATCCCTTACACACATTTGATTTTGACCAGTTAGCCGGCCCTGAAATTATTGTCCGCCGAGCGCGAAACGCTGAAGAAATGACCACTCTGGACGGCAAAAAGCGCATCCTGAATGAGGAAATATTACTCATCTGTGATGCCTCAAAACCCGTCGCGATTGCGGGTATCATGGGTGGTGAAAATTCAGAAGTTACACCTGCAACAACGAACATTTTGATCGAGAGCGCTTACTTTAATCCTATAACCATCCGTCGTGGATCAAAAATGTTGGGACTCTCAAGCGAGGCTTCCAAGCGGTTCGAACGGGGTGCTGATCCCAATGGCGTGATATACGCGCTGGAGCGGCTCACCGGCTTGATCCAAGATCTGGCTGGTGGAAAAGTCAGCACAGGTGTTCTGGATATTTATCCGGTGCCGATCGAAAAGCATGAAGTCTCGTTGCGTCACAAAGTTTGTAATGATT
>MNWS01000265.1:24951-28615 GCA_001872685.1 Fidelibacterota bacterium CG1_02_48_14
GTGAGTTTCTGACAAGACTCGGCATGGAAATTCTGGTGACATCATCCCAAGTCAGCCGTTACAGCATACCAACATTTCGACCTGACATCACCCGTGAAGCTGATCTTATTGAAGAAATTCTCCGCCTGTATGGTCAGAACAATATACCAGTAAATGATCATTTTAAAGTGGGTATCCAGACGACAGGCAGATCGTCGGTAAGATTTCGGAATGATACCCGGGAGTTATTGGTTGGGTTAGGGTATCATGAGATCATGTCAGTGAGTCTGGTTACAGAAAATCAGCATCCAGTCATTTTTGGAGATGAGGAAGCGGTTGAACTGTTAAATCCCAGTAGTCAGGAGATGACGACTGTCCGGTCCAGTTTAATGTCAGGAATTGAAACGACCATCAGCTTCAATTTACGGCACCGCCAAACGGATCTCAGAATTTTTGAGGTGGGGCAGGTGAGTACGCTCGATGCCGGGTCGGATACGGGAGCCAGAGAAACAACGCATATTGCCTTTGCACTTCAAGGATCAGCACGCAAAAAAAGTTGGTTGGACAGCGAACTCCCGGCGACACTATTTCACCTCAAAGGTGACCTGGCAAAAATTTATTGTGCCATCACTGGAACCGAGCCGGTTTTGGAGCCTGAAAATCATGCAGTCCTGGACCATGCTCTGGTGGTCAAATCGGGCGACATGATGATTGGCATAATGGGTGAAATCCCGAAAGCGCGACGTCAGAAATCAGACATACAAGGATCAGTATTTTACGCTGAACTGAGAACTCAGGAGTTGGAGGAATTGTATTGGGCGAAAGAAAAACGCTTCCAAAATTTTTCTGTTTATCCAGTTGTTGAGCGTGATCTTTCGCTGGTACTTGACGAATCAATCAGTCATTTTGAAATTCAGAAAATGATTGAAGAAAAAGGTGGTAACTTCCTGCATGAGTGCTACTTATACGATCTCTACCAGGGAAATACAATTGCACCCGGACAAAAAAGTCTTACATTTCGCCTGGTTTTTCAGAACCCCGATCGCACCCTCACTGAGCAGGAAGTTGATCGGTCATTTGATCGCATTTTGCGATCTCTGAAAACCGACTTCAACGCAAACCTGCGTTGATTTGAGAGAGAGAGAACCAGTGGCTGAAGATTCCTTAAATATACTCGAAGAAAAGATCAAGCTATTGGTTACTCAATTGCAATTACTTAAGAAAGAGAACCTGACACTTCGTAAAAATGCCCAATCTGACGGTGAGGGAAATTTGCCAGAAAAGCAGATGATCGTTGCCAAAATCAGAGAAATTATCCGGGCGATTGATATGGAGTTAGGGGCTTCGTAACCATTTGAAAATGCTGCTATACTGTTTTAAGTTGGCTTAAAACAGACTGAAATGAAATGAACTGAAGTGAACCATGCATTCTGATCTCGGCAACAACCAGGTACAAGTCACCATCTTTGGGAAATCCTACACGGTCAAAGGTATGGCTGATCCGTCTTACATTACCAATGTTGCTAATTATGTTGACCGCAAAATGCATGATGTGGAAGATAGTTTGGCGAATACGCAATCTGAGAACAGAGTTGCAATTCTGGCTGCGATGACCGTCACTGATGAGATGTTCACCTTGCGCCGAAATCATGAAAAACAAATTAATCAGTTCGAAGACAGGATTCAGAGCTTATCTGATTTGATTGACGAATCACTGAGCACTTAACCTCAGTATAGCATTTCCCTGGTATCAAAGCCTCAGGGTTCCCTTAGACTGGAATGATAAATCCGGAATAAGAGACGCCTGAGGTTTTTTTGTACTGGAAAGTGAGATGATCATGGATCCGATGATTTATATAATTATCGCCTTAGTTGCGGGTGCGGCCATCGCTGTACCTATTGCCCTCTACCTGAATAAACAAAAGATGGTTCAGGCTCAAAGCACCGCTCAACAAATATTACAGTCTGCCGAGAAAGAAGCTGATGCGCTCAAACGAGAAAAGTTGGTTGAAGCCAAAGATGCGTCGCTCCAGATCATTCAAAACGCTGAGAAAGAGTCCCGGGACAAACTACGGGATGTTCGGGAAGTTGAAAGAAATCTGCAAACGCGTGAGCTCAAACTCGAGAATAAATTGGATTTGCTGGATCGAAAAGGTCAGGATTTGGAGCGTACTGAACAAAAACTGGTTTCTGATCGAAAAGTACTGGATGCAAAGAAAGCACAGTATGAAAAGGTATTGGAAGAGGAAAATCGTAAGCTGGAAGAAATTGCCGGCATGAGTTCGGAAAACGCCAAACAGATTCTCATGGAAAACATGATTGAATCAGCCAGAATGGATGCTGCCTCGAAGGCTAAGCAAATTCGCGAGGAAGCAGTCTTGAACGCCAATAAAGATGCGAAAAAAATTGTGATTGCTGCGATTCAGCGTTCGGCTGCTGACCATACGGCGGAATCAACCGTCTCTGTTGTCGAGCTGCCCAATGATCAGATGAAAGGGCGTATTATCGGTCGCGAAGGTCGAAATATCCGCACATTCGAACATCTCACCGGGGTGGAGTTGATCGTTGATGATACGCCTGAGGCAGTGGTGCTTTCGGGATTTGATCCCGTCCGACGCGAAATCGCCCGTGTAGCATTGACACATTTAATCGAAGATGGCCGAATTCATCCTACACGCATTGAAGAGATGATCGAAAAGGCTACCAGTGAAGTGGAAGAGCTGATGCAGGCCGCCGCTGAGGAGGCATTAAATGAGCTCCAGATTGCGCCACCACATCCTCAACTGGTCAAATTGATCGGTCGCTTAAAATATCGCACCAGTTATGGTCAGAATATTTTAAAGCACAGTGTTGAAGTGGGTTGGTTGGCTGGATTAATGGCGGCTGAGTTGGGATTGGATGGATTGGTCGCGCGGCGTGCCGGGTTTCTGCATGACATCGGCAAAGCCATTGATCGCAACACCGACGGTACCCATGCATTAATTGGTGGAGAAGTGGCCCGGAAGTATAATGAATCGTCAGAGGTCGTTAATGCCATCGAAAGTCATCACGAGGAGGTGGAGATGACCTCGCCCTTATCTGCATTGGTGCAAGCTGCGGACGCTATTAGTGGATCGAGACGGGGCGCTCGTGGCGATACATTGGAATCCTACATCAAGAGATTGCGCAATCTGGAAACCATTGCCAATGGCTATGATGGCGTCACCAAAACCTACGCCATTCAGGCCGGTCGCGAGCTGCGCGTCATGGTGGAGAGTAATAATGTTGATGATATGCGAGCGAATGAAATATCGAATCAGATCGCAACCCGGATTGAATCAGAAATGACCTATCCCGGCCAGATCAAGGTGGTGGTCATTCGCGAGAGCAGGAGTGTCTCTTTTGCCCGATAGACCTATTATTATGGACGGCCAGGTTGTTGCGGACAGTCTGCTTGGCGCATTAACACTGCGAATTGAAAAATTGGCATCCATGGGCATTGTGCCGGGATTGACGGCAGTCTTGGTGGGGGAGGATGATGCCTCAAAGATTTATGTGCGCAATAAAGCGAGAGCCTGCGAAAGATTAGGATTGAATGGCGATGTCATTCGACTACCAGATTCTACGGCTGAATCTGAACTGATGACATTGATCGGCAATTTAAATATTAATAAGAATGTGCACGGCATTTTGGTTCAACTTCCAT
>MNWS01000253.1 GCA_001872685.1 Fidelibacterota bacterium CG1_02_48_14
TCATACCAATGGCACATTCGTCAGCAATTATGGCCGACAAGGTCTCCGCTGTGGTATCTCCGGGAACTGCAATCATATCCAGTCCAACCGAGCAAACAGCCGTCATCGCTTCCAATTTTTCCAGCGTAATATGTCCTGCCAACGCAGCGTTAATCATCCCCTGATCTTCACTCACCGGAATGAAAGCACCTGACATCCCGCCAACCGAACGGGAGCCCATCGCACCACCCTTTTTCACGGCATCATTCAGCATGGCCAGCGCGGCTGTGGTTCCGGGTCCGCCCACATCCTCCAGTCCCATGGCTTTCAAAATATCCGCCACACTGTCACCCTCAGCCGGTGTTGGTGCCAGAGACAGATCTACGATTCCAAATTGCACACCCAGGCGTTGAGCCACCGTCCGGCCAATCAAATCGCCAGCCCGGGTAATTTTAAATACGGTACGCTTAATGGCTTCACCCAACTCCTGAAAGTTAGCGCCGGACATCGCCTTGACGGTATCCAGGACGACTCCGGGACCACTGATCCCAACATTGAGAACTGTTTCGGGTTCACTCACGCCATGAAAAGCGCCGGCAACGAACGGGTTGTCTTCGACAGCATTCGCGAAAACGACAAACTTCGCGCAACCCAGTCCACCGGCATCAGCAGTAAACTGAGCGAGCTCCTTGATCGTGCGTCCCATTTTGGCAACCATGTCCATATTAATGCCAGCCTTCGTTGAAGCGACATTAATGGATGATGTGATGTGCCTGGTGCTGCCAATTGCTTCGGGAATTGCGTCAATCAAGGCACGGTCACCGTTGGTGCAACCCTTCTGCACCAATGCACTGAAGCCCGCCAGGAAATCAACACCCACGGTATCGGCAGCCCGATCCAGGGTTTGCGCCAATTTCACAAATCCATCGCGATCAAACCGATCGGCCACAATCGCCAGTGGGGTAATGGAAATTCGCTTGTTGATGATGGCGATTCCAAGTTCGCGCTCGACACTTTGGGCGACACTGATGAGTTTCTCAGCACGTCGCGTAATTTTTTCATAGATCGCTTGCTGCGTGCGTTCCAAAGATTCACATCCGCAGTCACGCAAACTGATTCCCATGGTGGTAGTCCGGATGTCCAGATGCTCCACTTCGGTCATGCGTAAAATTTCGAGAATTTCGTCAATTTGCCAGGTCATAGGCGCAAAGATAAGTTGAGTGCCAAAGCTCTGAAAGCGGAAAGCCTGTTGGTTACAAATTGGAGAAAAAGAGAAGCCCTCGTCGAACAAGGGCTTCCGCTGAAATCTGGTGTTAGGAATTAATTCTATTCGCCGGGTTCCACTATTTCCAAATCCACGCTACCCATCCCCACGCTAATATCAAATGTCAACTGATAATCATTGCTGCCGAAATTCGGTGACCGATAGCGCGTTTTGCTTTCCTGAACGAGCCCCATCAAATTTATTGAGGAGAATGGCGAGGAGTTGACCGTCACCGCGATGTCCAGATTTTTGGGGACGATCATCTTGAAACTCCCCATACCGACATCCGCTTTGACATGAGCATCACGGGTATATTCCCCGCGGAGATCCAGTGTTGCGGACCCCATTCCCACGCTGACTTTTAATTCCTTGAAATTGGCATTCCCCAGGGTCTTACCTTCGAAGGAACCCATTCCGTTATCCACCTTCATCAATTCCATGTGTACTGGATTGGGTTGTGTGATGGAAAGGGTGGCGTCTGAAAGTCCGCAATTGAATCCTAATTGACTCATTTTGAGAGCGCCCAGATCTACATCTGCATCACCCAGCCCCATATTAAGGTCCAAATTATACAGGAGATCGCCGCTTTCTTTCAAGGTAACGACCCACCTGTTGTCATCACTGATTGAATTCCCCAGACCGAGCAGTTTTTTAAAATCGGAGAACGACTCAATATCGTGGCTGTGGGAAATTTCACCACTGCCACCAACATTAAGATCACCAACGCCACCCTCTTCACGGTACGAAATTTTATAATCAAAATTAGTCAGTGAGTTTTTCAAATCCAGCACCGCCATGGGTCCTTGTTGCTTGGTATTGACGCGCAGTTCCCCGAGTGGACAGTCAATTAATACATTCACCGTGGACGCAGTTTTGACATAAAAATCTCGTTGCAGGTCTTGCTTTGTTTCCTCCTGAGCGAAGGTCACAACGCTCAGGGAACCACAGAATACGGCCAAAAGTGCTAAATTTTTCATTATAACCTCGCCTGCAATCTCAATTCAAAACGCCAGGCAGCATTTGCGTTTTCTAATTCTCTGGCAACGGAGAGTCGCCAGTCCCCATCTTCATCCATGATGCTTGCACCGGCGGTATGCCGGAGATCACTCAGGCGTATCCCCTCGAATTTTTGCCATTGATCTGTTGTGGGAACCCCACTCCACGGTCTCGCGTAACCACTATCCAAAAATAAAACCAGGTATGGATCGATGAAAAATGAATCATGATTTCCGATCCACAATTCCACATTATTCATGACACTTTGGTCACCAGCCATTTCACGATAACGCAACCCCCGCAATGATCCATAGCCGCCCAGGTCGTTGTTTCTCTGTGGTACCAACACGCCATCTGAGGTGGCAAAAACTGTTCGGTTGTATAAGATAAAATCACTGGAAATTGCCCATGCCAGATGCGTTGTGGCTTTATATATCTGAAAATTGGCATCTGAATATTCCGGCACCGTTTTCTCGGCATCCAATTCGATACTGAAACCGGTGCCCAAATACTCATTTGCATCTGAATTGAAATAGGTATTCCAGCCACCCCAGTTCCGCCAGGGATTGACACCAAACTCCAAATGAGCGGTCATTGCACCAAATTTTCCCTCAAATACGGTTGTATCTGCACGGAAGTTATTTTTAGTGAACAAGCCCCAGGTGGTCACATTCGGCATGGAACTATGGTCTTCGGAATACCCGCCAAGACGTAGATTGAAACCATGCTTGAAAGGTCGAATCAAGACATTACCGGAAACACCTCTGGCTTCGTAATAGTCGAGGTAATCCTCTCCAAACAAGAAGGCAACCAAGGAATTTTCGGTGCCTGATAGACGCCACATGTCTGGGGAGGTACTTCTATCGTACACACTCAAGTCAGCTAAAAATTTTGGTGTGAATACCGGAATAGTGAGCCCAACACCATAACGCATTTTCTTATTCCCGAATCCATATCCAACATAGCCGCGGAAGTTGATACCGATTTCCAGATCAAAATCGGTGCTTAGGGGTAGGAATAATCCTTCCTGACGATTGTAACGAATCTCAGGATTCTCGGTATTGTTCAGTGATGCACCAAATCCGGTCCAGACAGATATTCTATTTTCATTTTCATCTTCATCTTCATTGCAACCCGAATCCTGATGATCAGAATCATCATTCCAGGTTTCTTCGTCCCACTCCTTTTCAGTGCCATCGGCTTCAAACCATTTATCCACCAGAGGTGCTTTTTTAAATTCGATTCCTCCCAGACTGATTTCAGTCAAACTCCCTGAAACGCTCGCACCTTTATCCACACGAATCTGACCGCCACTAACCAGAATATTGCCCGGAACATTTCCTGTCGCCTTGATCCAGACATTTCCACCGTACACTTTGATGTTACCCTTCACCATCCCTTCGATGAGGACATCCCCCGCAATAATGGTTTTGTCTTCCACTAACGTGTCACCCGCCGCTACGGTCATCTTGGATTTAAAATTCTCCAACAGGGGAAAGTCCCGGGAACGATCTTCGTTTTGATTGGTGTTGTTATTATCATTTACGGCATGATTTTTCGCATCATCTGATATTTCAATATTTTGAATTTTTACGCTTTTCGCTTTGGAATTGGTCAGTAACGAATCAACTACGCGGCTTAATGAATCTGCATCAACTTTGGTCTGAGCCCAACTTGTTGACAAGACAAAAAGTCCTAGAATTGTGAATGTCGTAAATTGCCGCATACTTGACCTTCCTAACGTTCGTAAATTTTAATTCGACCAATCTCTGTCGTGATACTTGCTTTTTCTTTACTGCCGGAATAGATATAAATCCTGCGCTGGCGATTTTTTTCGTCAGTCTTAAAGACGCCCGAGAGCTTCTCAATGCCGTCAATGTCGCCATGTGCTTTTAAAATCAACGACGGATTTGCTTCATGATTGTATCCAAGATATACTGAGCCAACGCTGGTTCTGATGCTCAAGCTGTCACCTTGCTTGGTTTTCTCCACAGCCCAATCATAGTCCACATCGCCCTGCTCAAGGTTCACGACGCCACTGCCCTCGTGTCGCACGACTTCCAAATTTCCCATTTTGAGACGAGCATCCAGTTTTCCCCTGAGATGTTGGATCGCCATAGAACCCATATCCAGACTTACATCCAGTGGCCCTACCATTTCATCAATATTCACATCACCATAATTCAAAATAAACGTGCCATTACCCGTGAAACCGGTTAGGGACAAATCCCCGGCCTGCATATTCGCCAGAAGACTATCCCCTTTGAGTTGTCCAATCATGAGATCGCCGCTACCGGATTGAATTTTTACATTCCCGATACCATCGGTGATGGTAATATCCCCGGCATTATTCTTCAAACTCACATTACCCACAAATCCCTTGAGATCCAGATTCCCACCTAATGTCGTGACCGTGGCGCGTCCTTGAAAATCCTGCATGTACACGTCACCCGCGCTGGTATTCACAGTTACCAACCCCTTGATATTATTCAATTCGGTATCACCACCGGCAACATGAATAAGAATCTCACCCGTGATGTTATCAACCGTGATATTTCCACCTGCACCATCCACAGCCACGCTGAAAAATGTCGGGACTTCTGCAGATAATTGATGGTATGCAAATGTATTTGAGTTGCCTGAAATGATGATCTTATTGCCATCAAATTGAACGGACGAAAACTCGCCCTCCCGGCGTTTTCCACGGTCTGTGTAACTGGAAAGTGTCTCGGTAATTTTAACCCGGTCACTCTGAGTTCCGGTTATGGAAACCATCCCCACAAAATGCATCAAACGAAGCTGTCCGCCGGGTTTTTGGTTGGTATCAACCAGAATTTTGGAGTCGCCAGCCTGAACACTTGCCCAAAGCGAGAAAATGAATATCGCACTGGTAAGGACTAATCGTTTCACTGGAGGCTGCCTTCGTTTTGTTCTGATCGCAATCGGGCAATGTTTTGTCTCAGTATTTGAGTGACATATTCGTTTTTGTCCACTTGAACCTGGTATTCGTAAACTGCGAGCAGGTCTTGATCCATTACCGTACCCAGCCGTTTAGCCGCTTCAGTTCGCATCCGGGCGTTGTCATCCGACATGAGCACGCGAATGTAGGCTTCCTGAAGATTATGGGTAATCTGATGGTCTTCCAATGCGGTGATGGCCTTTAATCGCACACCGGCATCAATATCCGTCAACATGGAGGTAACCAGTGCTTCCTGAACCTGGTCAACATCCTGGTAATCTTCCAATATTTTAAGCGACTTACGACGATGATTTGGATTCTTGCTATTTTTCAAAAGGTGAATCAGATAGTCTTGAACCACAGAGTTATCCGGTGAAACCGTCATTTCCACATCTTCGGTTGGCGCTTTAAAGTCAAAACTGACTTTGTCTCCTCCCTCGCGATCCGGTTTCATTCCCATCATTTTATAGTCAGAGCCTTTTTCCACCAGGCTGTTGAATAGTCGTGATTCCGGTGGCATGGACGGATCCGTCGCACCCTGTTGCGTAAGATCAGTCTGGCGTTGCGGTAATCCGCTAATGACCAATCCAATGATCAAAGCCAGGGTCGCTAAGCTACCAGCCAGTACCGGGTGAACGCCGTGGTCTTTCAACGTTTCCCAGCGCCCCTTCAAAAATTCCAGGGCGGATGAGACAGGTCTGCGCTGGTAGCGAATACGACCCATTATTTCCTGACGCAATCCGTCGAATGTCTCCAATTCGATCTCCGGTTTTTCCAGGCCGGAGAAGATCGCATCTAATTTTTTCTCAGTACCATAAATAGATTGCCAGGTTGTATCCTCGAGCAACAATTGTTCGACCCACTGCTTTTGGGAATCTGAAAGTTCGTCACCCAAATAGAGGATAATCCATTCGCGAATCTTTTGGTTACTCATCTTATTCATGGAGTAATCCCTTCCTGAATAAGCGCTTTTTGCATCGTTTCCCTGGCACGAAAGAGGTAGCGTTTGATCGTTCCCTCACCCACTCCCAGGAGTTCTGAAATCTCATTCACTTTTTTATTCTCATAATATTTTAGGGCAAATACCGTCTGTTGTTGCGGTGGTAATTGGGTGTAAAGCCGGAGAATCGCTGAGGCAATTTCACTATCACGATCTGGCGGCGCTTCTTCATCTTCCGGTGCGGCGGTAACGTTCCAAAATTCCTCACTCGTATCCTGAAATACATTGTGATGGCGTTTTTTTCTGCGATGGGCATTGAAACAGGTATTGACCGTCATGCGGTACAAATAGGTGAAAAAATCACTCTCAAACCGGAAGTGGCCAATCTTATCGAATAGTTTGATGAACACTTCCTGGAAGACATCCTGAGCCTCGACGCGATCCCGTGTAATACCAATAATGACGCTCATGACCCGATCCTCGTAGTGTTTGATAATCTCATTAAAAGCACGGGTTTCGCCCTTCTGAGCCCGCTCAATGAGCTGGTTTAATTGTTCCTTCATGACCACTTCATTCACCGCAATTTTGACTCTGTGGTTGTCATCGCGTTGTCAACAGGATTCAATAATATTTTTCTTAATGTCAGAATGGCTCACCAGACTGTTTCCAATGGCACGTTATCAAGGATCTGTCGG
>MNWS01000204.1 GCA_001872685.1 Fidelibacterota bacterium CG1_02_48_14
AAAATCTCGCTATTTCTTATTTCACCGGATTTATCGTTTCGCCGGGAGATATTCCTCATCTTGCCTGTTATCCTGCTACTGAGTCTGATGACCACCTGCCAGGAGCCGGGTCCGGCGCCAAACCCATTTCGTAATACGACGCTGGCACTGGAAATTCCGGACGCTTCCTGTACCGAGGCGTGGCTGCGGGTGAGTCTGACCGGAGATGACACTCTGAGCACCGCCCTGCCGGTGGTGGTTAAGCGAGACGCTGCCACAGTTATGGAACTTTTGCTCTCCCCGCCGGATTACGACACCCTGATGGTGGATCAGGGACTGGAACCCTCTCACCCTTACAGCTACAAAGCTTACCGCCGCAACCTGGCAGGTACCGCACTCGTGGATTCCAGCGATTCAGCCACCGTCACCACCATGGACACCACGAGTCATGACTTTACCTGGACCATAGACACCCTGGGAGATTACGGCAGCTATCTCAAGGATGTGGCCATTATTGATGAGAACAATATCTGGGCGGTGGGGGACATTCAAACAGATAGTGGGCGATATAATCTGGCAAAATGGAACGGGGTTAGTTGGAATTTGCACCTTTTCGGAGTACCCGGTGTAACCGGAGATGGCATTTACGCCTTCTCTGAGAATGATGTTTGGGTTGCAACTGGAATCATATATCACTGGAATAATGGAACATGGGAGAGATACCATCTTTGGGACATGGGTGTGTTAGGTCCCAATGATGGTGGGGTAACCAAGGTCTGGGGTTCCTCCCCGGAGGATATGTGGTTTGTGGGCAGCGGGGGGAGTATCGTGCACTACGATGGGAGTGGGTTTACCCGCCTGGAGAGCGGGACGGATATTCCGCTGACCGATGTATTAGGCATTCGGGATAATAATGGTGAAGTCCATGTCTGGGCCTGTGGCTCAGGGGACCACAACGAATCAGTTGTTCTTAAAATAACCGACCAAACTGTTGAGACCATCTATGAACGCTATGTAGGTGGTGCCAATAGCCTGGATGATGAGACCATCATGTCACCCATGGGCGAGACCCTGTGGGCTACCCCATCTTCACCCCTGTTATGGATTGCAGGAGGTTTCGGCATCTTCACATTTAATGACAATCAAGCTCCGGTCAGTTACTCAGAAGTGATTATACCCGAAAGAGCATATTGGCACCCCTATACCTGGAAAATGCGTGGGAACGACAAAAATGATTTGTTTCTTGCGGGTGAATATGGTGCCGCTTACCACTTCAATGGTAAACATTGGCGGTGGTATAGCGAATTACGAAACGACGGTTTGAGATTCTGGTGTCTTGATACCTCTCCAAACCTTAGTGTAATTGGGGGTGAAGATAATTCTGGTTTTTTAACGAAGGGAATTGTGGTAATAGGGAGAAGATGATTAAAAAGAAGAAAAGAGAGGGTCGCCTTGTGGAATGGACAGACCCTCTCACCGGACAACCGTAACCGGCTGTCACCGTTCAATAGTATAACCGTACGGTACAGCCAAACACAACAGGAGGATGCTATGAAACGGTATTTGTTTCTGGCAGTGCTTTTCGTAATGGTGCCTCAGATATTGATGGCACAGGTCGGCAGCTTGGAGTTTAATAGCAGCAGTTATATGGACTACCCGATACCTGCAGAAGAGTTCGATCCCCAGATCGTAATCGATGAAAACAACGAAAATTACGATCTCATTTTCACACAGATGGCTGGTCCATACTTGTATCAACCTTACCCAGTTTTGGCTACGCAAAATCAAATGGGTTGGTCTACTGAATCTCTTGTACCGTCTGGACCTAATTATGATTATCTCCAGGCTCAACTACAGATTGCAGGAACCGATGAGGTGATGTGTACCCGAAGATACAGTGATTTCAGTGCGAATAATTTTTTAATTCTAGGAGATTTTTATACTTTTATTAATCCTGATAATTTAAGTCAAGAATATGGTAATCAATGGTCTAATGATCTGCTGTCAAGTCGGGATTACCTAAATTCTGCCACTACGATCCATTATTTATCAAATATAGTTGTCAATGATGTTGGACAATTTGATTACTATGAACGCGATAGTAATGGAAATTATACGAGGGATGCCAATATTTATTCATCCGGTCAACTTAAAACGGGTCTGTCGGATATGACAATTGGCTACAACGATACACCATATTTTTGTTTTCGTGATGGTAATAATTTAAGGGTGCTTTCCTACGAAGGCGATCCTGTTACCATAGCGTCTCTCTATAGCGCCTACACAGGTAATTGGAATAACAAATTATTGCAATTCAGCCCTCCTTCAATAGCTTATAATCCATCTTCTGGTGTGGCAATGGTGGCCTATACTGATTATGATGACAGTGAGGGATTGTGGCGACTGTATTTCAGCACAAAACCGAATGGCTCAAATCAGTGGTCAACCCCACAATTAATCTATGAAAATTCTGTGAATCTTGATTATCCGTCTGTCGTACCGGACAATAGCGGTGATGATTTCCTGGTTGCGTTTTACTCGATTGAGAGCAATGATCATGTCCGTCTAAATACTATCAGATATTCTGAGGAACGGGAAACATTTTGGGATACACCAATCTATGTTTCGGATCTCGGTAATAAAGGTGACAGCGGACATAATTTGTATTATGGTCGGCCTCTCGATGTCAAAGTATTGCCATGGGAA
Organism: Fidelibacterota bacterium CG1_02_48_14; assembly: GCA_001872685.1. Lineage (GTDB taxonomy): Bacteria > Fidelibacterota > UBA8477 > UBA8477 > UBA8477 > UBA8477. Next base: position 2,686 of record MNWS01000204.1, read on the forward strand.
AACACCACGGCATTATTGATAAGCACGATCACATTTGAGTCAGGTACGGATACCGATGTAAAGCTCTATAGTGTAGATGTTCCGACAACTTCGAATTACACCTTTCGGAATATCGTGCTGGATGAAGATGCGGGAGGGAGCCTGAAATTGACGAATTTAGCTACCCAATCAGCTCAAACATTCACATCAGGCTCAAGTCGAACGCTAAATTTAGATACGGATTATTCAATTGAAACGCTCCCCGGTCGTTTTGATAATTATGATTATAACGGACAATTGGGTGACTATCAGCATCATGATTGGGATAGAACGAATAGTAGCTACCATCTTATTGATGAGTTTACAGCGCGTCACGATGTGCATGTGAAGAATGCTTATTATCAGGAGATTGTGTCAATTACTCTAAATTGTACTGATGAATTAGAAATCGATGATCCCTGGTATTTTGATCCATCGACCCACGCCCAAACGGATGGATTTAGAACAATATCATCTGGTTCTCATGATGCCGTCTTCCTCAATCAGAATCCAGATTTTGAACCAAGCAAGCCCATCTACTCCCTCCGGGCGCCGCTGCTGGTGGCCGGTGATCCGGGTGAGTATCACATCTTCCGCCGCTGGATCGGAACACATGTGAATTTCGGGAACGGTGGCATCACCAATGACCGGGAAACGCCGGTGGTGTTTACCGCAGCGGGTGCTAACGCAACAGCCCAGTATAATACCCTCACCATTAACGCTCCCTTATACGGAGCCACGGTTTACAGCGAGGGTGAAACCGTCTATCTGAAAACTCGGGTTAGCAGTTTCGAACAGGGTGAATTTACCAAGGTGACCGTAGCTACTTCCGGGGGTGTAACCCTCATAGAGCAAGGTGTCTACAATGGCTATTTGCGGTACCGGGTAAGCATGACGGCGAATGGATCGGTAACGATGAGTTATCTACCCATCCAGTCAGGTGACGATGTCTTTGTCACCTCGGACATGCCGCAAATTTCTGCAGGTACGACCATTGACATGCCATCCGGATCATCAATAACCATGCTCAATTATTCACGATTCCAGGGCACCGCTAACCAACCCATCACTTTCCGCGGAGTGAACGGCACCGAGTGGAATGGTCTGAAGCTGAGTGAGATGAGCACCGGTAGCTCTCTGGAAAATATAGTAATCAAAAATACCACAATTGCCATGACGCACCTCCCCTTTTATGGGCGCTGTGTAATTCGGAATGTCGTGGTTGATTCTGCTGATTATGGAGTGGTGAGCAATGTCTCTGTGCATTATACCGGCGGAGTGGGTTCGCTTTCCATCGATAACTGTGTTTTTAACAATATCGATTCAGCCGGCGTGTTCAGCGCTGCTGATGAATACTACCTGGCAGATACCCTGCGCGTGACCAATTGCAGCTTCAGTCCGGCTACAGCCGGCCACGGTAACGCCATTCAGGTTGTCCCATTACCCTTCGACGAACACGATCATTTTGGGGAATTTAAAAGCATCCAGATTGAGAATAATGTTATCTATGAATTTGCCAGCGGAATAGAAATGGAAATCGGCGATAGGCATGTTCATACTCCGGACCTTGACTGGGAAGTCGATCTTAACCGGGTTGTTCTCACGGGAAACCGTATTGAAAACTGTAGCAATTTTGGGGTTAAGATCACAGGTGAGCACGCCCTGTTTGCTCACCACAACATTCTGACTTCTTGTGGAACTGGATACTATATCAAGGCTTCCCCACAATCTGGTAGTCCGCAGTACGAAAGTCACCGAATCTTGAACGAAACAATAGTTGGTAATTCATTAGGTGCAGATTTACGGCGCAATGGTTTGGGAACTATTGGCCATATAGGAGCTTCTATCCTTTGGGACAATTCTGTAAACCTGAATCTGGATGGTGATTTTCGCGAACAGGGCAACCTGACTGAGAATCCGTTATTCGTGGATTATAATAATGGCGATTACCACCTCACCAGTTCGTCCCCCGCCATCGATGCCGGCTGGGAGGATTTTGATGGGAATGGTAGTACCTGGGAAACCGACGCCGATGATCAGGACCCGGACGGCACCCGCATGGATATGGGAGCGTTGTATTATGATCCGGCTCCCCAGGCACCTTACCTGACGCTGGATGTTTCGGGATTCAATCCGGTTCTGAACTGGGAACTGACAGCGACATCCAGTGGTTATCCCGACCGGGATATTGACCGGTTCAGGATTTACAAGCACTACTTCATCAGTAGGTTTAATCAGCAGACCAGCTACGCCACGGTGAATGATGGTGAAGCCACCAGTTATACTGATTATGGGTTTGGATTGAATTTTGGAACCTCAACGGCCACCTACAAAGTTCAGGCAATCGACAATCTGGATCAATCCTCCGCCTGGTCCAATTCCAGAAACACCACGGGTATGGTGGCCATGAAGCCTACGGTTCTACCCGATAAATATCAACTGGGTAATGCTTATCCAAATCCATTTAATCCCAGCACCACCCTGGAGTACGGTGTACCAGTAAACGGCAATGTCGAAATTCGAATTTATGACATGGTCGGCCGGCTGGTTTATCAGGAAATCACCGTGAATCAGCTGGCGGGCTGGTATTCACTCGTCTGGCAGGGGAAAGACATCCGTGGGAATCAGGTGCCCAGTGGTGTTTATCTGATTTCCTTAACTGCCCAGGGAACCGAAACCCGGGAAGGGTATGATGGTGAGATGAACTTCTCACAGGTTCAGAAAGTGATTTTGATGAAGTAACCCACTTATCAAAAAAATCAGATAAAGAAAGGCCTCACCTCACCCGGTGGGGTCTTTTTACTTCAACAGCAAACACTTCACCGTTTTGTGAAAATTCCCAGCATCCAGCCGGATGAAGTACAAACCCGACGCCGCCTGCTGTGGATTCCAGGTGAGTTGATAACGACCAGCCGGCTGGTTTGCGTCCCGCAGAACAGTGACCTGCTGTCCCAGAATATTGAAAATGGAGATTCTCACACGAGATGCTTCCGGCAACGAATAACGGATTGTGGTGGCTGCATTGAATGGATTGGGATAGTTCTGGTCCAGTGTAAATGTGGAAGGTGATAAACCATCCCCTTCACTTGCAATGTCAGTGTAATACAGATCCCGCGCCAGTTGGGCATTGGACATCAAATCCTCGTACCCGTCGCCGGCCACCAATAAAAACTGCACGGTTACCGTGTCATATTGTAGAATATCAAATGGGCCGGTGGTTTGTAGCGTACGATAATCAAAAGCCGGATAGCCCAGATTCCATGGATTTGGAAGAAATTGATAGCCCTGCATATAGGGGCTGCTTCCAGTCATGTAATCAAAGCGTTGTGCGTCATTTTTCGGATCATCTTCCCAGTTCCACCAGGCATGAGCTATGATGGTTTCAGTGGGACTTTTCAATAACGCCGTACCCACGTAACCAGTGGCAAGGCCGAATTCGCCGATGTCGTTTTCTTCACTCACCGGGTCATCCCAATCAAACATATATGACAGTAGTAAATCCGGGTTATAATCAACCAAATCATCTATAGCAAGATTGGTTGGATCAATACTGGCTACATCAAAATCCATCCACAACGAGACATACACGTCCTGTAAATCACCATTAAGCCCGGTGTTATAGAGTTTGTAGGTAACCTTCGCCCAGGGTGCCAAAATTTCCTCATCCGTATCCGGATCAATCACGGTACCACCCGGCTCGAAGGTCTCGATAACCTTTATTCCCAGTGGAATATGGTTGGATTCACTCCTTAGTAAAAGATCATCAAAGTAGGTCACGAGGGGAGCGTCAGGATTTTCCGGAACAAAGAAGGCTTTCTGCGGTCTCGGCTCACCACCATATTCATTTCGCGGTGACCATTCCTGATCGGGATTATAAAAATGAGTCGTAACAGCAGGTTCGCCCCCCAGCATAGTTCCCACCCACAGGCCACCATCATAGAGATAATTATTATTTGAGTAGGCCGGGAATTCGAAACTGGGACGACCTGTGGCGG
>MNWS01000179.1 GCA_001872685.1 Fidelibacterota bacterium CG1_02_48_14
GGAGGTGAAAAACTTGACACCATCACGCTGAATATCGCTGAAATGAATTGTTCTGAATATCAAACCATTGTCCAGCAAACCATCATGCAACAGACCGGTATCAAGGAATTATCACTCAATTGGGAAACGCGTACGGTGATCGTGACCATTCGGCCGGACCAAATTTCCGCAGATGCGCTGACTCAGGCGTTGCTGGATGCCGGATTCACGGTAAATGGCTCCGAAGGCGATGCCCTGGCGAATGCGGCTCTGCCAAAACCTTGTCCCGAATAGTAAATGCCTGACTGAATAATTTTCCCGGAGTTTATCATATGACTCAAGCCGAATTTCGCTCACTCTTTTCTCATGTCACCAGCCGTCGGTTGTATTTCAATCACGCTGCCGTTTCACCCTTGGCAGATCCGGTTTTGGTCGCCATGAATGAGCATTTGGAACGACGCCACACGGGTGCACCGGATACTTGGGGGAAAGCTTTTGCTGCCGCCGAAAATCTGCGTGGATTGTATGCAACACTGGTGAACGCCACCACCGATCGAATCGCATTAATGCCCAATACAGCGACCGGGTTGAACATTCTGGCCTCCGGTCTGAAATGGCAGGCCGGGGATCGGGTTTTATTGAATGAACATGAGTTTCCTGCGAATGTCATCCCCTTCCGCAACCTCCGGCGATTGGGTGTGGAACTGGATTTTGTTAAAACAACGGACGGCCGGTTTCCGCTGGAAGCCTATGAAAACGCCATCACACCTCGAACGAAATTGCTTTCCCTGAGTATCGTTCAATATATGACGGGATACCGGGCGGATGTGAAAGCCATTGCTGAATTGTGCCATCGGCATCATATCATTTTCAGCGTGGACGCGATTCAAGCCCTGGGCGTTATGCCGGTTGATGTTGAAGCTGATGGCATTGATTTTCTCGCTACCGGCGGTCACAAATGGCTCCAGTCGCCTCTGGGCAGCGGTTTTCTCTACCTGAGCAAAGCGATTCAGGATCAGATTCACCAGACTCATTTGGGCTATATGTCGTTGGAACATCCGGAGAAGTTCAGTGATTTCGAGCAGCCACTTTCCGAGGCAGCCCGACGCTACGAACTGGGCGCTTTTAATGCCGTGAATTGCGTTGGTGCAAATGCAGCGCTTGGATTACTCATTGATGCCAACCAGACCACCGTTTTCGATCATGTCCGGGGACTTGTACGCCATTTTTCAGAGCGGTTGACCGAGACCAACTTCCGTCCGGTTTTTAATTTCCCAGAAGCCAATGGTAGCGGGATTTTCATCTTCACTCACCACGATGAATCTAAAAATCAACCCATGTTGGAGCAGATTACCGCCCGGGAAGTGGTTATTTCCCTGCGCGACAAAGGACTGCGGTTTTCTCCGCATTATTACAACAACGTTGACGAAGTTGATGCATTCATTGACATTCTGAAAAGCATCGGTTGATCCGTTTTGAAAACCTTCCTCATTGACGGCTACAATCTCTTGCGTCGGGTTCCGCAATATGCCGAGTGGGAGCAAAAACTCACCCGGGAGCACGCCCGTGACAAGCTGGAGGACGACCTCTCCAGCTTGACGGCAATAAAAGGATTACGAATCGTTCTGGTATGGGATGGTCCACCTCCCGGCTCTAAAAGCTCGCGACTGCAAAAAGGTATTCTGACGATTCAATATTCCGGTGGTCGTTCTGCTGATCAGGTTCTCAAACAATTGCTGCTTAAAAAAGGGGGTGATGTCGTGCTGGTGTCCGACGATGCTGACATCATCAAAACCGCCCAGCTCGAACGTCGGGAATTCCAGACCTGCCAGAATTTCTACCTTTATATTCACAGCCTGGTTCACGGCGATCAAACCAAAGCGGCCGGTAAATATCGGGAAGAGCCACTAACGGATGACGAAGTGGATTATTGGCGGGCGATGTTCGGTAATAGAGAAAGAGGAAAGAAGAAAGAGTAAGAGCAAGGCCAAGAGAAGGCGCACCTGAACACGGATTTTCCCGAAGGGATCCCTTTGGGACACTGATAAATCGGATTTCCGCAAATTAGAAAAACCAGGGAAATGACCTATCTCCGAGATTACAGCCATTCTTCAGTTCGTTTGTTGTTGATTCAAATCCCAGTTATAATCCAAATACTTAATCTTAAAATCTGATATGTCAGCCATTGGCTTCTGCTCTTTTGGGAGGTAATGAATGACAGTCGGAATCACGCCCTGCAAACCGGACTTCTCAAAGTCCGCCGCGTACCAGTTGAAGATCATGGAGAGATAAATCGTCCTTTTCCGTACATCGATTCTCACATTGGCCGTATCGCTGATGAAATGCGTCGCCGCCGAATCCAGTCGCGCATCCAGATCGTCCGCATCATACATCCGTTGCCCCAAAACCGGACAAGACGCCGACCCACAATTAATGGCAAAGTGGATTCGCGAATCACGGAATTTTTCCCGCAGAATATCGTGCTCAATCTGATTCAGAGTCATCTGCTCACCCCCCACCACGAACTTCAATCGCCAGAAAAACCCATTGGCAATCGCCACATCTTTCACCGATGAAATGCCGGGGTTTTCAACAATTCCCCACATCACCAGCGCGTTGTAAGCATTGATCCAGTAAGCTTTTCGGGCATTTTCTGTGGCAAACAGGTTGGGGTGGGATTTAGGACTGACCTCTGCGATAAAATCCACGAATGATTTAAGAGCAAACGGATTGGAACGCAATTCGTCATAGTTCACACGACCACTGGCGTCAACATAATCGGACATTACCTCCTGCCACATGGGTTGCGAAGATTGGCCCAAAACCGGTTCCGTTAATAGCGTCATAGCAATAAAATTCCCGCCTAAAAATAATGAAAATAACCTCCACCTGTTCACATCCACTCCAATCTCGCTCTGACACGAGGGCTCTTTTGTGAAATCATAAGGCCATCCCGCCTGAATAGTTGTCGCTTTTGCGACATTTTTTTTAACCGGCTAAAAGGCGAAATTATTGACCCGTTGAAATGAATAACTGTCTTGCTCCAGACATTCACAAATTGAATTGAAATTACATTGGTGCATGATGAACCGGATAGTGACTGACCGAATTGAAACGACTGGACTGCAACGTCTGTTTATTTCAACCAGTGAACCGGCATAAACACAATCAATCGATAAAAGGAGCGAACACATGGCAAAAATAGCTGTCGTCATTGCAAGTGACACACTCACAATTGAAGCAATGGCAAAAGTCTCAAATGCATTGGTTCTGGTGAGCGAAGCTGCCGAACAGGGTGATGAACTGAAAGTGATTTTCGAAGGGGCAGGTACCAAATGGATCGGTGAACTGGAAAAACCCACCAACGGACTGCACGAACCATATTCAAAAGTCAAAAACAGCATTACCGGCGTCTGCCATCATTGTGCCCACGCATTTGGTGTCGCTAATGAAGTCAAGCAGGCCGGGATCGCTTTTCTGGCTGAGTTTAACAATCATCCGAGTATGCGCACCCTGGTCCAGGAAGGGTATGAAGTTATCCTTTTTTAATTAGACCCCATCCTCATCAACCCAAACCACCGGATGACCTTGATGTCCGGTGGTTTTTTTTATTTGTTCGGCAGCAGGTCGGGACGGATCGAAGGAAGGAAAAGTGGACCGGTTAATCCCGATGCACTACTCGGCCGGTAAATGAAAAATGCCGCATTCAGTAAAAATCTGAACACGGCACTATTAATCAGGACAGGGTTTTATTCAAAACGGTGTGTTACACGATGGCAGTTTCGGTACTAACGCTATTGCCCTTGAATACGAAGTAAAGTGAAATGGCCAAAATCAGAGTCTGAAATTCCATTCCCTTGCCCATGTTGCCCATTCCCATATTGATGGAATTCCAGCCATAAGCCAGATGGACCATCATGATTGCACCCAGCATGACAATTGCGAAAAAAGCACTGCCTAAGCGGGTTGCCCAGTCGGGTCCAAATCCGCCCCAGAGCAATAACAGTGCGCCACCCAGTTCCGCCAACCCGACCATGATCACCATTATCACGGGCATGCCCATCATACCCGGGTTCATGAATTTTGGAATGCTGTGATAGATAAAAGTCGCTGCCAGGGAAAGCCGTACCAGCCAATGTGCATGCCGGGCGTATTGATTTAAGATGTTCATATTCATAGCCATGATCGTCACTCCTTTGTGATGATTGTTTTTCGATGATTACCTGATGATTTTTTGTCCACCAGCGTGGCAAGTTTTTCCATTAGAATGCGCGGATCAACACTGCCATAAGCCCAAAGTATTTCGTCTATGTAGATTGCCGGAGTAATAACTGTTTCAAACAACGAGCCGGCAGTATCCTCAATGTCTAAATTGATAATCCGGGGCTTTTTGTCCTGAAACGAACGCATCCCCACCGTTACATGATCAACGGCATCCAGACAGGTGGGGCAATCCGAACGAACGACGACGACGACGCGATGGGATTCAGTGGTTGGCAGTTTCTGATTCATTCTGAGGAAAACATACACAGAATTCGTCTGACAAACTGTCGCAGACCCGACAATGCCTCAATTTAAAGTGTGAGTGTAATTGATTTTATTCGATTAAACGGGTAGCAGGGATTTCAAACGATTACGGTCTTTGAGCCATAAATACTGGCGTGAAAAATCGATGATGCCGTCACGCTTCAGATCGTTTAAAATCTGATTCACAGTTTGACGGCTGGTGGCGGTGATCTCCCCAATTTCCTGGTGCGTTAAAAAGGGTCGGACTTCCCACAAATCCGTTAAATACGTTCCGAAATTTTCTACATGACGCTCCAGAAAGAGCAAAATTCGTTGGCGGGAATCGTAGAAAACCAAATCTTCGATATGAGCTTCAATTTTTCGAATGCGATTGCCGATCAGTTGGTTCACGGCCCGGTTTAGTTTGGGTGTTCGATCCAGAAAATCCATGAAATCGACTTTATTAATGGCGCAAATCACCGCCGGCTCGATGGTCTCCGCCATATTGTCATGATGATCCTGCCCCATGAGTCCGCTTTCCCCAAATATCTCCCCGGGACCGATAATTTGAAGCGTCACTCCCTGACCATCCTCGGAAAGACGGGAGATTTTGACTTTACCCTCTTTTAATAAATAGACGGTGTCGTTGCTGGATTCCGGGAAAAAAATCACCTGGTTTTTCCGACTCTGACTCATATGGCTGTTCTGACTTAATTCCATGACCGTCTTCATGTCCAACTCTTTGAACAGGTTGAAATTTTCCAGATACCACAGTTTCGTTTTCGTCTGACTCATTCGGTCCCCCTGATTAACAATCTATTTGTGTTTCCATGAAGACGGCTACACCCCAACCCATTTTATGAGACATCTCTCGTAAAAACATCTTCATACTTAACCTATTTTCAAAATGGGATTATCTCTGAATATGTTCTGTGCCGGCAACCCCAAATGTGTGTAGAGCACGGGTGGAACGCCAATATCTGCCAGATACAGGTCGCCAGAATAAAGTTTACCCGACTGGTTCGTCAGGCCGGTTTTGGGAAGTGCCAATGTCAGTGTGGCGTTTGCCTGAATGCAGGGTTCCCCCGGTGTTCCGGTTGTGGCATCCAATCCTGACGGAATATCCAGTGACAATACCGGCACGGACAATTGGTTGATTGCCGGAATCGCCTCACGGATCGAACCATACGGATCACCGGTTTGGTTGTACCCCAACATGGCATCGATTATGAGTGTTGAAGAACCTATCATTTCCGTCGTCTCAGGATCATGCCACGCCCCTGTTTTTACCGGTAGCTTAAGAAGTGTCTGCCAGCGGATTGCGGGTACTGATCTCAATTTTTCAACCGGTTGCATTAAGATGGTATTGACCACCACACCCCAGTTCGACAGGTAGCGGGCGGCCGTGAGCCCACCGCCACCATTATTTCCCGGACCAATTAAAATTGTCACGACGTTCCCGTCCGAGGTAGCCAAACCGGCGACACTCAGTTGGGAATACGCAAGGGTCGCCAGGTGCCGTCCGGCATTCTCCATCATCTGGGCCAGTTCGATGTGGTATTCTTCCACCATCAATCGGTCCACCTCCGCCATTTGGGTTGCGGTCAGGGCATTAAAATTTTTCGACAACTGCATTTAATTCGGTTAGGTACCTTAAAAATGTCTGGGGATCCTGATAGCCTGGTCGGGCTGAGATCATTTTCCCGGTTTCATCGAATATAGCGATCACTGGTGTGCCATGAATCTGGTATTTCTTTGTCAATTCCAAGCCGACTGGTGATTCAACATCAATCTGAATGGGAATATATTTTTTGTTCAATACCGTCCGGACGGTGGCATCATTGAATGTATCCTTGTCCATCGCTTTGCAGTACCCACACCAGGTGGCGTAGAAATGTACCATGACCATCCGTTGCCCGGTTTGTGCTTCGGCCACGGCCTGGGTTAGTGTTAGCTCTTTGTATATGCTTGTCTGCTCTTCAGCAATCCCAAATGCGAACATGAGTGTGAGTACGATTCCCGAAATGGTTAATTGACGCATAGCTGTTTCTCCTGTGTCATTTTTTTGGTTGTTTGCCTGTTTCTGTCCGGGAAAACGATACACTATCCAGCTCCCTCAGACTGTCCGGCAGACGACATATTTTCAGAATTTTGCCGAGGTTGCATCCAACGACCGGGCGCTGCACACGGCGGATGATCCTACAAATGATGATTAAACTGAGCCTCGTTTAAATTCGGAGTCAGGGAAAAAAGAACTACTGTTGTTACGGGCATTGAACTACTATTTGTCCCTGCCCGATAGGGGACAGATATATTTT
>MNWS01000260.1 GCA_001872685.1 Fidelibacterota bacterium CG1_02_48_14
ACATCAGCCGCGGCGACACGCTTTCTGGATTACATTTACGAACCGTTGGTGACATACGATTTTGAAACATGGAATTATGACCGTCCGGTTCTCGCCGAACGGTATGAAATCTCGGACGATCTCAAGACCTACACCTTCCATCTACATAAAAATATTACCTGGCAGGATGGAAAACCGCTGACCTCCCGCGATGTTTTGTTCTCATTAAAAGCCATTATGAATCCATATGTGGATGATGCTCCACAACGAACCTACTACAAAAATGTCGAGGATGCCTGGGCGTCGGACGCCTACACATTTGCTATCAGAACTTCGGATACCTACTTCCTCAATTTACAGTTCATGGGCGGTTTTGCCGTGATGCCGCGTCATCAATGGGACCCCAAGGGGATGATGGATCGCTTTTCTATCTCAGACCTGCAAAATCCACAAATATTTGCAAATGATTCCGACATCAAAGAATGGGCTGATTCATTTAATACCAATCCGCTGAATCGACCCGTGGGTGACAATCCGCCAAAACTTATCGGCAGTGGTCCCTACGAATTTGGGAGGTGGGTCACCGGTGAATACATGATGTTGCTGCGGAACAAAAATTATTGGAATGCTGATAATACCTACATACCGGGTTTTACCGAAAAAGCCGGCTATCTGGACACGATCATTGTGAAGTCAATTACCGACCCGACGGCCATGCTCACGGCATTAAAAGCGGGTGAAGTAGACTTTTTGCCCCGCATGCGCGCGATCCAGTATTTTGAGCAGACCAACACGCCGGATTTTCTGGAGCGGTTCCAAAAAGTGACATTCGTGGTGCCAGCTTACAGCTATCTGGGCTGGAATAACGATCGGCCCTATTTCAATGACAAACGCGTTCGTCGCGCCATGACAATGCTGATTGATCGCGATGGGTATAACCAATACATCGGGTACGATCTGGGCATTCCCACCATCGGACCCTTTTACCCCTACAGTCCACAGTACAATCAAAATATTGAACGCTGGCCCTATGACCCTGATGAAGCGGTGAGATTGCTGGAAGAGGCCGGGTGGATTGATCACGACGGCGATGGCATTCGGGACAAAGACGGTGTACCGTTTAAATTCATTTTCTCAGTTTCATCAGGATCCCGGAATTCAAAATTATTGGCGTTGATGATGAAGGAAGATTTGAAAAAAATCGGCATTGTCGTGAACATCCGGCAATTGGAGTGGTCGGTCTATGTGGAGAATCTGAGAGACCGGCAGTTTGATTGCGTCATGTTGCTGTGGATTGGCGGGTTACAGTCCGATCCGTATCAAATCTGGCATTCTGACAATATCGGCAATCGTGGTTCGAATTATATCGGATTCCGCAATGCAGAGGCAGATTCGCTGATCATAGCCGCGCGCTTCGAAATGGATGCGGAAAAGCGTGATGCCATGTACTGGCGTTTTCAGGAAATTCTCCATGATGAACAGCCCTATACCTTTATGTATTACCAGCGCGACCCCGGCGCTTTCGATCGGCAGTTCAAGGACGTGAAATGGATCCCCATACGACCCGGTTACCATAACACGAGTTGGTGGCGCAGTCCGAATGTCTCACGTCCGGGTATGGCGCCATGAGTCTGATTGTGTGTAAACCGGTTTTCCCGCTGAAAGGATGCGTGCTTGCTTAATTACATTCTTAAACGCATTCTGCTGATTTTCCCCACCATTTTTGGCATTTCCATCATCACTTTCATCATTATCAAAATGGCTCCCGGCGACCCCACGGCATTTAAAATGGGCAGTCAACAGTCCGGTTTAGCGGCAGACCAAAATCTGGCCAAGCAGGTGGTGGAACAGACGCGTGAGATCTATGGATTGGATAAGCCGGTTTTGCTCAATTTCAAGGTTTTTACCTTCAAAGCAGACTGGGAGGAAGTTCGTACCTTCCTGGCGACCAATCCCAATCAGACATCGAAAGCCTGGGACGATGCCCTGGATCCGTTGAAGCAGGCGGATGATGTGGCGGTGCCATTTTTTGTTGAGCAGCTCGCAAAGGATAATTTGACAGAGATTGAACAACGGGCGATTCTGGAGATCCTGACCCTGAAACAGAAATTGTCCATCACGTCTGAAATGACCCTTCCAGCATCACGGAAGTATGTGCACGAATGGTACTACGGCAAATTGGATTCGGCGAATGTGTTCCAGCCTGGTGAACAGGCGAAATACCAATTTTCTACTTTGAAGAAACTGACGATGGTTGTGACCGATGCTCAATATCCGCGCTGGCTGGTGCGAATGATAAAGTTCGACTTCGGTAATTCGATCAAGGACAATCGTCCGGTCTGGGAGCATTTTAAAGAGACGGTACCGGTATCACTGATTTTCACGATTTCTTCGTTTATTATCGCGTACCTCATTGCCATTCCGCTTGGAATTCATTCGGCGACACACCAATACACAGTCGGGGACAAAGTCACCACCGTGTTCCTGTTCATTCTCTATTCGTTGCCCAATTTCTGGGTAGCAACTATGGCAATTGTGTTTTTTGGTGGAGGTGATTTTCTGGCATGGTTTCCGGTTTCAGGATTGCACAGTGTCGGCGCGGACAGTTTTACAACATGGGCCTATTTCAAAGATTTTATGAGTCATGTGATTCTGCCCCTGATCATCTGGACGTACGGCAGCTTTTCGGCATTGTCACGCTACATGCGTGGCTCCATGCTGGAGGTCATCCGGCAGGATTATATCCGTACCGCCCGGGCCAAAGGACTCTCTGAGCGAATCGTGGTGTACAAACACGCTTTGCGAAACTCACTGATTCCTATCATCACCATGTTGGCGAATCTCCTGCCCCTTGCCATTTCCGGCTCCATCATCATCGAAAGTATATTTTCGCTGCCCGGTATTGGACAGTTGGCCTTCAACGCGGTGCTTTACCGTGATTACCCGATTATCATGGCTGTATCAACACTGAGTGCGATCCTGACATTGGTGGGGATTTTATTGTCTGATATACTTTACGCGCTGGTTGATCCTCGCATCACCTTCGAGGGGAGTCAATCTTGAGCCAGAAGAAAATGTCTCGTACCTACCTCGACATCGTCAAACGGCAGTTCAGTCGCAATCGTCTGGCGGTGTACAGTCTGCATGTCATTTACGCGCTGCTGTTCATATTTATTTTCGCCGATTTCCTGGCCAACGATAAACCCCTGATCATGAAGTATCATGGCAATTATTACGCACCGGTTATCCGTGAATACGGTGTTCAGTGGTTTGGGATGCAATGGCAGGACGATTTTAAAACGCAGCAATGGAAATTACTGAAGAACAAATTTGAGCCGAATGACTGGGCGATCTGGCCGGTTGTGGCGTTTGGACCGAATGACTACGATTTGAAACGAAATTTATCACCACCGAATTCGACCCATCTCTGCGGTACGGACGAATTGGGTCGGGATGTCCTTTCACAACTGATTCATGGATCGCGTGTTTCCTTACTCGTGGGATTCGTGGCGGTGGCGATTTATGTGACCATCGGCATGATTTTGGGTGCCCTCGCCGGTTATTACGGTGGTTGGGTTGATGTGGTGATTCAGCGTTTGATTGAAGTCATGATCACATTTCCCCGCATGTTTTTAATCATTACAATTGTGGCCGTGGTCCAAACCCAGTCCATCGTGAACATCATGATTATTTTGGGCCTCACGGGCTGGACGGGTGTCGCTCGATTTACTCGCGGTGAATTCCTTAAAGTGAAAAACGAAGACTATGTGACTGCTGCCAAAGCGCTTGGGTTTAGTGATTTTCGTACGATTTTCCGGCATGTTTTGCCGAATACGCTCACACCGGTTTTGGTCACGGCAACCTTCGGTGTGGCGGCTGCGATTTTAATCGAATCCGGACTGAGCTTTCTGGGTTTTGGCGCACCACCGGAGCAAGCGACCTGGGGATCATTACTTTCCAGCGCTCGGGACATGCTACCCAGTGGTTGGTGGTTGACGACCTTCCCGGGATTGGCGATTTTTATTACGGTGACCGTGTATAACTTAGTGGGTGAAGGATTGCGAGATGCCCTTGACCCGCGTTTGAAGCAATAAATAGAATGTTATTTTTACAAATTGGTGGTTGATCGGTTATGGCAGAAATAGTTTTAAAATCAATACTGGCTACGGATTGTGGGTCAACCACGACCAAAGCCATTCTCATCGAATTGACCGAAGATGGTTATCGGTTAACCAGCCGTGGTGAAGCACCGACGACGGTTGAAGCGCCATTTGAGGATGTAACGCGTGGTGTTTTGAATGCCGTCCGTGAGGTGGAAGAACTTTCCGGGCGTCAGATTCTGGATGGCGATGAAATCATGCGTCCGGAAGTGCTGAAGGATGGCACCCATCGCGGCGTTGATGTTTATGTCTCAACCTCATCCGCCGGTGGTGGATTGCAAATGATGGTGGCTGGCGTGGTGAAATCCATGACCGGCGAGAGTGCCCAGCGTGCAGCATTGGGCGCTGGTTCCATCGTCATGGATGTATTGGCTTCCAACGATGGACGGCTTCCGCACCAGAAAATTGAGCGTATCCGGCAATTACGACCGGACATGATCCTGCTTTCCGGTGGCATTGATGGCGGCACCATCAGCCACGTGGTTGAACTGGCTGAAATTTTAAAGGCTGCCAAACCAAAACCAAGGTTGGGCGCGAGTTATAAATTACCGGTGATTTACGCGGGAAATAATAAAGCTCAGGAACAGATT
This sequence comes from Fidelibacterota bacterium CG1_02_48_14, assembly GCA_001872685.1. Taxonomy (GTDB): domain Bacteria; phylum Fidelibacterota; class UBA8477; order UBA8477; family UBA8477; genus UBA8477. The sequence goes on from MNWS01000260.1 coordinate 4,730, forward strand.
TTAGAGACGTTGGGCGATATTACCGATTTGGACATTGTTGAAAATATTCGCCCGGTTCTGGAACGGGAAAATCTCAAACCATCCCGTGACAAGATCCATGATCTTTTCATGGAACATGTGATGGCCCAGGCACCGGGATATAAAAAATTAATGTCCTGGACCGACGCACCCATTATGCCGACGCCCGGTGCTGTTGGCGCATTGATTGAGATGATCGCGCGTCGTGATGATATTTCGGTTGTTGGTGTGGATATTGGTGGCGCAACAACGGATGTATTTTCCGTCTTCAAAAAGACATTCAACCGCACGGTTTCCGCCAATCTGGGTATGAGTTACTCGATTACAAATGTCTTGGCAGAAGCGACTATGGCCAATGTCATGCGTTGGGTTCCCTTTGATATTGACGAAAAAGACCTGGCAAATCGCATTGCCAACAAAATGATTCGACCCACGACCATTCCCCAATCCTTGGAAGAACTGAAGATCGAACAGGCAATCGCCCGGGAGGCATTACGACTCAGCTTCGTCCAGCATAAATCGTTTGCCGTGAGCCTGAAGGGCATTCAGACGGAACGCACGATTTCAGATGCTTTTGAACAAACCGGAAGTGGTGACACGCTGGTGGATCTGATGGAGCTCGATCTGCTCATAGGTTCAGGCGGTGTGTTATCCCATGCCCCGCGACGCGCTCAGTCAACCAAAATGATGATTGACGCATTTTTACCGGAGGGCATTACCCAGTTGGCGGTGGATTCCATTTTTATGATGCCGCAATTAGGTGTACTGGCTAATGTTGACAAACCGGAAATTCGTGAGAGCGCGGAAAAAGCCGCGTTGGAGGTATTTGAAAAAGACTGCCTGATTCGGTTGGGGACTTGTATCGCACCGGCTGGAAAAATGAAATCCGGGCGTACCGCTTTGACCGTGAAACTGAAAATGCCGGACGGAACAACCCTTCAAAAAGAATATCTGCCGGGAATTTTGGAAGTGATTCAAGCACCGAAAGAGGCGATCGAAGCGGAATTGATACCTGATAAGAATTTGGACCTGGGAAAGGGGGACGGTATCCCCATCGAAACGAAATTATATGGTGGCGTCGTGGGACTCGTATTTGATACCCGCGGTCGTCGGCCATTCAGCCTGCCGGAGAATAAAGAAGAGCGAATTCGTGCCTTGAAACTGTGGTCGAAAGCGATGGAAGAATACCCGGAAAGTGAGGCCAAATAATGGCACACGCCTATACTCCCGGACTGAAAGTCCTCCATGCAACAACCATTAAAAAATCCCGCATCCTGCCGCTGAAGGGTGAGGTTTTGGTCAATGATGGTGATCTGGTCACACCAGAGACCATCGTCTGCTCTACGAATCTGCCTGGAAATGTGCAGATGGTGAATGTCGCCAATTTGCTGAACATTGAGCCGGCAGAAGTTGCCGATATGATGAAAAAATCCATCGGAGATGTTGTGAAACCGGGTGATTTGCTCGCCGAGAGTGCTGGAATATTTGGCATGTTCAAATCCAAAGTCGAGGTGCCTACCGCCGGGACAATTGAACACATCTCCAACACAACCGGCCAGGTCGTTATTCGTGAAGCGCCCATTCCGGTTCAGGTGGATGCCTATATTTCGGGTCGTGTTTGTGAAGTTACACCTGAAGAGGGTGTCGTCATTGAGTCCAAAGCAGCGATGATTCAGGGCATTTTTGGCATTGGTGGCGAAACACGCGGCGAATTGAAAATCGTTGTGAAGGATCGTGAATCTGAGCTCATGCCAGAGGACATCAAACCGGAGCACAAGGGCAAAATTCTGGTGGCAGGCAGTTATGTTTCACTGGC
>MNWS01000120.1 GCA_001872685.1 Fidelibacterota bacterium CG1_02_48_14
ATCACCGAAAATATCCTGAGTTGGGCTGCCATTACTTTTTCTGAACATTTTTACTCCCGTTTTTCAAAAGTAAATATACTATAAATCATCTGCAAAATCAATATATATGCATGTATTTATGGTAGTTATGGTCATTTTATGTGTTCCCATGCCATTACATGTTGCATGACCTATACAGGCGACTTTTCGGAGGGGGCTCTTATTTAGAATTCTATTGGGCGAATTGAATCAATCTTAAAGATTTTCGTCGAGCTCAGATCGGACAGATATTTTATTTGAGGTCACAGTCGAATCAGGTTAAACTCTGCGTTAACATCACCCCATCCATTCAATTCGGATGATTTTGGAATATCCCAATAACTGAGTGGTGTCCACTGGGGGCACACAGGAGAGAGCTTGCATGGTCCACAATCTGGAATCAATCATCAGGAGAATGCCTAAGGTGGAACTGCATCTGCATATCGAAGGGACATTGGAGCCGGAAATGATGTTTGCAATGGCTACCCGGAATGGTGTGAAATTGCCGTATCATTCCGTGGATGAAGTCCGGGCAGCCTACCAATTTTCAGACCTCCAATCCTTTCTGGATATTTATTATGCCGGTGCGGCTGTTTTACAAAAAGAGCAGGATTTTTACGATTTAACCCGGGCTTATCTCCAGAAAATGCAGGACGAAAATGTCCGTCATGTGGAAATTTTCTTTGATCCGCAAACGCACACGGGTCGAGGAGTCGAATTTGATGTCGTGGTAAATGGAATCCACCGCGCACTGGAAGAAGCCCGGAGGGAATGGGGCATTTCTTCGCGACTGATTCTGAGTTTTCTCCGGCATCTGAGTGCAGAGTCAGCCATGAACACCTTGCACCAGGCGTTGCTGTTTAAAAATTGGATCACCACCGTGGGGCTGGATTCGTCTGAAGACGGTCATCCCCCGGAAAAATTTCTGGAAGTGTTTAATGCCGCCCGGAAGGAGGGCTTCATCACCGTCGCTCATGCCGGTGAAGAGGGACCGCCGGATTATATCTGGCAGGCATTAAACCACCTGCAGGTTTCCAGAATTGATCACGGTGTCCGCGCCATGGAAGATTCAGCCCTACTGGAACACCTTGGAAAATTCCAAATTCCGCTGACGGTTTGTCCCTTATCCAATGTGAAGCTCCGGGTGTTCAATGATTTACGGAACCATAATTTGGGAACGCTGCTGGATAAGGGTTTATGTGTAACGATCAACTCCGATGATCCGGCCTATTTTGGTGGCTACATCACCGAGAATTTTCTGCAAACGCAGTCTGCGCTGGGATTGAATCTGAAGCAAATCGTTCGCCTTTCGCAGAACGCGGTGCAGGCGACATTTCTCGATCCGATTGAAAAGACCGCGCTCCTGGACGAAGTGAATTGCTTCTTTGATCCTTATATCAGCGGATCGGTGCATTGATGTCACAGAAAAAAACGGCACTGGTGTTGGGGGCGACGGGTTTGGTGGGCACAGCATTGTTAAAACAATTGTACGCCAGTGAAACCTACTCAAAGATCAAAGTTATAACCCGACGCCCGATTTCTGATCCGGCAAATTTCCCCAAGATTGATGTAATTGAACTGGCTGATTTTAGCCAAATGCAGACGGTTTCAGACCAATTATCGGCGGATGATGTTTTTTGTACACTGGGTACAACCATCAAAAAAGCTGGAAGTCAGCCGGCATTTTACACCGTGGATTTCACCTACCCACTAGCCCTGGCTCAGATTGCCCGGGAAAATGGCGCTACCCATTTCCTGATTGTCACGGCCACTGGCGCTAATCCGCAGTCCAAAATTTTCTACAATCGGGTCAAGGGTGAGCTGGAGCAGGCCTTGATGCAGATAAAGTTCCCCAACCTGACCATTCTGCGCCCCTCGCTTCTCACTGGTGAACGGCAGGAATTTCGTCTGGGGGAAAGGTTGGCTCAGATTTTAGGAAAAATGCTCGCGGGCTTGATGCCGGCACGCATGAAACCGGTTTCCGCTGAAACAGTCGCCCGGGCGATGATGGCTTTAGCTGATGAAGTCCAGGCGGGCACACGGATTGTGGAGTCAGAACAGATCCGGGAATTGGGGCGGGGGTAGGTTTTACCAGGAGCCGGGTAAAAAATAAAGCGGCTCATCACGTTGTTTTCATCTTAAGAATTACGGAATTTGGTACAACTGATTTTAGCAGTGCTCAGAAGAGAGCAGTTGTACAAATGTATTGTACGGCCATTCTATTGTACATTACATTTGTACGTTAAGATTGGAGGTCTAGCATGACGACGATAGCAGTCAGTGAGTTACGGGCAAACCTCATGGAGGTGATTGAGGAAATCAAACGCGGTGGAAAAATCCAGATAACATCCCGGGGTGAGATTGTTGCTCAACTGGTTCCCCCGGACGAAGCTCGGGAAAGCGCTAAGAAAACGCTACAGAATCTGCGTGAAACGGCCATCGTGGGTGATGTCCTTGCTCCCATTGATGAAGAATGGAACGCGGTTAGCCCATGATTACCCTGGATACGCACGTCATTATCTGGCATGCGCTTCAGCCGGAGAAAATTACCAGCAGGGTCAGAAAACTGATTGATCAGGCGAATGAGATTGGTGAGATATTGATCGCTGATATTTCACTCTGGGAAATTGCCATGCTCATGAGCAAGGGACGCTTGGTTGTGGATACAACTTATCCCGAATTCATCCGGTTGATCCAGACCGCAAATCGTTACGTGATCCAGGCTATCACGCCGGAAATCGCTGACCTCTCCGCTTCACTCGGTACGGAGATCAATTTAGACCCGGCAGATCGTCTGATTTGTGCCACCTCAATCATTAAAGGAGCACCGCTCATCACTGCGGATGCTAATCTGAGAAGTGCAAAGATGGTGAAAACCATTTGGTAGGAGAAATTCCCAATTTCCCCCTTACGCCACAACATCCAGCTTCAGGGTCTTGTCATTGTGTTCCATGGCAGACAGGAACCGTACCTTGGGACATTTTTCCAGGGCATTTTTGTATGCAAACATGGAGTCAGGAATGAATACGGGATTCTCATCCTTGTCCCGGTAAAGCCGGTGGCTATAAATCCTCTGTAGATAATCGGCGTCAAGCGGATTTTCATATTGAAGCCAGACTGCCTTGTAGGCCGTCATGGGCAGAAATTCAACCTGAGCACCGTATTCATTCAACAACCGGTACTTAAGGACATCAAACTGGAGTTCACCCACCACGCCAACGACTTTGTTATTTCCATTTTGCTGGATGAAGAGCTGAGCCAGCCCCTCGTCGGTCAAATACTGAATGCCCTTTTCCAATTGCTTGGATTTCATGGGGTCCTGGTTGTGGATGACCCGGATAATTTCCGGTGAAAAGCGGGGAATGCCTTTGAACATGAACCGTTCACCCTCAGTGAGTGTATCCCCGATATTGAAAATGCCCGAATCATACAGTCCGATGACATCACCAGGGAAAGCCACGTCCAGGGTGGCTTTACTCTGAGCCATGAAGGAGGCCGGATTGGCAAATTTTTTGGGTTTGTTCAGACGCACGTGGTGGTAGAACTTGTTCTTTTCAAATTTCCCCGAGCAGACGCGTAAAAATGCAATACGGTCCCGATGGCGCGGGTCCAGATTGGCGTGAATTTTAAACACAAACCCACTGAAGGCGTCATCCTCCGGATGCACAATGCCGTCGGTGGTCTCTTTGGCCGTGGGTGAAGGGGCGATTTCCACAAAGGTGTCCATCAACTCCCGCACTCCAAAATTATTCAGCGCACTACCGAAAAAAACAGGCGCCAGATTGCCCTGCAGGTACTCGGGAACGCTGAAATCCTCATAAACACCATCAATTAATTCCACATCATGTCGCAGTTTTTTCGCCGAATCACGGCCAAAAACCTGATCCAGACCCGGATCTGACAGGCCGTTAAATTCAGTGACATCCTCGGCAATGGTCTGTTTGCTGGGTTTATAAAACGCAAACGAACTGTCGTAGATGTTGTAAACCCCTTTGAATTGTGCGCCAATGCCCAGCGGATAGGTGAGGGGACGGACTTTGATGGAGAGCTTGGATTCCAGTTCGTCCAACAATTCAATCGGGTCACGACCTTCCCGGTCCAATTTGTTAATAAAAATGATAACGGGGGTTTTGCGCATCCGACAGACCTGCATGAGCTTTTCCGTCTGTTCTTCCACACCTTTTACGCAATCCACCACCAGAATGACGCTGTCCACAGCGGTGAGCGTACGGTAGGTGTCCTCGGCAAAATCCTTATGCCCCGGCGTGTCCAGCAGGTTGATGCGGTGTTTGTTATATTGAAATGTCAACACCGAGGTTGCCACGGAAATGCCCCGCTGTTTCTCAATTTCAAGGAAATCGGATCGGGCGGTTTTTTTGATTTTATTTGATTTTACCGCACCGGCGATCTGAATGGCCCCGCTGAAAAGCAGCAGTTTTTCGGTGAGGGTCGTCTTTCCCGCGTCAGGGTGACTGATAATGGCAAAGGTTTTTCGTTTTTTGATTTCTGAAAGGTTGGACACCATATTCCTCAATTGAAAGTGTGTTTTTTTTAAGAAGGGTTGATGGAGATGAATTGAAGCATTACGGGTGGTTTGACACCCTGGAATTCTCAAATCGGACGGATATTCATTACCTGCTGCAACATCGCGCCAAGGATAGTCATTAAGGCTGCCCATGTGTATCGTTATTTTTGCTCGTGTAACCGACCGGAGAGGGTGTTTGGGATGTCATTCCATTAAAAAAAATCCAACACCACCGACTCAGGTTGCGTCCTATATTACCGCCGCATCCAAAAATCCGGATTTTAAATAAGCCGAGGAGGTCATATATGTTGAAACCTGAAGCCATTAGCTCCATGGTGTTAGAACGCCGTCGTCATATGCATCGCACCAAGAACGAAAATCATCCGGCGGTGTTAGCGCCGCGTATCTTTGCGGACAGTGCCGTAATTGAAGATATTCGTCCCCTGGTGGAGGGCGGTATCATCAACGGGGTCACCACCAACCCAACCCTGCTGAAGACTGCCGGCGCTCAATCATGGGACCAGGCCAAGTCCATGATGCGGGACATTTTAAAACTCATGCGTCCGTTTCCTGTGAGTCTCGAGCTCACCGAAACCGAAGAATCAGCCATGTTAATCCAGGCCAAAGAGCTCGCCAGGCTGGGTGATAATTCTGTCATCAAGGTCACCATCGGCGGGTACCGCGGTGTTCAGAATAAAAAAAATGCCGATCCATTCACCGGCTTGAAGGTCATCAAAGCGTTGTATGACAGCGGTGTCCGCACCAATGCGACCTTAATTTTCAATGCGACCCAGGCATTTTGGGCAGCCAATGCCGGTGCCACCTATGTCAGCCCCTTTTTAGGTCGTTTGGCAGATTACATGTACAAAAATGATCAACCGGAGCGAGCGCCCGGTAATTCGTTGTATTGGATTGAGGATCACAAGAACAGCAAAAAAGACCAGTCTGTTTTCAACTCAGAATATGTCGCCAACGGCGGTTCCCGTAAAGATGCCGGCGTGCGTCTGATCCATGAAATTGTCACCATATTCGCGAACTATGACATCCGCACAGAGGTTTTAGCCGCCAGTATTCGCAATGCCGTCCAACTGACTGAATGTCTTTTAGCTGGCGCGGATATTCTCACCGTCCCGGCAGATATTCTCATGAGCGTGGCAGATCACCCCCTCACCGATATTGGAATGGCGAGTTTTTTGAACGATTCAAAGGCGTTTTCAGAAAAATAAACCTGACACGGAAACAGATTCAAATCTGGTGACAAGATTGGATAGAAAGTCCCAAACTATGGCAGAAAAATCAGGTTCGACCAAAAAATCACAGCAGAATAACCCGGACGGTAAATGGAACCGGCGGAAATTTCTCCAAACCGGTTTGTTGAGCAGCCTGGCATTATCACTCCCCTTGCAAGCTCCGGCGCAAATCTATGGGAAGAAAATCGTCAAGCCACCCAGGTTAAAAGCGGGTGATACGGTTGGATTGATCAATCCGGCGGGTGCGACATTTCATCCCGATGATGTCACTCAGACGGAGGAAATTCTCACGGCATTGGGGTTGAAATCCAAACGCGGTAAATTCATCCTGGACAAATATGGTTACCTGGCGGGGACGGACGAGCATCGCGCGGCAGACATTAACGAATTTTATGCTGACAAAAGCGTGAATGCGCTGCTGTCCATTCGTGGTGGCTGGGGCTGCAACCGGATTCTTCCACTGCTTGACTATGACACAATCAAGCGCAATCCCAAAATCATCATGGGCTATTCGGACATCACCAGTTTGCTGGTGGCAATTTACGCCAAAACAGGTGTCATCACCTTCCATGGTCCGGTTGGGACTTCGACCTGGAACAGCTATTCCACGCAGTATGTCCGTGACATTCTGTTTGATGGGAAAATGGCGACCATGGTGAATCCCCGAAACATGGTTGATAATCTCATCCAGACGAAAGATCGCATTTTGACCATCACACCCGGTACTGCTAAGGGGCGTTTGGTGGGCGGGAATCTTTCGGTACTCACAGCCATGCTGGGCTCTGATTTTTTGCCGGACTGGCGAGAGACCA
>MNWS01000149.1 GCA_001872685.1 Fidelibacterota bacterium CG1_02_48_14
GGTTCCACCGCATCCGTGTAAATGAGCAATCGATCGGACAAATTTTCGCTGTCTGCGATGAGGTGTTTGAACTCGTGCAGTATTTCACGCTTCTCAGATTCTGTTGCCCGGAGTTCTACGACCTGATGCGGTGTGTGCTTCCTGATCAATTCCCAGGGGTCACCGGCAGCGACGATTTTGCCTTTATCCATAATCACCAGTGTGTCACATAATTGCTCAGCTTCATCCATGTAATGTGTCGTGAGGATCAGCGTCACGCCCTGCGATTTCAGTTCATTGAGCTTCGCCCAGACGTGGTGACGGGCTTGGGGATCGAGACCCGTAGTTGGTTCATCCAGGATTAACACCCGGGGCTTATTCATCAAAGCCCGGCCAATTTGCAGCCGACGTTTCATCCCGCCCGACATTTCTCGGATGCCCACGTGGCGTTTCTCTTCCAATTGCAGAAAAGAGATTAATTCGTCAGCCCTGGATTCGGCGATCTTCCTCGGAATGTCAAAATAGCGCGCAAATACCAACAAATTTTGCCACACATCGAGGTCATAATCCAAACTGTCCTCTTGTGAAACCACCCCGATCTGACTTTTCACACCCTTCATTGAATCCATGACATTCAGTCCGGTTACGATCAACTCACCGGAAGTAACCGGTGCTGCGCAATAAATCATCTTCATGGTTGAGGTTTTGCCAGCTCCATTTGGACCCAGAAATCCAAAACAAACACCGGCAGGAATATCAAAATCGATTCCGTTGACTGCGGTAAAACTGCCATAGCGCTTGTGTAAGTTACGGGCATAGATGATGGCGGATTGGGATGGAGTTTCCATGAGTGACTAATAAATCATTATTTTCGGAAATTGCACCTGCTAAATGAGGTTCTTGTCCGGCAGTTGCGCGGCGAATTTTTTGAGTGACAATCGGTCCGGTTTCAATCCGACCATTATTTCCTTCGGTAATTGCTCATACCTGACCGGAAGCATATATCGGGGTAAAACTTGACTGAGAATTTGCGTAAATCGTGTCATTTCAATGGGACTTTCGGTCGTTAAAAACGCCAGTGGACGCTGGCTGAATTCTTCATCCAATACCGGAACAACCACGGCCATCTCAATCCCTGGAATTTGCATTAACTCGCGCTCAATCATCTCGGGTTGGATATTTTCTCCGCCGGAGATGAATTGGTTATCCAGCCTTCCGGTTTCCCGAAGTTGATCACCCCTCAACTCACCACAGTCCCGGGTGTGAAACCAACGGGACGCATCGCGTGCGTCATCAAGTTTATCGCGGAAAATATAGCCGGCAAAGAGTGTAGCCCCTTTCACGAGAATTTCGCCAGAGTCATTAATCTTCACCTCCCTGTGTGGCAAAACCTTCCCAAACTGCAGATCAGCCGGTTGATTCGGCAGGGTGGTGGCAACTTGTGATGCCATTTCCGAAAGTCCATAGGAAACAAAAACCGGTAATCCTGATTCGATTCCCCGGTCAATATCCATTTGGGAAATCGGACCACCTCCGAGCAACAGGGCTTTCAACTGGTGGGAAATTTCACCACAATTCGGCTCGCTCAGAAGGCGTTTGAACTGCGTACTAACGAGACTTAAATGAGTGGTTTTGGTTCGAATGATTTGATCCACGGAAAGCGGCTCGTCTGTAATAACCATTGCAGTACCGCTCAAAAGCGTTCGAAATACAATACCAATCCCACTTACATGGTACATCGGCAGTGTTAATTGCCACTTGTCTTCAGCACCCATTGCAATATTCTGGTTTGAACCGAGGGCGTTATAGATGTGGTTGCCGAGTGTGTGAAGAATCGCTTTGGGCTGCCCCGTGCTACCGGAGGTAAAGATCACACTGCAAGGTTGATTCAAGTTCCATTCGGCTGACAATTTCTCCGCATCTGCGAACCTGGTTGCTTCGTTGATCTGATCCGAAGTAAGCGTTCTGGCAAGAATGTCATCGGCCATTGTCTCAAGTCTTGCGCCAGGATACCGCCCATTCAACCCACAGAAAACGACCCCGGAATCGCAACAGGCCAGGAGAAAAATAATCTCCGCGAAATGACCCGATGGTATCAGCGCAATCCGGTCACCAGCTTTGACATCATTTGCCAGTAACCATCCTGTGCATGCTTCCACGGAGTTGGCAACATCGGACCAGAGATATTCCTGCCCATTTTCGATAATGGCCGGATGGTTTTTTCTGGTTTGTAAATTCTCCCGAAGGGGGGAGGGGATATTATGGGACATCAATTTGTTCCAGCAATGCCATGTTCACCGACCAGGGCAACTCATTCAACTCGAGAAATTTTCCGGATAAGATGAGCCGCGATTTGAGAACATCCTGGGCTAACCGACGATAAGTGTTCAATCCCATGGAGGTATTTTTTGAACCCCAGACAGCGGCCAATTCCGCGATTGCGCCCGTACCGACACCACATTCATAAGCACCGGTGAAAATGACCAGTTTGCCGTCATTTTGGGCTCGATTCACCAGATTGAGGAGTGTGGCCGGATGTCCGAGGAAGGTCGGTTTCAGGATAAATGCCCGAATGAGTTCAGTTGAATCTGGGAATATCTCTTCCCAATGTGGCATTAATAGCGTTTCATCCAAAGCAATGGGACAACCGGTTTCTGCGTAAAATTTTGGTAAGTCAAAAGGATCACCCACCGGTTCTTCAATGTATTCAATGGGGGCACCGGCAATGGCTTTTGCGAAGTAGACGGCTTCGTCCAGAGACCATTGACGATTGGCATCAAGGCGCAGTTTAAGATTCGGCGCCAACTCACGAATTGAGTGGATGGTGCGAATATCAGAATCCACATCCGGCGCACCGACTTTGATTTTCAGCACGTCGAAACCATGAAAATCCAGGCGTTGTATGATGTCGGCTAATGTGTCATTTGCAGTGAGCAATCCATTTACGGGTACGGAAAGCGTTTCGCTTTCCCCAATCACCTGATGCAGGTAACCAAACCGTCGTGATTGCGCCATCAGGCTTAAAACGGCGGTGGTCAGTCCAAATGCAGTCGATGGGGGCAATTCATTCGGTAACCAGGCAATCAGATCCAGGACTGAACCCGGCAGGGCTTGACGGTTCTGATGTGCGAGGAAATCAAAAGTCGCTGCTATCGCCTCATTTAATGTCTCCGGACTAAACCCGGGCAGCGGCGAAATTTCACCCCACCCAACGATTTTGTCGTCGGAAACCAATTGAACCAAACAACCTGTGCGGTGCGTGTAGGTGCGACCTTTGACCTGTATCGGTTGCCTGAATGGCACCCGAAATCGAAAGAGATTTGATTGTCGAATTTTCATATGAGCCAGCCAATGATAAAGAGTAGTGTGTAAATCAGTTGTGTCTTTCCAGTTTGTGCCAAGGTCTGATTCAGACCGCGACCTTGCGCTCCGCCGAACATACCTCGAATTGCAGGAATTGAGAAGATGAGCGCCAGTAACGTGATTAAAACGCCCGAATGGCTCGAAGTCATTTGCCAAAGTACGATGGGGATCAGTGCTGCCAGAATCATGCTAACCAGATATTGACTGCGACCGTAAGATTTTCCCAGTCGCACGATGAGCGTTTTTTTGTTGGTGCCGCGATCCTCATCCACATCACGCAAATTATTCACTGTCAGCAGTGCGATCGAGAAACACCCCGGTGCAATACCAGCCACCAGTACAACCCAGTTCATATCCAATGTTTGTGCGTAATAGGTTCCCGCCAGCGCGATGGGTCCAAAAAACAGGAAGGCGAAAAGGTCGGCGATTCCCAAATAGGCCAGCGGGAAAGGACCGGCGGTGTAAATCATGCCAAATAGAAGTGAAAGCAATCCAATGATGACGATGGGCCAGCCTGCCCGATAAACCAGATAGATGCCAGCAACGAAAGCCGCAGTGAAAACAATAGAAATGGCCAATTTCATGGCGTGATCGCTAACCAGTCCGGCTTGTGTGACACGCATGGGTCCCAGACGCTCCTGGGTGTCTTTGCCGTGCTTGTGGTCAAAATAGTCGTTCGCCAAATTGGTCCCGATCTGAATCATCAACGCACCGAAAAGCGCTAAAAACGCAGATAACCAGTGCACGCCACCATCGGCAAAAGCCATTGTCGTTCCCATGAGCACCGGCGAAATTGCCGCAGGCAGTGTTTTGGGTCGCGACGCCAGAATCCAGGCTGAGAAATTATTTTGAGTCATTTTCTGTTCGAAAATTTTCAGGGATGTTTCGGGAATTTATTGAAATCTGGTTTCCGTTTTTCCAGGTAAGCGTTGCGCCCTTCCTGGCCCTCTTCACTCATGTAAAAAAGCATCGTGGCATTCCCGGCCAATTCCTGCAAACCCGCCTGTCCGTCACAATCAGCGTTCAACGCCGCTTTGAGGCAGCGAATGGCCATGGGTGAGTTTTCCAAAATTTCCTGGCACCATTTTACCGTTTCGGTTTCCAGTTGAGCGTAGGGTACAACCGTGTTGACCATGCCCATTTCCAACGCCTCCTGCGCATTGTACTGGCGACACAAGTACCAAATTTCCCGGGCTTTTTTCTGGCCCACCATCCGGGCTAAATAACTGGAACCGAAGCCACCGTCAAAGGAGCCGACTTTTGGTCCGGTCTGGCCAAAAATGGCATTATCAGCCGCAATCGTCAGATCACAGACGACATGCAAAACATGCCCGCCACCGATGGCGTATCCCGCCACCATGGCGATCACCGGTTTCGGGCAGGAGCGGATTTGACGCTGCAAATCCAGGACATTCAACCGGTGTACACCGCTGTCATCTTTATATCCCGCATCACCGCGAACCCGTTGATCACCACCAGAACAGAATGCTTTTTCACCTTCACCTGTAAGAATGATCACCCCAATTCCCAGATCGTTTCGTGCCTCTTCCAGCGCTTGCATCATTTCTACAACCGTCAGGGGCCTGAATGCATTTCGTACTTCCGGGCGGTTGATGGTAATCTTGGCAATGCCAGCGGCCTTGTGATATTTGATGTCGGTAAACTCACCGGCCACCTGCCATTCTATCGAACTCATTTTATGCTCCTCGGTTAATTTTTACTCAATCTTGTAAAAAGGTTTTCACCGCTTCTGTAAAGGCAACCGGTGCCTCCCAGTGGGCATTATGTCCCACATCAGGCATCACCCGAATGGCCGTTTTTCCGCGCCTCAGTGCGGCAATTTCGCTGGCGATATGACGGTATTTTTCATCCAACTCACCCACAATCAACAGTACCGGCATCTGTAAAACACTTAATGGCGATGATAAGTTGGGCTGCCTGCCAATTGAAAAAATGTCAACCGCCCGGGCAAGTTTTCTGGGATCTTGTCTGAGTCTGTCCTGAATGACCTCCCCAAGACGGCCGGGTTGACGCTGCATGGACTGGAATAATGGTTGCTGATACCATTGTTCAAGGAAATTTTGGAACACACCGCCCTCAATTTCTTTCCCCCGGGCAAGATCAATTTTCAGGCGTTCCTCCCGTTCTCCAGCAGTTTTTAATCCGGGTGATGCCGATTCTAAAATCAATCCGGCAAACCATTTCGGGTGAGTCACAGCGGTATGGCAGGCGATGCGCCCACCCATGCTGTAGCCCAGCAGTGTCGCTTCACCAATTTCTAATTGCTCTAAAAGGGCGATGAGTGCTGCCGAGGTATTTTTAAATGAATCACCCTTGGCAAAATCATTTAAATCGGTTCGTCCATGTCCTGGTAAATCAGGTGCAATGCAGAAATAATCGGGACTCAGCGCAAGGGCTAATTGTTCCCAATCACTTCCGAAACCAAACAGACCATGCAACATCAGGAGTGCCGGGTGATCGGGTGTACCCCAGGTTTTAAATGACAGACCCATTTATTGAAAATTTCCACTGAGCAGCTGATGAATCCGGGCAGTTAACTGTCGGCGAAAATCCGCCTGGATCGAGCGCTCGGTCTGAATCTCGATAATAAGCGAGGATTTGGAAGACAACCATTCCGGCAAATTTTCGGTGTCGGCCAGTTTGGTAACTAGTCGTCGTTCCAGCCCAAATTGTTTTGCGGCGGATTCAAAGTCGTAAGGATGTGGCGTCTCGAAATAGGGTTCAAAAACGGCGCTGTGTTGGGCGATGGGGAGGTGCGAGAAAATTCCGCCGCCATGGTTGTTGATAATTACCAGCACGATGGGATATTGCGACTGTCTCACCAGGTGAAGTGAATTCAGATCGTGCAGTGCAGCCAAGTCACCGATGACACCCATCACCGAACGGTGCATTCCTTCGGCAAGGCCGGCCATCGTCGCGATATTTCCGTCAATCCCGCTGGCACCGCGGTTCGCGTAAACCTGGCAATTCGCCGGTAACCGTGCAAAACGGTCGAAATCGCGGATTGGCATTGAATTCCCCAGAAATAGCACGCAATCACG
>MNWS01000238.1:0-22016 GCA_001872685.1 Fidelibacterota bacterium CG1_02_48_14
TATTTCATTTTACCGGCGAGGGAATTTACACCCATGTACAGCCGCTCAATCGGGTGCTGAATCGCCCCCAATTGATGCTTAATGACCGGGGTTCGATCATTCTGGCTGATAATTTTGGAACCACAATCCGGGAGGTGAATTCCGGAACAACGCTCCAGCAAATTGATCTGCAAAGCGTGATGGCAGATTGGTCAGCGCAGCAGGGGAGTGCTATGGTCCAACTCAGTCACGATCGCGGGTATTTGGTTGCAACGACAATTCCTGATTCCCTGACGAAAATCCCCGGCATACGCATCGCAGCCCTCAGTAATCGACTCAATCTGCTAAAGCATTACCAGATCTTCGGAACGCTGGTGGAATTATTTGAAGTCACGGGGCATGGACACGCATTTCTGGGATTTCAGGCTGAAACCGAAGGTCGTACCGCATTGATAGGCAGGGATAGCGTTTTGGCGTCATTTTCTGGTTTGCCCCAGAAGGTGAAACGAACATTTGATGACAATCGGGCATTATTGGTTTTTCCCGATAACCTGAAAATAATAAATCTGAATGACGGGATGTTGGAGAGCGGTTTTACCTCCCAAAACATGGATAAAACCATTGATGCAGAATTTTTACCCGGTATAGAAGCCTACGCCCTGATTTTCGGGCGGCAACATCTCATGCAGAACGAACTGCGTTACGATAACCTGAACCTGGTTTTAAATGACAAAACCGGCAAAATTATCTTCAGTGAAATTTACCCCGGTGACATGACACTTAAGCCAGCATTTCACCGGGTATCCCTGGATCAGATCGCATTAAAACTTGATAAACAGGTGCTGCTTTACGCAATTCCTAACGCGTTGGAAAAACAATAGTTAAAAGCTGAAAAGGATCGTGCATGTTTCGTAATTCTCTCTTATTGGTGGCCGTTGCTCTCACCATTATCGTCTATGGTTGTGGTGAAAAAATTGGGAATAAAACCGCGCCGGCTGATCATTTGAAAAACCTGAAACAACTCACGCTTGTGGGTGACAACGGTGAGGCTTACTGGTCTCCGGATGGCAAACAAATTATTTTTCAGAGTAAGCGTGATGGAAGAGCCTGCGACCAAATCTATATCATGCAAGCGGACGGTTCTGATCAACACATGGTGAGTAATGGTCTCGGCGCTTGCACGTGTGCCTATTTCACAGCAGACATGAGCCACATTGTTTACGCATCCACATTTGGTGTTGTTGACAGTTGTCCGCCCCGGCCAGCATCACAACCGGGGAGATACATCTGGCCACAATTTCCGTATGAGCTCTATTCATCCAAACCCGATGGTTCGGACCTCGAGAAAATCCGTGCAAATCCAGGCTACGATGCCGAACCGACCGTCTGTTTTGCGAATAACCGGGTGATTTTCACATCGAAAATTGAGAATGACCTGGAATTGTTTTCCATGAACACGGACGGATCCGATGTCCAGCGAATTACCAATCGCCTGGGATATGATGGCGGTGCCTACTACAGCCCGGATGGCAAAGAGATCGTTTGGCGTGCCTGGTATCCGGAGAATGCGGCGGATTCTCTGCGGTGGGTGACCAACATGAGGGAAAGTCTGGTGGAAGCCGTGCCACTGGATATTTATGTCATGAATGCTGATGGCTCGAACCAGCGTCGTTTAACCCATAATGGTGCCACCAATTGGGCACCATCCTGGTACAAAGACGGTCAGCATATCATTTTTTCATCCAATATGGACGACTGGAACCGGGCTTATAATGATTTCGGCCATAACTTCGAATTGTACCTGATCCATAAAGATGGATCAGCTCTGGAGCGACTGACCTATAATGACACTTTCGATAGTTTTCCGATGTTTTCTCAGGACGGAAAAAAAGTCGCATTTGCATCGAATCGTGATGCCACCAATCCTCGTGCGACGCATATCTATGTTGCGGACTGGGTTGAATGATTCCTGGTTAAAGCAAAACAATTTATTGTACAAAAACTGATTGCGTTTGATGTTGAGAAATCTACTTCATTCCTATTTGCCCTACGGTGCTGTCGATCTGTTAATGGTAGTGGCTATCATTACAGAATTATTGAATGCCAGGTATGACCTGCTCTGGGCGAATGTCCCCTTGCTGGTGCTTGGTTTGTGGTCATTTTCACGCAAGTTGAATCGGATTCAGGTTGATGCTGATCGTTGAGATTGTCATGATACTCATGACCGCCATTCTGCTTTGGCATGCCGGGGAGGAGCAATCGCCCTCTTTTGGATTGATATTCTGGGTGACTGCCAGCCTGTTTGGATTTTCGAAGGAAATATTGGCTATACATTTTACCCATTTTTACGCATTTAGCGGTTTCACACTATGGCTATTTGGCGTCCCGGTGGTTTACCTCCTTTTCTGGCCCAATATCATCTATGTCGCGTTGCGATGGAGTGAAAATGCCACGGCTGAATCGTTTTTGGCAAGTACTTCACCGCACCAACTTTACCCGTTGATTTTTCTGACGATGGCGGTTATTGCCATTATGTTTGAAGCGTTCGGTTCACAATATCAAATGATTACCTGGAATATTGGATCAAATCTGGTATTGTGGGGGAAAGTTCCGGTGTTCGTGCCATTTAGCTATGGCATCATGGGAATTCTGTTTCTCTATGCTTTGCGGGAGACGTGGCGGGCGATCATTGATCCACTGAAAAGATTGTTCCGTTTAATGATTTGGGTACCGATCCTTATACTGACCCATACCGGTGCCATGTTTGTGATCAAGGTTGGAATTGATATTTTTTCCGGCGCGATTAAACTTCATTGACAAAGGACGGATGCCCGTTTACTTTTGCCCGCTTTTTGGCAGCCCAGGTGGTGGAATTGGTAGACACGCTAGGTTCAGGGTCTAGTGCCTTTACAGGTGTGCGAGTTCGACTCTCGCTCTGGGCACCCTAAATTTAAAAGCCTCTAATCGTTTGAGATTCAGAGGCTTTTTTAATTTTACTTCAACAACAACTATTCTTAATAACAACGCTGAAATTCTGATGCGATACCATGGCGATTATGTCACCAGGTATGCCGGACAGTTTCACCTGATTTTGAGGATAATGAAAACCATTGGTATGGCCTTCACGCTTTGTAAATTCGGCACGGAAAGTCGAACTGAATGCTTTTATTTTCAAGTTGAAGGAGATAAGCATGGGACGCGTGATACACTTTGACCTTGAGGCACGAAACCCTGAAAGGGCCATCAAATTTTATGAAGAAGCATTCGAATGGAGTTTCACCAAATGGGACGGACCGGTGGAATACTGGTTGATCGAGACAGGTCCGGATTCAGAACCCGGTATCCACGGCGGATTGGCGCGCACCGAAAGTGAAAAAACAACCACCACTAACACTATTGGTGTCAAGAATCTGGATGCAACATTGGAGAAAATCAGATCTCTCGGAGGTAAAGTTGTCCGGGATAAGGGTCCCATCAAAGGGGTTGGGTGGATCGCTTATGTGGTGGATACTGAGGGAAACTACTTTGGTGTTATCGAGGAAGATGCCTCCGTTGAGTAGTTTTTAAGCATGCAAAAACAGACCTTTATCTACCAATTAAAACCCACGCGACCCGCAATGGTTGACACACCGACCGAAGCTGAAATCAGCGTCATTAGCAACCATTTTGAATATTTAAAAAATTTGCTGGATCATGACCAACTTATTCTCGCTGGCCGAACCGAGGGTGCGGAATTTGGTATTGTCATTTTCGAAGCTAATGATGAAAATGCGGCGAAAACCATCATGGAACATGATCCCGCAATTTTAAATCATGTGATGATCGGTGAACTTTTTCCGTACCGATTGGCCTTGTGGCGCAGACATTAGCCAGGTTCCCGGCAGTTTTCCACGATCAGAAAAATATTTCAACCCATGATCTCTACTGAGAGGTGAGTATGGTGTCAAAAAAGTACCAATTTGAATTTGATGAAGATGAATTAACCGAGTTGAAACAACTCCTGAAAAAGCTGGAAACCAAAGAGCCCAAAATTGAGGTCAAGGTGAATGGTTATGTCCGGAGTTTCGCCAAAAGCATGACCAAGGCGATTCTGGAACAGGAGGAATTTTATAAATATGATCGCTGGTAATTAAGTTTTGATCCTCGTCTCTGCCTGCTTGCTGGGTGAAAAATGCCGATTTGATGGCCAGGGGAAAATTTCTCCTAAAGTTTCTCAATTTTTGGAGGGGAAAGCGTACGTCGGTGTCTGTCCTGAAGTCGCCGGCGGGCTGGGAACACCTCGTCCACCAGCAGAAATTGTGGGTGAACGGGTATTGCGAGCCGATGGAACCGATGTGACGAGGGCATTCAAAACCGGTGTTGACCTCACCCTGAAAATTGTGGATGAATTCCAGATTGACCAGGCGGTACTGAAAGCGCGCAGTCCTTCTTGTGGTTGCGGGAAAATTTATAATGGTGAATTCAGCCGAACCCTTATTGACGGTGACGGATTGCTCACGCAAGCGCTTAAAGCACGCCAGATAAATTGTCAAACGGAAGACGAATTTTGAGCAATCCAACTATACTCAACAATTATGAGAATGATTTCTGGCACCAGGGAATTGCTGTAATCGGCGTGGATGAGGCCGGACGAGGTCCCCTGGCTGGTCCGGTAGTCGCTGCCGCAGTTCAATTCATCCCGGAGAAGGTGCCACCGGGGATTAGGGATTCGAAAAAACTCAGTGAAAATCAGCGTGAAAAATTAGCGCCCCTCATCAAATCTCAAGCGATTCAATTCGGGATCGGGATTATCCATGAACAGGAGATTGACAAAAAGAATATCCTCCAGGCTACTTTCCTGGCTATGAGACAGGCGATGGGGCAAATGGACCTTAACTCCCAACGCATACTTGTTGATGGTAAATTTGTAATTCCCAATCAGGCCGGGAATCAGACGGCCATTGTAGATGGTGACGATAAGAGTATTTCGATTGCCGGCGCATCCATTTTAGCGAAAACCACGCGCGATGACATGATGCGCTCCTATCATCTCCTGTTCCCGGAATATGGATTTGATAAACATAAGGGTTACGGCGCGGCTCAGCACATGGAGGCTTTACGGGAATTTGGCAGATGCCCTATTCACCGGAGAAGTTTTAGGCCAATCTCTGACACACCCAATACAAGATTCAGGTTACAGCAGAATGCCCAACGCGCAGGTTGGTTGGGTGAAATCTATGCGGGTATGCAATACATCCGCAGTGGGTATCAACTTTTGGCGCACAGTTATCACGGTAGTCGGGACGGTGAGATTGATTTAATCGCACTAAAAGCAGGGGAGGTGGTCTTCATCGAAGTGAAAAGTTACCTCCGACCCGCTGAAGCAGAACCGGCGCATTACCGGGTGACACCTGCCAAGCAGAAAACCATTGCCGAAACGGCTGAACATTTTTATGCCAATGAGAGCTACCGAACTAAATATCCGGCCGAACCCGAAAGCAGATTTGATATTGTCACCGTCGATTTTAGTAATCGGAAACCAAAATTAACCCAATTCGCCGATGCGTTTTTGCCATATTAACCCGGAATCAGATTGGAAAAATGATTATGGCGTTTATGTTTCGCGCTGATAAATGGCCTGAAATATGATGCTTCACGAGGACCTTTCAATGACCACAATTGAACCCAAGCCCATTTCCAATTCCACCGGATTCCGAAAAACCTGCGATATGCTTTTCGCAGCCCTGCTTTTCCTGTTTTTCCTCTCCAATGTCACATGGGGCTGGGATCCGCCTGCCTTCGGTCAAAAAGGGATGGTGGTAGCACATGATCGACTGGCAGCGGAAGCGGGGCAACAGATTTTGGAGCAAGGTGGAAATGCCATTGATGCGGCAGTGGCAGTGGCTTATGCACTGGCAGTGACCTATCCCCAGGCCGGAAATATCGGTGGTGGTGGTTTTATGGTCATTCGCATGGCCGACGGTCGCATGGCAGCCATTGATTATCGGGAGAAAGCACCAGGTAAAGCGAGTCGGGATATGTATCTGGATGATTCAGCGCGAGTTATCCAGGGACTTTCGCTGCGTGGTGGATTGGCTGTCGGCGTGCCGGGAACGGTCGCCGGGTTGCAGATGGCATTGGACAATTTTGGGACATTGCCGGTTAAAAAGGTTATCAATCCGGCCATCGAGTTAGCCCAAAAGGGATTTCCTGTTAATTATTATCTTTCACAGGCATTGGGCTGGCTGAATGCAGTTGCCGGGGAATATCCGGAGACTGTCAGAGTGTTTGGTCACAATGGCAACCCGCCTAAGCCGGGTGAAATCTTTAAACAACCTGACCTGGCACGGACCCTTAAACGCATTCGTAAATACGGACCCGATGGATTTTACAAGGGTGTTGTGGCAGATAAGCTGGTCGAATCTGTGACAGCCGCCGGCGGCGTCATCACGCTGAAGGATTTGGCGAATTACCAACCCATTTTGCGCCGGCCACTTACGGGCTCGTACCACGGTTACGAGGTGATTTCAATGCCACCACCGAGCAGTGGGGGAATTGCTTTGATCTCCATGCTCAATATGCTGGAAAATTTTCGGATGGATACACTCGCCTGGCATGGTGCGGATTATATACAGGTTTTAACTGAAGTTGAACGCCGTGCCTATGCGGATCGGAGTGTGTGGCTGGGCGATCCGGAATTCTGGCCTGTTCCGGTAGATGTTATGCTTTCACAAACTTATGCCAGTACCCGCATTTCTGATTTTTCCTGGGACCAGGCATCAACGAGTATAAACATTCACCCGCTTGGTGACGCCGAGATGGACTCATTGAAAAAATTCCTACACGAGAGTGAGGAGACGACACACTTTTCCGTTGTTGATCAATGGGGGAACGCCGTAAGTAATACGTACACATTAAACTGGACATTCGGCTCTCAGGTCACGGTGAAGGATTGCGGATTTTTATTGAATGATGAGATGGACGATTTTAGTGCAAAACCGGGTGTTCCCAATGTTTTCGGACTGATCGGCAACGAAGCCAACGCCATTGCTCCGAATAAGCGCATGTTGTCCAGTATGACACCCTCCATTTTCGTGAAAAATGATAGTGTGCGGTTCATCATCGGTACGCCCGGCGGTTCAACAATCATGACCTCGGTCATGCAGGTGTTTTTAAATGCTGTTGATGGGCACATGAACCTGGTAGATGCTGTCCGGATGCCTCGAATTCATCATCAGTGGCTTCCTGATGTCATCTATTCTGAAGTGAACGCCCTGGGACCCGAGACCATCCAAAGTCTGAATGCCCGGGGGTATAAGGTGGTATTACGGAGTCCGATTGGGGAGGTGAACGCCATCGCCTGGGATCCCGTTTATAAAGGATGGATCGGCGCACCTGATCAGCGTGGAGCTGCCGCTGCTGTGGGATATTAATGAACTTTGGTAGGCAGATGGCGTTACAGTCGCGAATCTTATGAGGATGAAAATGACTAAAAAACCGAAACTGAAATCAAACGAACGCGGATTCTCCCGCGGTCTTCTGCATGTAATCGTCTCTGTGTTAATTTTACGCGCGACCGTGATCGAAGCGTATAATGTCCCAACCGGCTCCATGGAAAATACGGTCAAAGTCGGTGATTTTATTCTGGGAAATAAATTTGTTTATGGCATCCGCACACCCGATTGGGTCGGAATTCCCTGGACCAATATAGGTTTCAGCATTCCATTCACCCGGACACCTGGATTTGCCGAGCCTAAAAGTGGCGATGTGGTCATTTTCCGTTATCCCAACGATCGTTGGCCGGCTAATATCATTGGACCGCTTGATCCCAGTCTGAATTACATCAAACGGTGCATCGCAGGACCCAACCAGACCCTTGAAATTAAAAGGAAACAGGTTTTCGTGGACGGTATTGAGATGCCACTACCTCGCTACGGTAAATTGAATTATGCACAATTATTTTCCGCAGATTACCAGGAAAGTGCCATTTTTCCGCGTGGTTTGGGCAACCGGGATTATTTTGGACCGCTTCAAATTCCTGCCAGGGGGGACACTTTATGGTTTGACAAATCCAGCCTGGATCTGTGTCATAATGTCATCAGTCTCGAAGGTCATGAAGTATTTTCAACTCGGGATCGTTCGCTGGTCATCGATGGTAAGCTGGCGAATTATTATGTCTGTGGAGAGAACTTTTATTTTATGATGGGGGATAATCGGGACAACTCCCACGATAGCAGGTTCTGGGGATTGGTTCCCGAGTCCAACATCATTGGAGAAGCATTAATGATTTATCTTTCATGGGATCAAACCGAGCGGAATATTTTTAAACGGTTCCTGACCTTACGCCCATCGCGAATGTTTTCCTTGGTAGACTAAACTTTTTCCGGTTCGTGAAAAAAAATCAAAGAGGTGCCAGCAATGGTGCCTCTTTTTGTTTTGGGCTACCTGATCAGGATGGTTCGCCCTTGAGGTACCGTTACAAATGATGCCGAATCTAACGCAGCCGCTCTCACGGCCTCCTTTAGAAGGCGAGGCGGTTCGCCAATTGGTTCGTCAGTCAGAGTGAACGTTCCCCAATGCATGCCGATTGAGAATTTTGACCGGACATCGGTGTGCACGCCTACAGCTTCAAAGGGATTGACATGATGATCCCGCATAATCCATTCGGGATCGTAAGCACCGATGGGGATCAGCGCCAGGTCGAATGGACCAAATTTGCCACCGATCTCTTTGAATTGGAACGAATTATAGCCAGTGTCTCCGGCAAACCATACCCGCTGGTTAGGGCTAATGATTGCCCAGCTCGCCCAGAGACATTCATTTCGGTCGAAAGGCGTGCGTCCACTAAAATGTTGGTTCGGCGTACAGAAAATTTTCAATCGACCAATTGTTACCTGGCTCCACCAATCCAACTCCTCGACATTGGTTATTCCCTCAGATTCAAGAAATATTTTGACGCCCAATGGCACGAACCATTTTGAGTTATTCCCCAGTGCGTGCACAGTGGGTAAATCCAAATGGTCATAATGATTATGTGAGATGAGGACAAAATCTACCGGCGGTAAAGCGTCAATGGGAATCGCCGGTGGCGTCATGCGTTTGGGACCGATCCATTTGATGGGAGAGCTTCGCTCTGAAAAGATGGGATCCGTCAGGAAATTCACACCATCAAGTTGAACCAGAAATGTGCTGTGACCAATCCAAGTGACCTGCAGCAGCGAATCATTTGGATTAAAAACCTGAGTCAAATTCGGCGTCTCGCGGGAGACGGTTACCGCGATCGTTGAATCGTCTGTATCAGGTGACTTTCTTTCCCAAAACCACTTCAGTATTTGTAAAAATCCGGGTTCGTTTCCTTCATCCACATACGGATTAATAAATATGTCACCTGAACCATAATGGGATGAATCTCCCGGGATCGTTTGACCCATAACCATTAGTGGTCCAGAACAAATGATTAAAAAAATGAAACTGATTATCATCGCGTTGTATCTCATATTAAAATTCCCAGGATATGTTTTTTTGCTGTGAAATTCATTTACTTCAATTTAACCACTTGAACAACTGCATGCCTCCGAATATAATTGTCAGGAATGCGTGGCTTCAAATTGAAACTTTTACACAAAAGATGAGTCGTCAAACCACCCTTTGATATTTCCCCTCCGCATACATACGCAGCAATGCAATCTCAACCTTAAAAGTCAAACTGGTGATATTTGTCACCACCGCATGGGGAAATATTTATATATTTGCGCAAAATTAAGACACAATCCCAAAAAATGAAGTTCCATCGTACCGCTAAAATGACATCTTCCTTAAGATTACATCAAGTTGAATCCGGGTTTGTACAAATACTTACGGTTGACGATGCGGCATAGAATCACACGCGGTTTAACCGGACTCATTTTAGTCGTTACCCTGGCAGGAACGATAGTCTATTGCACCAACAAAGACTTTTCCTCATCCGGAATGATATTTTCGTCAAGCGTGGCTGGAGCTCGGGAAGCAAACATTGCAACGAATTCCGTACTTGCTCAGATTAAGGCAAGAGGCGAATTGGTAGCTCTGACCCGCTACAACACCAGCAGCTATTTCATCTATAAAGGCCAGCCCATGGGCTATGAATATGAAATGCTCAAATTGTTAGCCAATTATCTTGATGTTGATTTAAAAATTGTAGCCACCGACGATTGGAGTGGCATGTTCGATGCCCTGGAAAATGGCCAGGGGGACATCATCGCAGCAAACCTGATCGTATCTGAATCACGGGCTACCAAACTCGCCTTCACAGATTCCTATCGAATTACGCGCCAGGTTCTCGTTCAGCGGAAACCCGATGGTTGGCGCAAAATGACCACACATGGTCTGAACGCCAGCTTAATTCGCGATCCCGTTGCACTGATCGGCCGGACAGTGAGTGTTCGCCAAAGTTCAGCCTATTACACCAGCTTGGATGAATTGTCCCGTGAACTTGGTGGAAATATCAATATTGATCCCATTCCGGAAGATGTTGAAACGGAGGAATTGATCAAATTGGTGGCCGAAGGTAAAATTGATTTTACCGTAGCGGATGAAGATGTTGCCCGACTTAACCAGGCCTATTTTTCCAATCTCGATGTGGAGACTGTGTTAAGTCTGCCTCAAAGTATTGCCTGGGCTGTGCGGAAAGATGCACCCCATTTATTGTCCGAGGTTAATAAGTGGCTCAATAGTCTCCAATCAACTTATGATCCGACCTTCAATGTTATTTATAAAAAATATTATAAAAACAACCAGGCATTCGCACGCCACATGACAAGCGCATATTCCTCAAAAAATGGCGATAAAATTTCAGAATACGATGATTTGTTTAGAATAAATGCCTCACGCATTGGGTGGGATTGGCGGTTGATTGCGGCTCAGGCCTTTGAGGAATCGCATTTTGACATCCACACGGAATCCCGCATGGGTGCGGTGGGAATGATGCAACTATTACCCACAACCGGGAAAGACTTTGGCGCTAATAATCTGCGTAATCCGGCGGAAAATATCCGTGCCGGAGCGAGCTATTTAAAATGGCTGGACGAATATTGGAGCAAGGAAATCTTTGATCCGAATGAACGCCTCAAATTTGTATTAGCGTCCTATAATGCAGGTCAGGGACATATCCAGGATGCACGACGGCTAGCGACGAAATATGGTTATTCATCTGATCTCTGGGATGGCAATGTAGCCCTTTTCCTTTTGAAAAAATCGAAGAAAAAATATTATAATGACCCCATCGTTAGGTTCGGATATTGTCGCGGCATTGAACCCTTCAATTACGTCAAAGGGGTCCTCAATCGGTATGAGCATTATAAAAAAATGCTCACTTAACAGACATCATTTGCAGACATTCAAGTCGGACTTGAATTCAATCCATAAATGAGAATTAAATCATGTTGACACTCAAACTTGCGGTCATTTCAGTGCTTATGACTGGAATCGTTTTTTGGCTTTTACAGAAGAAAAAAGAGCGCTATTTGTATAAAAAATGGCGTATTCTGTTAACAGGTAGCCTCCTGCTGACAGGTGCACTCTTCTGGCTGGGGTATGAGTCAACACGACTCAGTTTCAATATAGGGACCCGGGATTGGGAGAAATTGCAAGGCATAGTTGTCCAGTCAAAGGTAGTCGGGAAACGGGCCGTACATCCGGAAATCACGATCAGGTATCAGGTGGATGACCTCTCCCGGACATTCACTACTGATTTATTCGCACCGGGTTTTGGCGTGAGATCAAATCGCCGGGATCAGGCGGAAAAGCTCGTCGCGGCATATTCACCGGGTGATACCGTTATCATTCATGTAAATCCTCACAATATGCTGGAGGCACGACTGCATGTGGGACCAACCTGGGATATTTTTGTAAGGCTGGCACTCTCGATTATCCTATTAATCTCAGGTGTCTGGCATGTATTGCGATTCTTTTGGTCAACTGGTGAGAAGTCAGAGCTCAGTACTGGCAGAGTGAATGAAAAATAATTATGTTTATACAAATTTTAAACAGCGACGACAAGGAATAGACTATGCGACACGAATTCACCTGGCTTAACCGATTACTCATACTTGTTTCGGTAGTTGGGTACGCGATTTTCCTGGCTGGTTTGATCTTTTTCACATGGGGAATTGGTAAATACTCCAGTGATCAGGGGACCATTGTCTCTGCTCTGGATTTGACACTAATCGGTCTGGGGGGAATCAGCGGCTTGGTCGTTGGAACCACCATGCAAGTTTTTCGGATTGCCGTGAGTCTAAATGATAAAGCGATCAAAGTCATGGAACAGTTGGAGCTGATGGATGTGCGGATTCGAAGTGTTGTTCCTCAAAATCGCCAATTGAAACAGTTGGATGCGCTTCCTGATTTGGTTGAGGTGAGCCGGGAGATGCTTGAAAGCCTGAAAGCCTTGCATCCTGTTCCGGGTGAGGTTCAAAAGGCCATGGAATCAATACCCCTTGAAAATGGATCGGCGAAACAAAACCAGGAGAAAAGCCTGCCACCACCCAAGGATCCGCTTGCATTGTTACAGGACGATAGCAAGTGGAAATGTCCTCATTGCAGCGCAGAAAATCCAACCTACCTCTTTAAATGTCGTGAATGTGGTCAAGATAATCTCCATATCTGACTTCAAGTTTATTTGAGCAATGTCAACTTTCTGAAAACCTCACCGCCGTCATAACTCAATCGCAGATAATACAGCCCAGAAGCGACATTTTGACCACGGCCATCCGTTCCGTTCCATTTGAGGGAGTAGGTCGGGCCAGCTTGCATGCGTTCGCCAACAAGCAGTTTCGTCACTTTCCGACCCAATAAATCATAGATAGCCAGATCAATTTTGCCGGAATGTCCAAGGGTAAACCGGATCGTTGTACTTGCATTAAACGGATTTGGATAATTAGGCAACAAAGCATATTGGGTCGGCAGAGCGACAAAATTGGTTGTAGCTGTTGAAGAGGAAATTTCGAGGTCATCAATTGCCCAACCCCAGCCAGTGACATATTCATCCGCAAAAAGGCGGAACCGCAAGCTCACTGTATCGCCGGTCGCATAAAAATCGCCAAGATTGATCGAATGGTCACGAAGTAATGCCTCTGTGGCATCCGAATTGGCATTATAATACTGGGTCCAGTCACCATCGTACCGACTATCGTAGGGTTCGATCAATATCTGCCAGTCAGTTCCGTTTAATGACCCCTCAACCGTCACAAAATCCCACATTGCCAGATCCGGATAACTTGTCCCGGGATCACCAGGCTCCACCAGCGCCACATCGCGGTAGGTCATGGATGAAGTTTGGTCAATCAAGATGGGTGGACCGATGTACGCATAATAATTCTGGCCTGAGGAGTAGGGGTGAAGGGTTTGAAGTACATTGGTGCTGAAATTCGGGTCGGACCCAACCATCAGATCACCGGTCATCTGTACACCCAGACTATCGAATGATTCTACATAGGCGGTTCGTGGTGCAAAAATTGGCAAACTGCTTCCATCGCTGGTGTAGGCAACTCCGGCAGAAAATCCAATGACAGTCACGCCGACCTCATTGCCATAGGTACCAGTAAAGGATGCCATTCGATCAGAATAGGCTGGGGTCGGTCCGAATCGGGCGATGACGGAATCATTGGCGATAACCTGAATGGAATCATGAGCGCTACGGGTGCTGAAATTTATCCGCACGAGGGGATAATTCGGCGGCGGCGGTGGGAGTTGCGCCAGAATCGGTGATAAAATTGGCACTTCCAGCGGAGGTAATTCATCCAAATGGACACTCCAAATTCCCCGCCCATGGGTCGCGGCAACAATCTCCTGACCCACAATTTTTAGTTTCTTAATGGCAACTGCAGGAATCCCGCTGTTCGCATAAGCCCATGTTGCCCCATTATCCGGTGATTCAAACAGCCCGATGTCCGTCCCGATCCAGAAACGTGATGTATCAAATGGCAGAACGATGAGCGTGTGTACCGGGACATTAGGCAGATTACCGGTAATATCGGTCCAGGATTGCCCCAAATCGTCCGTCCGGAAGATTTTAGGTCCTCCACTCACACCAAATGTTATGAACGCCGAATTTTCCAAATCCGGGTGGGTGGCAATTCCCAGGACATACCCGCCAGGCGCTGTTGCCGGTGGATTAACAAGTTGAAAGTGACGACCATGATCGGTGGAGACATTGATGCCAAATGATGTCGAAGCTGCCCAGACGATATTCGAATTCACACTGGAAAACTGGAATATTTTGCGTGAAGTGTTGGCAAAATCACCGGAAATAATCTCCCAGGTAGCGCCACCATCCGCTGTTCGATTGAGCGTATTGTTATCACCCACAACCAACAGAACATCAGAATCCCGCGGGTCCATGCCGATACTGGTATAAAACACATTACTTTGAGGTAACCCATTACCAACGCTCTGGAAGCTATTACCGCCGTCGGTACTTTTATAGAGTCTCGAATAGTAGAGTGATCCGTAGACAATATTGCCATCGTGTTTATTCCAGGAACATTCAAAGCCATCGCCACCAATGGCTTCGTCCCAGGCGCTTGATGAAGTAGCGTTGTTGGGTGAAAGGTTGGTGCCATTGTCCTGGGTACCGCCAATGAACTCCTGAATCGCTGGATGTTTATCAGCATCATAAAACTGGGTGACATTATAGCCATCGTCACGCTGAGACCAGGTCACACCATTATCATTTGAGAAAAACACGCCACCATCGTTACCAGCCAAAAGACTGTAATTACCACCGGTTCCGGGGATGGTTAGCAGCATGTGTTGATCAGCATGAACATAGGGGTAACCCGCACCTGCATACCAATTCGTTAATTTTGTTGCGCTCATGGTGTGTGAGTTGACGATGATACGGTACAAATCCAGTCCTCCGACAATGATCTCATTCGCATCAAATGGTGAAACGACCAGCGTATTGTCGTACCAACCCTGGCTGCCGAGCCAATTAGGAGAATTTCCCAGGTTTGACCAGGAAGCGCCGGCATCATCCGACCGATAAAATCCATAGAGCGAACTTCCGGATCCCACGAAGGAGGCATAGAGAATCGCTGTGTCGCTGGGGGCTATCGCCATTTCAATTCTCGCAAATCCGGCGGTCATCGATCCGGTTGGTGACCAGTTCAAGCCGGCATCAATTGATTTAACAACTCCAACACCGTTTACGGTTGCGTATTGCGTGAGAAAGTTTTGTGGATTTGCAATGATTTGTTGAGTGCGTCCTGACGGCTGATAGACTTCAGTCCAGGATGCGCCGCCATCATCTGAGCGCTCAATCCCTGTATTGGTGGCAGCCAAAACCAGATCGGGGTCGGTGGGAGAGACGATGATCCGATTAACATATTTGAACTCTGGTTGATTCACAGTACTTAAGACCTGTTCCCAGGATTCACCCCCATCCACAGATTTGAAGAGACCGTCACCGATAATGGCATCGAAATTGTAAAATCCTTCACCCGTACCGGCATACATGACATTCGGCTGTGAATCACACATGGCCAGGGCAGTCACTGATAGAATTGGTAGATCGTCCGCAACAGCGCGCCAACTCAATCCTGCATTCTCAGTTTTCCAGATCCCACCACCAACAGCGCCGGCGATCCAAACATCATTTGAGTCCGGATGGATGAGCAGAGCGCGGGTGCGACCGCCGACATTGCCGGGACCCCGTTCAACCCAGGGTAATATCTCGCGAGTTCGTGATGCCGTCTGATTATTGGCATAGGCTGCTCGTTGCGCGCTGAAACGATAACTCCCGGAGTAGGAGAATGGTTGCCCCATTTCCGATCTCAATTCGACTTCAAGCTCCATCGCCAGGTCGGGACTATCATATCGATTATTTTTGTGATCGTCTTTGGCCCGGCGTTCAACTTTTTGATCAAACTGATACGCTTTCAAGCCTGCAGCAGTCTTTAGATCATAGCGTTGTTTGGGGTTCAGCGGCTCATGAATTGAATCCTGATGATTGACATAAACCAAAATAAGTAAAACTGATAAACCACTGAGGGTTAGATAGATAGAGCGTTTCATATCAATTGATTCCTGACAGTTAAAAGTTCAATCCGAGTCCGACGCGAACCCGGCGTTGGTAGTCGAATGCGCCGGGATCATCCAATAATCCTCCCGGATGCCCCGTGTCATCTAC
The DNA here is from genome assembly GCA_001872685.1 of Fidelibacterota bacterium CG1_02_48_14. GTDB lineage: Bacteria > Fidelibacterota > UBA8477 > UBA8477 > UBA8477 > UBA8477. Next base: position 16,124 of record MNWS01000238.1, read on the forward strand.
CCACAAAATATTTTGGTGATTGAAAAGGTTCAACCCTTCAGCAAACACGTAAGTATCGGTGCGTTTGCCGAGGTTGAATGACTTATGTAAGCGGACATCCAACGTGGTGGTAGGCTCCATGCGGGCATTGTTTGGGCTGGTGATGACCCCCAGGTCCAGCGTGTAAGGAAATGCACTGTTGAACCGCCAGAGGAGATTCACGCCGCCCCAGCGTGGTGATTTAAGGTCAAGATTGAAGACGAATGTGTGGCGCTGATCCCAACTAAGATAATATTGATCATTCGGTACCCGGTAGCCCTGCTGTAACCAATTGAATTTTTCAAAGGAACTTGATCCCGTGCCCGTCCCGATCATGTAGGTGTAGCTGATTTTCCCAGAAATATTCTGGCTGTAATCGCGCTTAACATATACTTCAAGTCCCTGGATGTTGACCATGGAAAGATTCACAAAACGGGTGTAACCACTGCTGCGATAAATGTCATTCGTCGTGGTATTTTTGAAGGTATTCGCATCCACCAGATTCGAAGCCTCTTTTTTAAAGAGGGTCACATCCACCATGGTTGATTGAGCGATTTCACCCCGACAACTCACTTCCCAAAGCACTGTTTTCGCCGGTTTCAGGTCCGGGTCACCCAGTGGTGAAAACCCATTGGCCTGATTGTAATTGGAGTTGGTATAGAGATAATCAAAAAGTGGCATTTGAAAGAACCAGCCGTAGTTCAAATGTATCACTGCAGTTTCAGTTATCGGGAAAGCGACACCCAGACGCGGACTGAGCTGAGATTTTGGTTTCGCTATCACCATTTCATCGTAATTCAAAATCCAAGTTTCGCGATTCCCCACCAACTGATTTTCCAGTGCAGGTCGGGACGCACGGGGATTGAAATAGTCCAGGCGTAATCCAGCATTCACCACCAAGCCATCGAAGTCCATTTTATCCTGTAGGTAGCCAGCCATTTTCCAGGGGAAATAGCGGTACTCGGTATCGTAGGTAATGAACTGCGGAAAATTTGAATCAGCGGTGGGAATGTACAACGCCTGGACATTTTTCTTGTAGAGATCGTAATAGGTGCCCTCGATCCCAGCTTTCACTTGATGATGCTCACCCAGAACTTGTGTCAAATCTGCCATGGCCATCGTCTGAATCTCCTGATGATCAAGCCACCAGGGTAATGACCCTGCGATGACGTAGCCGCGCCAATCGGTCTGATCTTCAATGCCATCCCCGTTAATATCCGCGTAGATAATGTCCGGCTGCGATCGGAATACCAAGCCAATGATAGACTTCATGACATTGTACTGACTGATGCGAATGCTGTAAAAAGTCCGGTCGCTCACCGTGTGTGTCGCTGATAAACTGACCCGGTAGCTTTTTTTCGAGCGCGGTGGCAAGCCTTCCAGATTAAATCGCCATTTATTGTCATACTCGGTCCAGTCCCAGATCGACAGCAGGTACTGTCCCGTTATTTTGAAGCTCTCATGAAGCGCCCAGGAAAGTTTTGAATTAATATTCCAGTTGTAACTTCCCGGTAATGCCATCACCACCATACGGTTACCGAATTGCTCGTCTTTCCAACGTGAGTAGGGATAAATGATATTTCCTGACAGAAAAAATTTGAGTTTTTGTGTGAACAGCGGACCACCAAAATTAAACTCCGCAAATTGATCCGGCTCTGGGTTAGAATCATCAATGGGGCTGGGATTATTCAAACCATCCAGCGCGCTAACTTCCAGTTTACCCTTGAGTTTATCGCCACCGTCACGCGTAATGATGTTCACAATTCCTGACATGGCATCACCATATTCGGCATTAAATCCACCTGTCTGAACGGTCATATCGATGATGGAGCTGTTGGGCAACTCTGAACCCGCCTTGCCTTCGATCGCCTCACGGACCGGAATGCCGTCCACCAGATACATCACTTCCGTTCGGCGTCCACCCCGGATATGACCAGAGACCACCCCCGGTTGCAGGTCCACAATTTCCTGAAAAGTGAGTACCGGGATGTTGCGCAATTCCGGTTCAGAAATAAAGTGGGTGGTTGCCGTAATGTCCGTACGCACGAGCGGCGCATCAGCGGTGACCTGCACCGCGTCCATCTGGAGTATTTTGGTTGTCAGGTTAAAATCGATTTTGGTGCGGAGATCAGTCAAAATGTACACGTCCGTCTTGGCGATGCTCTGAAATCCCATCATACTGGCTTCGATCGTATACTTACCGGGTTTCAGATTGGTGATGATGTAAAATCCCTGTGCGTCGGTGACAGCGCCGCGATTGGTATTTTTCACCATGATATTGACGCCCGGTAAGGGTTCGTGTGTTTCCGAGTTGGTGATATGTCCCGAAAGTGTTCCGGTAACACCGGCGCGAATCGGTTCACACAGGATGAAGACCAATATCATGGGGAAGAAACATTGGCGTAGAATTTTCATCATCGTTGATCACTCAAACCAATAAAGATTTTTATCGGTTGTAGAAACCCACAAATGGTGCAACGAGTCGAACGCCATGTTCTTAACATTAAGCGGGTAGGGCTTGCCGGCATGGAAAAGTTTATATGCACCGACTATCGTTCCGAGAGAATCAATTGACACAACCCAATCCCGGTTCTGATCCAATGCCCAGAAACGATGACCATCGTTGGTGAGCAGCGCAAGATTCTCAGCATTGGTTTCTAAAATCGAATTCACGCTGGTGAGGTCTGAACCCCGGGATTCTATTTTATTACTCCAGGAGGTGTAGAATTGCCCTTCACGCACCGTTAAACCGGAAATCAGCCCTTCCCAACTGACCGTGCTGGTAATGAGTCCCGTACTTGGTGTGATAAGCTCAGCGCGATCCCGATAATATGCGTAGATTTTGTTGTTCGTGCTGACGATTCCAAGCGCGGTGGCTGCTGGATTATGAAAAGCGTGATCGGTAATGATCATATTTCCTGAGATTCTTGTATGCATTAATGCCGCCACGCCCAGCGAATAATACTGGTTGTTGATGTATCCTTTATACACACCCATTATCCATAGAATTGAACCCTGCCATGCAAATTTTGGATTACCGGAGCCGGGATTCTCTTGTCCAAGATTAACCACACCAGCAGATTCCAGCGCTTCCGGGACCGTGTACAGTAGATCCCGATCTTCGTAAGCCTGGAAAATAATTTGAGCCAAAACACGGTAACCGGCTCTGTAAAAATCCAGGGTGTAGCTACCGGGATAAACGGTGTCGATTTGAAAGAAACCAGAGGAATCAGTGTACAAGGTCAGTGTTTGCCATTCAACAGCATAAAGAGATTGCGCCATATTTACCACTAACTGAATATTGGGCAGCGGGAGTTGGGTAACTTCGTCGACAACCGTACCGGTTAATTGATAATGGGGCAGTTCAGGTAGTAGGAGTTCATGATCCTGTTTACCCCAGCAACCCATGAAAATGAAGGTTATACTGAGGAAAAAAAGTGCCAATAAAAATGGGCCGAACGAATCGCTTGGATATTTCATATTGAGCTTGTTCATACCTTTTTTAAAACTTTCAGCCATTTTACCAGCAAAAGATGCCTTTTGCAACCGCTTGTCTGCACCTACAGAGCAAAGAAGTGAAAATCAAACAGAATGCTCGTTCGTGCAGTCGGTAACAATATTGAATCATTCGATCCATTAATTCATCTAAAGATTTTATTCCAATTCACATGAGTTTCCCGAGTCAGGAATGCGCCCGGACTCTGGGCAAGATAATGCCGTGCGGATATAGGAATTCACTTACACAAAGCAGGTTACGATTTTATACTACAGGCCGAAAATGACATCATCCGAAACCATAATGTGAGCCATGAAAACAGCAAGTCAAATACGCCAGGATTTCTTCGAATATTTTAAAAAACGCGATCACAAATTTATCCGCAGTGCACCGGTTGTGCCCTACAACGACCCGACATTACTCTTTACCAACGCCGGGATGAATCAATTCAAAAACATCTTTCTGAATCTGGAAAAACCGGTTGCTCCACGAGCTTACAATACACAAAAAGTGATTCGCGTCAGTGGCAAACACAACGATCTGGAAGAGGTCGGTCGTGACACCTACCATCATACCTTTTTTGAAATGTTGGGGAGCTGGAGTTTTGGGGATTATTACAAAAAGGATGCTATTCGCTGGGCATGGGAATTATTCACGGATGTGTGGGGCATCCCCAAAGACAAACTCTACGCTACGGTTTACAAAAATGATGACGAGGCTTTCGACTTGTGGTTGAGTGAAACGGACATCCTTCCCGATCATGTCCTGCGATTTGGCGATAAGGATAATTTTTGGGAGATGGGTGAGACGGGTCCTTGCGGTCCCTGTTCTGAGCTGCATATTGACATTGGTGGCGCTGAAGAAATTCACGGGAATGACCCGACACGCGGTGTTAATACGGATAACCCGCGATTTATGGAATTATGGAATTTGGTATTTATCCAGAATTATCGTGATGCCGATGGAAAATTGACGGAATTGCCCGCCAAACATGTGGACACAGGCGCTGGTTTTGAGCGCATTGTCGCCTACCTGCAGGGTAAGACGTCCAATTATGAAACCGATCTTTTTACACCTATTTTGGACAGCATTGTTGAAATATCCGGCGTTCCTTACCAGTCAAATCTTGAGGGTATGGCGCACCGGGTCATCGCTGATCACATACGCATGTTGACATTTTCCATAACGGATGGCGCTTTACCGGCCAATGATGGTCGGGGCTATGTCCTGCGACGGATTTTGCGCCGGGCGGCCCGATTCGGTCGAACGCTGGGTATCAGGGAGGCCTTTCTGTACAAGCTGGTAGCCACGGTCACGGCGGTGATGAGCGATTCATTTCCTGAATTAAAAGAGCGCTCCGAGTATGTGGAGCGCGTGATAAAATCTGAGGAAGAATCCTTTTCAAAAACACTGGATCGGGGCATTGAAATATTCCAATCTCTGGTGGATAATGCCCAAAAAAGCGGTGCCAAGGTGCTGTCTGGTGAGGAAGTTTTCAAGCTCTACGATACATTCGGATTCCCCGCTGATCTTACCCGTCTCATGGCGGAAGAACAGGGTTTGACAATTGATATGGGTGATTTTGAATCCCGCATGGCGGATCAGCGGAAATTAGCCCGGGCGGCGCATAAATTTAAACACCAGCAAACATCCGGAGACGATTGGACAATTGTTTCTGAAGGGGCGCATTCAAAATTCGTAGGCTATGAAAAAACGGAAGGGTTGGTGCAGATTCGTCATTTTCAGGAGCATGATGGCCAATTGGTTATCGTGCTGGATGAGACCCCATTTTATGCCGAAAGTGGCGGTCAAATCGGTGACACCGGCCTGATCAAGAATGACACCACTGAACTAAAGGTGACTGATACGCAAAAAGATGGGGATCGCATTTTACACATTGTGAAACTGATTACCGGTGAGATAAACGACGAGCCATTTCTGGCGCACGTGGATACGACCCGGCGGCAAGCCATTAAGTTGAATCATTCGGCGACCCATTTACTCCACGCTGCACTGCGGTTGGTTTTGGGTGATCATGTGAAACAAGCCGGATCACTGGTTACCGATACGCACCTGCGATTTGATTTCAACCATTTTGAAAAGGTAAGTGACTCGGATCTAACCCGGATTGAGATGTTGGTGAATCGGGAGATTCGCAAAAACGATCAGACCGCCATTTCTGTAAAAACATTCGATGAAGCTAAACAGGCAGGGGCTTTGGCATTTTTCGGAGAGAAATATGGCGATGAGGTGCGGACCATTAAATTCGGTGATTTCAGCTTTGAATTGTGTGGTGGCATTCATGTTCAGGCCACTGGCGATATTGGCTCATTGCGAATTACCTCAGAATCTGCAGTGGCGGCCGGCGTCCGGCGCATC
>MNWS01000238.1:22022-22359 GCA_001872685.1 Fidelibacterota bacterium CG1_02_48_14
GTTACGGGTCACGCAGCCGAAGAGATGGATCGTCGTGATCGGGAAATCGTTCGTGAATTCAGATTATTGTTGAACAGTGATGAGACTGAATTATCCGACCGGGTTAAGGCATTAATGGCTGAAAAACGCGATTTGGAAAAGCAGCTTAAATCCCTGCAGTTCCACATGACAGCCGCCAGTCTCGACAATCTGGTTGATAGCGCCGATGAAGTGGCAAATTTCAAAGTAATTTCCGCTGTCGTATCGGCGCATGACATGGACGAATTGAAAGATGCTGGTACAGCGCTGATTGGGCGGCTGGGTTCCGGTGTTGGTGTTCTGGGCACTGAGATTGACG
>MNWS01000238.1:22372-25203 GCA_001872685.1 Fidelibacterota bacterium CG1_02_48_14
CGTGTGCGTGGTATCGGACGATTTGATCGCCCAGTATAAACTCAAAGCCGGGGAAATCGTCCGGGAATTGGGACAAAAATTAGGTGGTGGAGGTGGTGGGAAGCCCAATCTGGCAACAGCCGGAGGAAGAGACCTGTCCCAACTTGATGAGGTTTTGGCAAGTGTTAAATCTTTGGTGGAGCAAAAAATTAAATGACAAAATTGATAATTGAACGCGGTTCTAAAGGTCAAATGGCGACCTCATTGCCATCTTGTGATGTACCGGCAAAACCCCTGGGAGATTTGATTCCTGATACCTATCAGCGGAGCTGGGAGTCTATCCGGCTGCCGGAAGTCGCTGAACCGGAATTGATACGACATTACACCAATCTTTCCACAAAAAATCACCATGTTGATAAAGATTTTTACCCGTTGGGATCCTGTACCATGAAGTATAATCCCAAAATCAATGAGTGGACTGCCGGACAACCGATTTTTGCCGAATCTCATCCCTTACAACCGGAAGCGCTCTCCCAGTCTCAGCTTCAAATCCACTATGAGCTTGAGCAATTTTTGTGTGGCATTACCGGCATGAAGCGGTTCACGCTGCAGCCCGCTGCCGGTTCTCAGGGTGAGCTCACAGGCGTCCTGATTATGAGGAAATACCATGAAAAACGCGGCAATCAGAAGACAAAAGTATTAATTCCAGATGCTGCCCATGGAACCAATCCGGCATCGGTGGCAATGGCCGGATATGAAGTCTGCGAAATTAAAAGCAATGCCCGGGGGCTGGTGGACATTGAAGATCTGAAATCCAAGCTGACCCCGGACGTAGCGGGATTAATGCTCACCAATCCAAACACCCTGGGATTGTTCGAAGAAAATATCAGCCAAATCGTGGAACTGATTCATAGTGTAGACGGCCTGGTGTACATGGATGGAGCCAACATGAATGCCCTGATCGGCATTGTTCGACCGGCTGACATGGGATTCGATATTACGCACATCAATTTACACAAAACATTTTCCACACCTCACGGCGGTGGTGGTCCGGGCTCCGGTCCCATCGGTGTGGTGGATCGTTTGGTGCCCTACTTACCCAAGCCGACGGTGGATAAAAATGGCGAAACCTATTCGCTAAAATTTGACCTCCCGGACAGTATCGGGCGCTTACACGGTTTCTATGGCAACTATGGTATTCTCGTTCGTGCCTGGACCTATATCCGGATGTTGGGTAAAGATAATCTCACCGATATTTCCAAAGCAGCAGTCATTAATGCCAATTACCTCATGCATCGCTTGAAGGCGTATTATCATCTTCCTTACGATTTGCCCTGCATGCACGAGTTCGTTTTATCCGCAGTGACCCAAAAAGCTGCCGGCGTAAAGGCGTTGGACATTGCGAAGCGACTGCTGGATTATGGATTTCACGCACCAACCATGTATTTTCCCCTGATTGTGAAAGAGGCACTCATGATCGAGCCTACCGAAAGTGAAACCCGGGAAACGCTGGATCGCTTCGTTGAAGTCATGATCAAGATTGATGAGGAAATTAAACAGAATCCTGAGATGGTGCACGCTGCTCCGCTTACGACCCCCGTTGGCAGGGTGGATGAAACCCTCGCCAACCGCCAACTCACTGTTCATTGGTAGGTGTTCTGATCAATGACTTTTAATTTTCAATCGGACAAATTAACCTGTTCCGGGCGACCCTTGGATGAACTCGGTAAAGCTTATGGCACGCCTCTGTTTGTTTACTCCGAGGACACGCTGCGTCGAAACATCCTGGCTTTGAAATCGGAATTTGCTGACCGGAATATTCACATCTCCTATGCGATGAAAGCCAATAACAACCACGCTGTTCTTAAAATGATGCGTCAGGGTGGCCTGGGCGTTGATATTGTGTCCGGTGGTGAATTGCACCTGGCGTTAGCGGCCGGTTTTACCGGTGCTGAAATTTCATTTGCCGGGATTGGAAAAACACGATCCGAGTTGGTTGCAGCGATGCAGGCTGATGTTTCTCAGTACAATGTCGAGAGCACTTTCGAACTTGAGATGCTGAACGAAATCGCCGGTGAATTGGGTAAAACCGCCGTGATACTGATGCGTCTGAATCCCGATATTGATGCGCAGACACACCCCAAAATCACGACGGGCTTACGGGAAAATAAATTCGGGATGCCTGCTGAAGAAGTATTTCAACATTTCCTTGAGCAATCAATTTATCCGAATCTGAATTTCGCTGGTATCCATTGTCATATTGGCTCGCAAATTCTTAACCCGGCGCCCTTCACCGATCTGGTTGATTACCTGGTTGAATTTACCGAACGGCTGGGGCAGGCAGGCATTTCAATTACAAAAATCGATTTGGGTGGAGGATTTGGTGTCGATTATGAATCGCCCTTTCGTGACATCATGGACACCACACCCTTTTTAGGCAAACTTGCTGAATACGCCTCCAACAAACTCGGGAAATACGAACTTTTCATTCAACCCGGTCGTGTTCTCGTCGCCAATGCCGCCATTCTCTTAACCCAGGTCATTGGTGTGAAGAACAACGGCCACAAGACATTTGTGATTGTGGATGCTGCCATGACAGAGATGGTTCGCCCCAGTTTGTATAGCGCTTATCATGCCTTGATACCGGTTCAAAATCGCGGTGGCGGGGATGTTGTTGATGTCGTAGGTCCGGTATGCGAAACCGGTGATTATTTTGCACATAGCCGGCAATTGACGGAACTAAAGGCCGGAGATTATATCGCGTTGGGATCAGCCGGAGCTTACGGTTACGCCATGGCATCTAACTACAACGCGCGACCAACTCCGGCAGAAATAATGGTGACATTGGACGG
>MNWS01000238.1:25272-27394 GCA_001872685.1 Fidelibacterota bacterium CG1_02_48_14
TTATGCATACGAATTCAAATTGATTTTTGGCTGATGCTAGATTTCACAAAACCGTAAGGAATTTTCCATATGAAGACCATCATCGAGACCGACAAAGCTCCACGGGCACTGGGACCCTACAGCCAGGCAGTTGAATATAAGGGGATGATCTATACCTCCGGACAGATTGCGATTGACCCGGCGACCGGCAAAATGGTCGATGGTGATTTCGCAGCACGTGTTCATCAGGTTATGCATAATTTGGCTGCCGTTCTGGAGGCGGGAGGGAGCGACTTCACCAAAGTCATTAAATCGACGATTTTTGTGACAGACTTATCGAATTTTACAGTGCTGAATGAAATATATGGCGGCTATGTGAGTGCCTCCAAACCCGCACGGGCAACAGTTCAAGTAGCTGCACTGCCTCTTGGAACCGATGTTGAAATCGAAATGATCGCTCATAAATAACTTTGTCATGATTTACCAGATCATATTTAATCCGGAAGCCGGACGAGGAAAAGCCCAGGCTGCACTGCCAGTCGTTCAGTATCACCTCAAACGAGCCAAAATTGATTATCAAATTCATCAGCTTGAAGCAGTTGCGGACCATGAGGTGCTCATTCAGTCGTTTGGAAAAGATGACGTCGTGGTTGCGCTGGGTGGTGATGGTACCGTCAATGCGCTGCTGCCCGGCCTGCTGAAATTCCCTCGCAAACTTGCAGTCATTCCCACCGGTATGATCAATAATCTCGCTCGTGCTGCCGGTATATCACGGCGCGTTCCCGAGGCGGTTAGAACGATGTTAACCGGCACCTCGAAACTGGTGGATATTGGCGTTATCAATCATCAAAAATATTTTATAAACGGTATGGGGATTGGGTTTGATGGACAAGTAAATCTCGAAGGAAATGAGATTCAAACCATGGCTGGCAACAAGGTTTATATTATTGCCATCGCCAAAGCTTTTCGCAAATTTGAACCGATTCTTGTGCATTTGGAGCTTAATGGTGGGATTATTGACACCGCTATATTCCAGTTGGTTATTGGAAATTCACCCTTCATGGGGGGTGGTTTTCGCCTGACTCCTGATGCACTCATGGATGACGGGGCACTGGACATCGCGCTGGTGGAACCCTTAAAAAAAGGACGCATCGTACGCAATATTCGGAAATTAAGAAACGGCCGGGGTGATGTCCTGAACGAAGTCCACCTGGATCGCACGACTGAGTTGATTTTCGCCAGTACGATTCCAATTCCGGTGCATTATGATGGTGAAATTTTTCAATCGGACGATTTGCGCATGGAGGTTGCAGTCATTCCGGCGGCAATTCACCTGATTGGAGACTGGAATAATTAAGGGAATCCTTATTCTGGCGTTGCTCTCATTCAGTGGCTTAAATGCTCAGCCCAATGACGCCACCGCGACAGATTCCATACCCACCCGTAATCCCAGACATGCACTGTATTTCTCACTGATACCTGGCGCGGGTCAACTTTACAATCATGAATATTTGAAGGCTGTGCTCTTTTCCAGTGTATTTACGGTCTACGCTTTCAGGTATCGCGATGCCGCAATAGAATATGACCAGACAAGTCTGACATCCGATCACCGAACGCGAAATGACCAGGCCTGGATGATGGGATTGACCTGGACGTTGGGGTTAATTGATGCTTATGTGGATGCCCAACTCTACAATTTTGATCGCTACACAGTCGAAGGGGCAACACCCGGAGATTCACTTATCCTTGGAAAGGAAATGAAACGTGGCCGATAAACCAACACGCGAACAATGGGGGTCAAAAATGGGATTTATCCTGGCTGCTGCAGGGTCTGCAGTGGGCTTGGGGAATCTCTGGAAATTTCCTTACATCACCGGTGAAAATGGTGGTGGCATTTTTGTGCTGATCTACCTGGCGTGTATCATGCTCGTAGGGATGCCCGTATTCATGGCAGAAATCATTCTTGGGCGTGCATCTCAGAGTAGTCCCGTAGGTGCATTTGGGAAATTGAGCAATAACTCAACCAATTGGAAATTTGTCGGTTGGTTGGGTGTATTCTCCGGCTTCGTTATTCTATCCTATTACAGCGTGGTAGCCGGTTGGGCTCTCAACTACACACGCATGTCAGTCAGTCATTTTTTTG
>MNWS01000230.1 GCA_001872685.1 Fidelibacterota bacterium CG1_02_48_14
ATTTTATCGCCTTTCCAATGATACGGTTCATCATGGCGTATCATACGCTCACCGGGTATCGGGAGGCATTGAGGAAGCCTTAAAAAAATCCTTGGTTATGCAACCCACCGCCCACTGGCGAACCATGCACTGGATATAACCAGGATGAGTATTGAGAGGATTATTAAAGGGATTCTCAAGGTGTTCTTAATCTTTCCGGATCGTTCCGCTAAGACCATATAAACAGGGAAGAAAAGCGCTAAATGTCGATAATTCCTTTTCCGTAGTATCCGCCTCTGACAATAGCTGAGTTCTGATTCCTATAAAGTTTTATACTCGCAAAATTTTTTTACACCTTGGTTTTTCAAAGAAAATCCTGTAACGGTTTTATTGTATTCCGCCACATCATCTATGAGATAATAAATAGTAAAAAGCGAATCCCTGTTATAATCCGACCTTGACATAAATCCGACAAATTTTCCTTCAAGTTTTGGATTTAATCTAGTGGCATACTGAAACAGTGGGTAATAGGATGCCGTGACAATTTTAGTAGCGTCGTTTAGATTTTGAGCAGATACAATGATTTCTGTTAATTTTTTTTTCCGATCGAGGCGTAGTTCACGATTTATAAGAGTCGGACCTTTAAGTGTAAAATGGCTTTCGTATGGACCCAACTTAATTCCAGATCCCTTTTGAATTCCCACAAGAAAGGGTGAAAGTAAAAACAACATCAGTAAAATTCGATAATGTCTAACGGTAATTTTCATTTGAAGGAGCAGCAGCAGGAAGGGAATAATTGGTATGAGATAACCTGCCTGATCTGGAAAATACAGGTACGCCAGGAGATAGATAAAGATTGCAGCAACACAAGTTATAGAAAGGGCTTTCAAATTATTTTGATTTTCGTTTCCGGGCGATGAGATTTTCAGATTTCGATCGCGATATATAAAAAATATTCCCAGAGCTATCGCAACCGATCCCAACACGCCAAAGAGTTTATATATATGGTAGATCATTATATATGGAGATGGGTATTCCTGATGGTAATAATTAAAAAAGGCTGGACCGTAGCGATTAATTACCGGCAAAAAACAAATAAGGCCGGTTATCAGTGTAAAAAAGGAAAGCTTAACTATCGATTTTTTATGGTTCTGAGACCCTCTTCCTTTCGATAACCAAAGATAGCCAATAAAGGGAATTAACATGGCTCCCGACGTAATTCTTGCACCAATCGCCAATCCCAATGAAATACCTCCCCAAATTGGAACTCCGATGAGAACTAAGTAAAATGCAATCAGTATGAACGTCAATCCCCACAAATAATCCATTGCGTTTGTGCTGTTAATAAAAATCGCCGGAATCAATGCAAAAGCTAACATCGATACCAGCACATCACGGCCAATTAGGTGTTTTACAATCAAACCGTATGTGGCAATGCCGATCAGACTGATTAATGCAGTTAAAAAATTGTACAAAAATGGATTTTTTGACAGCGTTACAAGAGAGTACAAATATTCTGTCAATGGGAATCCCGGAATTCTAGATGCCATGTATACACCGGTCGTGCGAATTAGGTCTGACACAATTACTACACCATAGGCATCGGTATCCAAACCCAAATCGATACTAAGAAAAGGCAGCCGCGTTGTTAAAATGAGTAACAGTGTTGCGATAAAGAGTATCCTCGAAGTATTGGGAGAGTTCCCTAATTGCATAAAAACAAGCCCTTCACTCTCTGTTCCAACCAGATAATATCCTCACCTGCCGAACCGAAAAATTGGACCGTTTACCGTCGACCCGGCTATTACTACAGTGATGCACATGATCTCGTTCCTTCAACACAAGTGAAAAGTCCTTACTGGTGCCAGATAAACACCCCAATATCCCGAGACCAAAATCAGCGCTGTTGCAACGCCGGTAATGATTAAGACCTGTTGCCACCACTCTAGCCGTAGGAAAAAACGCTTTGTCATGGCAGTCATAACTCTGGATACACCCTATAAATCGGCCGGAGATAATCGACGCTTTCTAATCATGGGGTAGTATAAAATAAATATCCACTTAATGAATCCGTCAATTAGCTTACAGAATCCGTTTTTGCCTATTAAATTCAACCATGCCATTTCGACAATAAAAATGCGTTGGGAACAGAATGACTAAAACTCGAACTCAAACTCGAACCCGAATTCTAATTTGCGATGACGATCCACAACTGGTGGCGCTCCTCCAAATTCTTTTAAAAAATCTGAATTACGACATTGCCGGGACCGTCACAAGCGGTGAGGCAGCGATTCAGCAAGCGGGAGACATATCTCCCGACCTGGTTTTAATGGATATTATGCTGGCGGGAACAACCGATGGAATCCAGGCCGCATCTGAAATTTCCGAAAAGCAGGCTATTCCGGTTGTATTTATGACCGCAAGTGAAGATCAGGCCGTTTTTGAGCGTGCCAAAATCACCCAACCATTCGGCTATATTCTAAAACCGTTTAACGATAACAGCCTCCGAATCGCCATCGAGATGGCATTATACAAAGATTTAAAAGAGAAAGAGCTCCGGGTGGCTCGTAATTTCTCTCGTAACATTATCAACAGTTCGCTGGATATGATCATCGCCGTGGATAACAACCGGTTGATTACAGAATTCAATGCCGCCGCCGAGGAGAGTTTCGGATACAGTCGTGCTGACGTGATCGGGAAACACGTCAATTTGCTTTATGCTGATGTCGAAGAGGGGCGGCATATTCATGAAATCACCCTTAAAAATGGCCGGTGTGTCGCCGAAATTCATAATCGAACCCAGTCTGGTGAAATTTTCCCAAGCCTGTTAGCCTCTTCAATTTTACATGATGCCACCGGGAATCAAATCGGCGTGATGGGGATTTCTCAGGACATTACCGAGCTGAAACGGACACAAGCTGCTCTGGAAATCAGCCGTGATTATGCCCGCAATCTGATCGACAGCTCCATTGATATGATCATCGCAGTGGATAACGACCGGCGAATCATTGAATTCAACCGGGCGGCAACCGAGATATTTGGATACACACGGGAGGAGATGCTGGGGCAGCAAATCGACCAGCTTTATGTGGATCCGGATGCCGGATCGCGTACGCATGAATTGACACAGTTGCAGGGTCGGCATGTGACCGAGGTTCAGAATCAGCGGAAGGATGGTGAAATATTCCCGGCACTGTTGTCCGCATCGGTTCTTAAAGACCAGAACGGTCACCCCATTGGGATTATGGGAGTTTCCCGGGATATCACCTTGTTAAAAGCTGCCGAAGAGCGGTTGCGCAAATCGGAACGACGTTATCGCGACCTTTCCACGCAGTTGGAAGAAGCCAACAACATGAAGGAATTGCTGCTGGATGTGATTACCCACGATCTAAAAAACCCGGCTGGTGTCATTGAGGGCATGTCCAAAATGATGCTTGCAGAATCTGGCAACAATGAGATGCTTTCCGTTATTCGGGAAAGCAGCCAAAATCTGTTAAATGTGATCGATCATGCCACCGCCTTATCCAGCGTCACGCTGGGCGAGGAACTGGAAAAATCCGACCTGGATTTGGCCAGGATGCTGCGCGATGTGGTGGCTGAATTCAGTGGTGATTTGAGAACAGCGAAATTGTCCGTGGATTTTGAAATACCGGACCGACTGGTGGTTCAGGCACATCCGATCATCGCGGAAATTTTCCGCAATTACATCAGTAATGCCCTTAAGTACGCCACCGACGGTCACAAACTCATCCTTCAGGGTAAAAAACTTGAGAGTGGTAACGTGATCATCCGCGTGAAAGACTTTGGTGAAACGATTCCGGTCGCGAATCATGAAGAAATTTTTCAGCGGCGGGTACAATTGGATAATGGGACCAAGCGACGCGGTCGCGGCTTGGGATTGGCGATTGCCCGGCGTATTGCTATGGCGCACAGCGGTCGGGTGTGGGTAGAAGCGAATACACCCAAAGGAAACAGTTTCTGCCTGGAGCTTCCGGTAAAAAATTAGCGCGGGGCTGAAAGCCATCCACTTTCCAAACGAGTCATTTGAGATTAAGAAATATTCCGAATACGACCGGTCACTGTTCACCAGTCGGCGGGTAACATTTTTGTCAGCTACATGTGCATTACCCGAGAATCAGAACAGCAGCAACAGCTCTCGGAGGGTCTTGGCTGCCAAAACGCCTGATACATTTGACGAATCAAATTGCGGCGCTAATTCCAGTGCATCGAAACCAACTAAATTGATGTCGTTTTTAATTTCATTGAAAATTGAAAAAATCTCGTGGGGTGATCCACCACCCGGTTCGGGTGTTCCCGTTCCCGGGAAATAAGCCGGATCGTAAAAATCCAGGTCGAAGGTAATAAAAATCGGCGCATTGGCATTTTTCATCCGGTGAATCAGTTCGTCGCGATTTTCCACCAGTGTGTTGTTGGCTCGCATCCAGGTGAATTCATCCTGGGTCCCGGACCGAATACCATACTGGGTGAGGCGATTCGGCGGTAAGAAATCCAAAACGCGCTTAATGATGGAAGCATGGGACCAGCGTTCGCCCATCCAGTCTTCCCGTAAATCGGCGTGGGCATCAAAATGAAACACCTGCAAATCAGGATACTTGTCAAAACAGGCTTTGATCAGTCCGTATGAAACCGAGTGCTCTCCACCGATACCAGCCAGTTTTTTCCCGGCTTTTACTTGGGTAGAACAATACTCGTAGATCATCTGCGTCACCCGTTCAGAACCAGTCGGTGGCAATGGCAAATCACCAACATCGGCGATTTTCATACCGGTTAATGATCGGTCGAGGTGTGGACTGTACACCTCCAATGTCCATGAGCCCTCCCTCAGCGCGTTGGGCCCAAAACGCGTACCGGCGCGGTAGCTGGTGGTTCCATCGAAGGGGAAACCGACGATGATGATATCAGCCTCGGCTGCAGGTGTATCAGCCCACAAAAAGCGTAATGTGGAAGGTTGAACTTGATATGACATATTGATTTCTTCTATCGAATGAGATTTTTAAAAAACTGGGGAAGCGTGAATGCCGCGTGATGCACATCCGGAGCATAGTATTTCAATGATTCCTGAAATGTTGCCGTGGCATCATGGCGCATATTTTTCAGAGGATCCAGACCCTTTGAGGCAAACACAAACGACCACATACCACTGGGATAGGTTGGAATGAAAGCCGTATAAAAGCGGACAACCGGAAAAATCGCGGTCAGATTTTCGTGAATACTTTTGACAATTTCCGGGTCCCAGAATGGCGATTCGGATTGGGCTACAAAGATACCGTTTGTCGTCAGGGCATTATACACATTACGATAGAAGGGCTGTTCGAATAAACCCACTGCCGGACCGATAGGGTCGGTGGAATCCGAAAGAATAACATCAAACTGGTTTTCCTGGTCCTGAATGTAGTCCAGGGCGTCGCCGATCTGGAGTTCGGATTTTGGATGATCCAGACCGCTGGCGATTTCCGGAAAATATTCCCGGGAGACATCCAAAACCTTCTGATCAATTTCAGCCAACACCGCCCGCTCCACCGACGGATGTTTCACCACTTCCCGCAGCGTCCCGCCATCACCACCACCGATTGTTAAAACCTGGCGTGGATTGGGATGGACCGAAAGCGGGACGTGGGTGATCATCTCATGGTAAACAAATTCGTCGAACGACGTCAACATAATGACCTCATCCAGCAGCATCACCCGACCATAATTTTTGGTCTGGAGAATGTCTACTTTTTGATAGTCACTTTGGCCGGAATACAGGATGGATTCGAGCTCAAAAGCGATACCGGCTGCTTTCCCGGGATGTCGTTCGAAAAAAAAGTCGGGCGTTAGTGCTTTTGCCACAGAACGACACCGGCGAAGGTTGCCCCGATCCGCTCAACAGTGTGTTCGGCTGAGATCGATTCGATGCGTTTAATTTTCAATCCGCGATAGATCAGCGCTTCTTCGGCCATTTTACGGACGATAGATTCCGCCGTATCTCTGCGGCCGCCAACAGAATATTCCATAATGACACCCGCATGGGTATCATCTTCCGGAATTCCAATGGCAACGGCGCTGGAGATAATCTGGCCGGTGATGTCTGATGATTTAGAGGCATAGGCGACTGGAACCAGGTCGCCTTGTGGCAAAACGAATGGTTCAATCATTTGTGCATTTGGGGGGAGAATACTGCTGAGCTTAATCAGATTGGTATTGCCCACACCGGCACTTAGCAAGGCACCATCGAAGGCATTTAACGGTGTAAATCCTTCTGCGTTACCTTGTACAAAAAAATAGACATCCATTTTTGGGAAAACGCTTTTCATGTTAGGCATACTCCGCTTCAAATTCTCTGACTTCTGGACGCATCACGAATCCAGGGATGACCTGGTCGTGATTGACAATGCCGCGCTTGATCAGTACGGTGGTATAGCGATCAGACTTGAGGCCTTCCTGCAATACCTTGAAACCGACCCAGGCATCAACGTCTTCACCGCAGGTAAAAACATCGACGGCAGCGTAACCAAATTCTGGCCAGGTGTGGATTGTGAGGTGGGATTCAGTGATAACGACTGCACCACTGACACCCCATGGATTAAAGGTGTGGAAAATAGAGTTGACGATTGTAGCGCCACTTTTGTCGGCGGCGTTAATCATCAGTTTTTCAATAAGCTCGGTGTTGTTTAAGACTTCAGAATCACAGTTGTGAAACTCAGCCAAAATGTGTTGTCCAAGATTTTTCAACTCGCATAAAGCCCCTATAAAAATAGATTAGAAATAGCAAGACCCTGCGAAATCGCAGCCGACAATTGTAAACGGCAGCAGGAGTTAGTGCAAACGATTTTCTTTAGCCCAAACGAACCGGAAATATATTCTAACCTGTTGTGTATTCTTGCTTTGCCTATGTCTATCCGCCAACGCTCACCCTGAATAATCAAAATATTTATTTCGCATTAAACACAAAATCCTGAACCGTAGTCCAGGATTTTGTATCGAAAAAACGACTGTTATTATGTCTTACAAAACCGTCACACAATTCCCGATAAAGTCGCTGTAGCGCATTTTTCCGCTTAGGACATTGCGTACATCTTCTATTCCCATCACTGTTTGAATGTGGTTTCCATCCGGCATGTGGAAGGTTACCACACCTGTTTCAACTGAATTACCGGCGGTTTGATCAAGGGCTTGCATACTCTCCATCAAGTTGCGATCAAATTCTGCCGGGTTACTCATTTCTACATCAAACAGCATATAGGTAACGGAATTGGCAGTCACAACTTTGGTGATCACTATAAAATTGAACAGGATGGCTATCGCTATGGCTGTCAGGCTGGTTAGTTTTATTTGTTTCGGTTTCATGATCTTCTCTCCTTTTACACTCTGCCATTTAGACGTCCCATATCATGGAGGTTGTCTCTTGAACCGAAATATTTTTTGCCAAAACGCAATTAATATTGAAGAGCGCTCTGACAGTCTGTACGAAGCTAAATTGCTATTCAATCTGATCTGTAAATCGAGCCTTCGTCGTATGTCCGTGACTATTTCACCACATAATAACAGGCTTTGGGCGATTCCACCTTCGCTGCCTTTTTCAGTTTACCGATAATCTTGGTGACTTCGTCCTTGGGAATTCCTGTCAACTCCGCCACGTCACCGGCTTTCAACGGTTTCGCGGCCGCTTTCATCGCATCCAAAACCACTTTTTCTGCATCCATTGATTTTCTCCTTGTTTGTTTTAACCTGTGGTCTCCATCAGTTATTCATGGAACCCTTCCAGGTCAATACTTGTTGCTCTGGATTCCGTCCTATCGTGTCTTCTCCGCTTACATTCACTGAAAGCAAAGCGCGAAAGATTCAGATGTTTTTTTAAATTCAGCCTAGGTTAAATATCATCCCCTATTCCCCAAAACATGCCAACCGACCACCCATGTTTCCAAGAAAAATAGCACCCTCTCCAAAACCAGGTGGCGAGAAAATGAAGTCCGGACCCAAAGAATAGGCTCTGCTCAACTTTCCCGTATCGAGATTTACACCGATAAATTTTCCCCGCAGGGTCCCGAAGTAAAATTGATTTTCCACCAGAACAGGGAACGAATCAAAAATATCTTCACCGATTTCAAGCTCCAGGCGTTGTTCACCCGTGACCACATCAAATCCTACCACATGCCCGGTTATGCTGGTCATATAGGCAACACCTTTGTAGAAAACGGGTGACGAGTAACTGGGTTTACTTTTCGCAATCAACGGGCTCTGCCAATCAAATTTGTCGTAACCTTGCGGGAATCTCCACAACTCATCGCCGGTTTTGCTATCCAGGCAATGCGTTGCATAATCGTGGGTTACTACGATAATTCGACCGTCCAACGCACCCGGATTACATGTCGCCGGGGACAGGTGAGGTGTGGTCATTTCCTTAACCCAAACCTCTGTGCCCGTTGCGGCATTTACAGCATAAAACTTACCGTCCCAGGCACCAAAATAAAGATTGGCGCCATCGTAAGCCGGTGTCGCCTTGATCAAATTCCCCACCTTATATCGCCAGCGTATGGTTCCATCTTCAGGGACCAGCGCTAACATCCAGCCCTTGCCGGTGCCGACAATCAGCGACTCTCCGGCGATGCGTGCCGTGGCGATGACCGACCCATCAACCGGGGATGTCCAAATCTCATGACCCGTCGCCGGATCCAGGCAAACGATGCACTCTCCAATTGTCCCAAAATAAAGCCGATCTCTATGGATAACCGGACTACTCAAAATAGCGTCCGCTCCGCTGTTATATTCCCAAATGGAACTGCCGGAGGTCACATCCCGGGCATAAAGAACGCCACTATTGGTTCCGATTATTACCCGATTTTTATAAATAACCGGTTTACTCTGAATACCCGCCGGCAACGTGATTTCCCATCGTAATTTGACACTGTCATCCGGCTTTTTATAGATGTCACCCCAACGCCATTGCATGTCCGACACACCCAATTTTGGAGCAATCGTGGCAATCTCGTAATGTCCGGATGAAAGGTCCTTCAGTTCCAGTTTCAATTTCTTTGAATGGACAGCAACGAGTGATGTTGTGTCCATTAATTTGCCATTCAGCATGACATCAACACCTGCGGACCATGATTCATTGGGTGCCGAGAGGTGCCATTTTCCAAAAATTTTCCGCGATTTCAATTCATCCAATGGTCCCATTGTCATGCCGCGCTGACGTGGATTCAATGGAATGGACAAAACTTTCCTGATTTCATTCTTGACCGGATTACGCTCGTATAAAACGGCATTTTCACCTGTAATTTCCCAGGCGCAATAAACGGCTTTCGGCGAGACGACACCACCACTTGTGACGACCTGAATGCCATTGACCTTGTAGTCGGAACGTGCGTGGATATGTCCCGCCAACACCGCCAAGACATTATATCGAGCCAGCAGCCGGAAGAGTGCTTGGTCCGAATCCAGAAACAGCGCCGGGTCACAAGGGGGGTGATGGAAACCGATCATCGCAGCCTTTCCCCCGAGTTTTTTGAGCTGGGTTTCCAACCAGACCAGCTCGGACGGATCAATGTGGCCGTATTGCTCCAGCAGGACACTCCCGTCGAGTAAAATAACCGCCAGGTTTTCCTGCTCGATAACCCAATGAATATCGCCAAACCGATTCCGAAAGGCATAACGTCCAGCCCGACTCCAACGTGCATCATGATTTCCCATGATCGCGTAAACCGGTTTGTCGTATGTATTCTCAATTGCTGCCCGACTGCGGTCCAATTCCTCTTCCCATCCGTGTTCCGTAATGTCACCTGTGTCGATGAGAAATGCCGTCTGGGGGAATGCTTTTTTCACATCACTCAGGAACACCTCCATGGGATCAATGTCCGGACCGGCGTTGCTGTGTGAATCAGAACCATGAACAAACCACCAATTTTTCGGAATTGGGTTTGCATTTTCCTGTGCCAGTCTCGCAAGCGCTTTGGCGGGAAAAACTCCAAACCATGCCAGCGCGAGACCGGTACCAGCTATCCCTTTGACAAACTGGCGCCGATGGATCAGAAAGGGTGTCTTGGCGTCAACCACCGGGTTTTGGGGTTTATCGTTTTGATGCTTTTGGTCGTCAGAAGGTGTTTCAAACATATGATTTCACCGAATTTCAAAGCATGGAGTGTTCGCGTTGTTGCGTGTTTTCAATCTAATCTTTCGATTCTTCAGCTCCCACAGGATAATCATTTTGCAGCCTTGAAAATGCGAGTGTCCAAGCGTATCGTTTACCCATGCCAATCTTCGTTTACCAAGACCAAAAATTACACCTGATTAAGACCATTGGATGGATCGCAATTGGTGTCATTTATTTTACGGTTGGAATAATCTGGTACTGGGGCGTTGCAAATGAATTTGCAGTGATCGCGGCACTCTTGTGGTGGGCATTGTTTCGGCAACTTAGCCGCACGAAAGACCGTACGCGTGCCAAAGCCGACAGCACTTCAGCTTAATCATCAATCAAAAGTATTGTTGTTGTTGTTTTAAAAAATCGTTCGGAAAGCGTGAAATTACATGCGTTCGGGAACGCTGATTCCCAATACTTCGAGACCATTTCTCAATGTCAACTTGACCGCTTTCAGTAAAAACAAGCGCGCCTGAGACAGGGGGATATTTTCGCTGATGACACGCTGTTCCGTATAGAACTTGTGCAGCGCTGTTGCCAGTGAATACAAATAGGTGGGCAAATGATGAATTTCCAAAGTCCGCAGGCATCGAACAATCATCTCGGGAAATGTCAGCATCTCATTGATCAACGCCAGGGTTTCTGGTTCCACAAGCAGACTTAGATCAACGGTTTCGTCGAAGGTGATGCCTCGTTCCTCAGCCTTACGCAAAATACTTGCGATGCGGGCGTGGGCATACTGAAGATAGAAAACCGGATTTTCTTCCGTTTGTCTTTTGGCAAGGTCGAGGTCAAAGTTCAGGTGACTGTTGGCGCTGCGCATGATGTAAAAATAGCGAACGACATCAACACCAACTTCGTCCAGCAACTCATCCAGAGTCACAAATTCAGCTTTGCGGGTGGACATTTTCACCACCTCATCACCACGCATAAGTGTGACAAATTGGTGAATCACGACTTTGACTTTTTCGGTGTCAAATCCCATGACATTCAACGCCGCGAGAACATCCGGATAGGTATCCTGATGATCCGCCCCAAAAACATCAACAATCAGGTCAAATCCGCGTTTGAATTTTTCCCGGTGATACGCCATATCCGGTAGACGATAGGTTGGTTCACCGGTGGACTTGACCAACACCCGATCCTGGTCGAACCCCAATCCAGTGGTTTTAAACCATGTCGCGCCATCGCCTTCATAAACCAGATTCTTTTGGCGTAACAATGACAAAACTTCTTCGATTTTGCCATCATCATACAGTGAATTTTCATTGTAAAAGACATCATGAATGATGCCCATTCGAGCGAGCGTATCCTTGATAATCTGGAAAATACCTGTTTCAGCATATTCCTTGAATACTTTCAAGTCCGTGGTGTCGGACAGCTCTGGTTTTTGCACCAGGAGTTCTCGGGCAATTTCAATCAGGTATGCGCCCTGATAACCATCTTCGGGGAGTTCTGTTGGTTCACCTTTGAGTGTGAGGTACCGTGCCCGAAGAGATTCTCCGAGTTTACGCATCTGGCGACCGGCATTATTGAAATAGTATTCCCGGGTTACTTCGTAGCCCGACCACTCGAGAATGCTTGCCAGTGTATCGCCCAAAACAGACTGACGACCGTGGCCAACCGTTAGCGGTCCGGTGGGGTTCGCGCTAACAAATTCGACTTGTGCTTTGAGGTCTTTCCCGATTTCGTTGCGACCATACTGATGATCCAAATCCACAATTTGACGAATTTGATGCGCCAGGAAATCGGGTGCCTGAAAGAAGTTGATAAATCCGGGTGGCGCAATTTCATAGCGACTCACGATATGCGGATCAAAATCAATTCCGGTTAAAATGGTCTCGGCAATTTTTAGAGGTGCCTGGCGGGCCACGCGTGCCAGCCCCATGGCCACACTGGTTGACCAGTCACCATTTTCAGCTTTTTTTGGGCGAGATAATTGAAGATCAGAGGCTGGCCAGTTTAGTTCTTCAAGTCGTGCGGCAATCTTCTTTTCGAGGTAGTTTTTCATTCATCAAAAAGCGGTTTTTCAGATTCCGGAAGTCCATCCTCCGGCCCATCTGTATCTTCCAGAACAATTACTTCAGCATCAGCCCAGAGTCGTTCCAGATTATAATATTTCCGTGCGGAGTCATGAAAAATGTGGACGACGACATTGACGTAATCCAGCAGAATCCATTCCCGTGATTCGTAGCCCTCTTTGTGCCAGGGTCGTTCGTACGGGGACATTTCATCCAGAATATGGTCGGCAATGGCTTTGACCTGAACATCGGAACTCGCTGAGCAAATCACGAACACATCCGTGATGGATGTCAGGTTGTGGACATTCAGAACCCGGACATCTTCCGCTTTTTTTTCAAGGGCTAATTGACCAATGTGGGTGGCCAGTTCCAGTGATTCTTCGAGTGTTGGTTTTGGGATTTCAATTTTTTCGAACATGGCGAATGAATAACCCTCCCTTGGGCTTATTGCAAAATATTTTTAGGGGTGAATCGTAATTTGTGTAATGCGAGCAAACGGACAGCGCGTCTTGACTTTTCGGCTAATTTTGAACATTCTGATACGCCGGAACGACAGCATAATCTTTACCCAGGATCAATGTTGCATCGAGTCGTAGATTGGGATCCGGAGCTAATTTCACCAGTGATTTATTTATCCCCAACTCTTCAGCCAGCTTATACCCGGCATCGGTGTTGGTTGATCGTATCAGAATCATGGTGTTGGGATAATCAAAGCGATCTGCATTATCGGTCTGCAAAACATCGAAACCTTTGGAGCGAATCAAATCTTTATACTGTGCTGCGACGCCGCTGACACCATTGCCATTTAGAATCTCAACTTTAACCGTGAGATAGGGTTTTCCGGCACTGAGTGTTTCGGGTTTTACAACCATCTCCTGGGGCAGACTTGCCAGTGAGCGTTGCACCTCTGCGTTGGTCGTGTTGCGATTCCAGAACGACCAGATGAAGGAAATAACCAGAACCGAAAGCCCCAGTAATAAGAGGTTAACAAGCCAGTCTCCCATTTGGTTGGGGCGTTTTTTCCGATTTTTTTTCGTGCTGCGTCGTACTTGTCGGCTGCGTTGCTGATTCAAAAATGGCATGGAAGCAACTTACTCCAGATTGCAGTGGTTACGGTAAATGGCTCGAATTCTCCCGGTTTTACCGATTAATGTCTCCAACGACTAATATCGTCCGCCCCATTGCAGGGGGTTGTAATTGTAATAGTTCTGTTGCGGAAAATTGTTGTATGAAAAATAGAGCGATGTGTTTTCGGTGGGTCGGTACAACATTTCACCGCCCCAGAACACCGTACCGTTTTGATAGGGTGAATTGAAAATTTGCGCTGAATTGCTGTTGGTCCCAACGCCTGTCCCAAATTGACCAAATGGTGAGTGCAAATAACCGATCCGACCACCAAGGGATAACTTTGGATTCAGGGCATAGCTGAATTGACTCATGAGCATTCCCTGGGATTGGGTCTGCCCGCCTGAAGAAAACATGGATAGGCTGTAGCTGTTGTGAAACTCGATTCTCGACATATCAATAAAGCCCAATAACAGGCCATTGCTGGTATAACTCGGCAAACCCAATTGATCTCGCAAGTGGGTGCCCGTTGGGCTTTCACTGCGTAATTGCCCCATCGCTAATAGCGGTAGCAGCGTGATCAGGGTGATACCCCATTTCGTTAATCGTTGCATTTTATCATGCCTCCCGGCGTTGCGCCAAAATCCGTTCCGCTTCCCGTAAGTGTTCCACGGTGTTGATACCATGAATTTCAGAAAAAGTTTCGGCCATTTCAACGGCAACCTGTTCTCCCTGATTTTTCAGGAAGGTTAGAACGTCCGGAAGATAGTATTCCATTTGGGCATTGTCATTCCCCACTTTGGCTAAATTTTCGAAGAGTTTTATGGCGTCAAACACATAAATCCCTGAGTTAATCTCGGATATTTTTCGCTCTTCCTCCGTAGCGTCCTTGTGTTCCACGACCCGGTCAAACAGCCCGGTATCCGTTCGAAGTACCCGTCCATATCCGATTGGGTCCGGCGCATCTGCCACCAGCATCGTTGCGGCAAAATTTCCCTGCTGGTGAGTGGTGATCAGCCGTTTCAAGGTACTCATCCTGAGTAATGGCGCATCCCCGGATAGCACCAAAATGTCACCTTCGAAGCCCTCGAATTCAGGACGCGTCATCTCCACCGCATGAGCGGTCCCCAGTTGGGGCTCCTGAATGGCGAAATAGACACCAGGTCCCGCCACTGCCTTGACGACCTGCTCACGCATGTGGCCAGCAATCACCACAATTTTTTCCGGATTTAATTCCCGCGCCTGATCTACGACATATTCAATTAATGTTCGGCCGTTCAGAAGATTGCAAACTTTCGGTACATCCTTGTTCTGCATGCGCGTGCCCTTACCGGCGGCCATGATGGCCACGCCCAATGATTTCATTTACGACTCCAAAAAATATCCAGTTGCCCTTCGATCCGTCGAGAGCCGGACAGGCAAAGCTCAGCCCCGTAGGGATCCCTTTGGGGGGTGACAACCGGAAAATTTCAATTTCCGTAGAATATTTTTCGAGTGTCTTGCTGAGCTCGTCGAAGCACGCTCGAAAAACATCAATTCAAAAATACAAGCCCTAAGCTCCAACCAGCTTCTTTTCAAACACCACTTCTTTAATATGTCCACCACCCAACACCCTGTCGTCCTGGTAAAACACCGCCGATTGTCCCGGTGTGATGGCCGCCTGAGGAACATCATAGACGACGCGTGCCAATCCATTTGACTCAGGGGTTAATGTCGCCCACTCGCCCGGGTGGTTGTAGCGGATTTGCGTGAATACACGAACCGGGACATCTTCAGCTACAGGATCGAACCAATTCAGGTCTTCAACCAAAAAAGTATCCGAAAGTGTTTCACTGCGATGACCAACCCGAATGGTATTGGAAGCCACATCTATCTGCGTCACAAACATCGGTTCACCGGTTGCGATGCCGAGCCCTTTGCGCTGGCCAACCGTGTAAAACGGAATGCCATCGTGCTCACCGAGTTTTTTCCCGGTCATGTCCACAATGTCTCCCGGTGCGACATCAACCAACTCGACGGCATGCTTTTCTTTCAAAAATCGTCGATAGTCATTATCCGGAATAAAACAGATATCCTGACTTTCCGGCGTGTGAGCCGTGCGCAAGGTTGCCTTTTCAGCCAGATCACGAATCTCGGTTTTAGTCAGGTCACCCAGAGGAAAAATCGTCCGTGCTAACCCATCCGGGTTGATTCCCCACAGCACATAGGACTGATCTTTCTTCAAATCTTTGGCGCGTGCTACCCGCCAGGTGCCGGTAGCCGGATCCTGGACCTTTCGGGCATAATGACCCGTAGCGATGTAATCGACTTCCAGATCGTCCACCTTTTCCAATAGGGCTCGCCACTTCATCTCGGTGTTACACATGACGCAGGGATTCGGAGTACGGCCGCGTTTGTATTCTGCCACAAAATTTTGAATGACGATCTCTTTGAATTTTTCCGAGTAATCCAGGGTGTAATGGGGAATCCCTAACTGGGTGCAAACGATGGCGGCGTTGTGAATATCATCCAGCGAGCAACAATTGCTCTCCTCCACCAGATTTCCACCGGAATCCTTATAACCCCAGAGTTTCATGGTGATGCCAACGACATCAAACCCGGCATCCACCAATAGTTTCGCGGCCATTGAGCTGTCAACGCCACCGCTCATGGCGACCACAATTTTGGGTTTCGGGTTATCGGGTCTATTATTTATTTCAATTTGATTAAGCACTTACTCTTCTATTTCTATCTGTATTCTGCAGTTTGTGTATTTCGTTTTTGAGTATTCCCACGAATGACTCCATTTCGTCGCTCGTTGTCCCTCGACCGATTGAAACCCTTAAAGTCGCACGGGCTAAATCTTTGGATAACCCGATAGCTGCTAATATTTCGGACGGTTGTTGAGCACCGGAGGAACAGGCAGAGCCATTGGAAATGGCAACACCGGCGCGATCCAGGTTTATGAACAAACTTTCACCATCAATATTCGCGATTGAGAAATTTAAAATCCCCGGCGCTCGCCATTCCGGATGCGTATTGACCTGAATCCCCGGAAGCTCAACAAGTTTCGATTCCAATTTTGTAATGAGTGTCGCCATCTCACGGGTATGTTGATTAAAATCCTGACGCATTAATTCCACTGCAGCGGCAAAACCAACAATTCCCGTCAAATTTTCCGTCCCACCGCGGTGATTGGATTCCTGCGCGCCGCCGCTTATCAACGCATTCAGCGCGACTCCCTTTCGCAGCCACAGTGCACCAACTCCCTTAGGACCATAAATTTTATGGGCGCTGAGGCTAATCGCATCCACCGGCAAATTCGCGACATCAATCGGGATTTTCCCTAGTGCCTGGACGGCATCCGCATGAAAAATAGCGCCGTGTTCATGGACAATTTCACCCAATTCCCTGATTCGATTGATGCTGCCTAATTCATTATTGACCCAAATAAGACTCACCAGAATGGTATCCGGTCGTAACGCCTTTTGCAAAGTTTCCGGAGCAACAATACCATACTGATCGGTCTCAAGGCGGGTTACTTTAAAACCCATTTGCTCCAGCCATTCGCAACTTGCAGCAATGGCCTTGTGCTCAACCCGGCTGGTGATGATGTGGCGACCCTTATCCTGATACGCCCGCGCCAGACCCTTAATCGCCAGGTTATCAGCCTCAGTCCCGCCACTGGTGAAAATTATTTCATTTCCCTGTGCCCCAATTCCCGCAGCAACCGCATCTCTGGCCTGTGACAATCGGTATTTCACCAGACGTCCGTCGTGATGAATGCTGGACGGGTTCCCGTGCAGGTGTTCCATGACATCCGTCATCGCGTGAATTACCTGGGGGTGAAGTGGCGTGGTTGCCGCGTAATCAAGGTAAATATGAGTCATCTGAGTACCATTTCAGCGGACAAAATAACCGCCGGTCCGAATGGTCGCAAGCACCACCTGTAGGAGATATTGTTAAATCAGAATAAAATCAAGAATCTAAGTCGTTGTGGACACCGGCATAACGCAATGTATTGGCCAGATTTTGATAGAATGGTGGTTTGGTTTTGATCATGTGATTGATCGCTTTCTCAAGATCGTATTCGAACCGAACGACATCCCATTGAATGTCATCCTGTGCCACGGTGAGAAATGCAACAGAGCCTCGCTGGTCTTCATCGAAGGGTAACCCGGTGGAGCCTTGACAAAATACACTCAAATTCCCGATGGATTCCTGCCGGGGCAGGTGGGTGTGTCCATGAACCAAAATATAGCGATTCGAATTGGGGTGGCGTTGATTCGCGTGATTTCGCCACTGCCGTCCTTCTTCAAGTGTGGGCGGCATATCGTCACGACCAAACCAGGCGTGGGTAAATTCCACATAAGTCCCGTTGATATGTTCAAAATAACTAAGGCGCATGCTTTGAACGAAATCGGTGCCAGCCTGACCCAACTGCTCGGCAGTCCATTTTTCGTCCGCGATAATACCAATACAGACCGGATCATCCGGGTCCATGCCTTCAATCGTGGGCCGGTCGTATTCCCAGATGCGTTCCACCAGGTAACGATCATGATTGCCCCGGATGAAAACGCAATTATCAAGTGCCTGAAGTTTCTCCAGCACTTGAACGGGAGAACTACCGAGTGCAAAACAGTCCCCCAGACAGATCACCTGATCTACATCCGGATAGTCCTTCACGATTTCAAGGGCTTTGTCCAGGGCAAAGATATTCCCATGAATATCGGTCAAAATTGCGAAACGGCGTTGCTTATGGAAGATCGGTGATTTTTTGATTGGCTTCATCATATTGGAATACCGTCAAGTATGAATGTTTAGATCTTTCCCTATAAATTAGGCGCTACTTCAATTTATTCAATACCGTTCAATCGTCGTAATGCCCCGGCTCTGGTCGTACAAATTACAGTCCAAAACCAAATTTGTTGTGCGGTCAATCGGTTTAACCGCAAGATATTGTACATAACCCGAATTGCCCCCCTGTGAGAATTCGCACACCTGTTCAGTGAAATGTTTGGCGAAAGACTTGTACCCTGTCAACCGCTGGAGGTTCTGTTCACAGGGCTCAGGATTTGTTCAATCTTGCAATGAGAAATACACCCGACTATATTTCCGCGCCTTTTTTGACAAGCCACCCTAGCTCAGCTGGTAGAGCAATGCTTTCGTAAAGCATAGGTCGTCGGTTCGAATCCGACGGGTGGCTCACTACCTATCAACTCTGAACCCGCCGTGTAACCATTGACCCAATCGCCACCCCAAAAAATTTTATCATCGTGCCGACGGAATCTTTGATACGCGTTTCCAAATTTAGCACCGGAACGAATTGATGGGACGCGTTCGACTCAAAACGCCTTCGACCTTTGCTGATTATCTGGACCTGACCAAACCGGGCATCATGCTCGCCATTTTGATGACCACCTTTATGGGATTCCTCATGGGCTCGCGTGGCGTCATTTCCTGGATGCCATTGCTTTGGTTACTGTTGGGAACAGCCCTGGCAGCCGGGTCGGCTGGAGCACTGAACCATTATTGGGAAGCGGATGTCGATGCCAAAATGAACCGTACGGCCGGACGACCTTTACCGTCAAAACGTCTGTCTCCCATTTTAGCGCTGAATTTCGGTGTGTTGCTCGGACTGGGCGCGTTAACCGTTTTGGTGATCTTTTTAAATCCTATCACCGCTTTTCTGGGCGGACTCACCATCGCCCTCTACATTTTCGTCTATACGCCCATGAAACGCAAGTCGACGCTCAATACCTTTGTTGGAGCAATCCCCGGCGCGCTGCCGCCTTTGGCTGGTTGGATGGCGGTTCAAAACCATTTTGCCTGGGAAGCGCTGGCCATTTTTCTGGTCTTTTTCCTCTGGCAAATGCCCCACTTTTACGCCATCGCCTGGCTGTATCGGGAAGATTATGCGGCAGGTGGATTTATCATGCTACCCAACGTGGATAAAAAGGGCAATCGTCTGGCCTTTGAAGTGGTGTTTTATGCGGCCGCACTGGTTGCATGCTCAGTCTGGATGACCATGGCGGTTCATTTGGGCTGGATATTTCTGGCAGGAAGTACGCTCATCGGACTCTGGTTTCTCTACAAATCAGTACTCATGGCAATCCGTAAAAATCGTGACACCGCCAAACAGGTGATGATTACCTCATTCTTTTATCTGCCGGTTTTAGTGGGAGCGTTGGTGGTGGATTATTGTGTATCCGCTGGTTTCTGAATTTCACGATGAATTTGATTTTCCGACGCATTCACTCACTTCACCATAACCACCTTCTCAAAGCCTAACACTTGGTTGCCAACCAATAATCGAATCAAATAGATGCCACTCGAAAACTCGGAGGCATCCCAGGACAGGGTTTGTTCACCGCTAACAGGCAATTCTTTGATCTGTCTGCCCGAGACATCAAAAATGATAATCTGCCCCGATTGGTTCATTGGCAAATTCACCCGGATTGATAAGGTCGGATTAAACGGATTGGGGTAAGTCTGAATCAAATCGTATCCCCGTGGTTTCAGATTGTCTCGAACACCAAACCCATAATCGGGGCTAATATCTGCCACATGTGCCAAATGGTCGGACGCGATATAGGAATCATCGCTTTCTAATCCGTACGCAGCCAGGTCTGTTGCTGTCATGGATTGTGTGTCTAGAATAAAGCTCTTCCAGACTATTAGCGTATTGGAATAGACGATGTAATCCAGTTTACCCGGGCTAAATGATTCTACATCTGAGCGCCAGGTGTAGGAAACCCGATCATTTGTATGAGGGCTGTATAAATTGATCAAATCAGCACCCCAATCCGGACTAAAATCGGCACCATAGGTCGCTTCATCCTGAATGTCACCCGTGAGCAGTGTCGTTAATTGCTGAGCATCACCCACCAAATTCAGATCACCCGTTACGATTATGGATGTCATTTCCGGGATGATTCCAGCTTCTACAGCTTCTCGTATCCAGGCAATGGTTGCATCCACCTGATTCTGACGTGTGGCGTCGTAGGAACAGCAGGCCCAATGACTATTGATGACCAAAAGTTGCGGCCAATTTTCACTATCCACGTCGATCAAATCCGCTGTAATCCGGCCCGGTCCCCAAATCTGCCAGCTACCGAGAATTGGATAGCGGCTGAGTGTCGCCACATCACCATCAATCCCCGAAGCGTACCAGGTTCCGCCTAGAACCTCAGTAGCTTTTAGCCGGATCTGTTCGGATGAGTAGCCGTAGACTTCTTGAAATGCAATGATCTCCGGTGCCAAAGCCTGTAGGATTCTGGCATGCGCCGGTCCGCGCAATGAATCAAAAATGCCGTCATAGAGGGTGTTTTGAGTCATGAGTCGCACCGTTTCCTCCATAAAATGATCCAGCAAAATGGGGTTCCAAACCACCGCCGTGTCATTTGCGAAGGATCCCGGTATTCCAGCCGTGGCATTGGGAATCGCATCACCACTGGTTCGGTCATCCACAACCCGGTAACGAAAACCCTGCTGAGGGAAGAGCGGTTCACCACCGAATACTGTTGAGCGATTCAAGGCAATTTCGAATTGATCGGATGTGATCGTCGGGGGTGTGATCAGACCAATATCACTCTGAATGATGTCCTCCGGCGGGTCCGTGAGATACTGTTGGCCAGTTCGGGTACCAAAATGCCACACCAACTCCGCCCCCAGATCACCAATCATCAAGCCTGTAGTAGCATTGGTGTCCGTATCGAGGTACAACGCGAGATCATTGTAATCCTGTAATAGTAGCGGCTCCGTGAACATAAGCTTAAAATAAAGGCGGGCACTATCACAAGCCTGGCTAACCGATAGGAAATCCACACCCGGTAACCCATCACCGGTATGATCCGACGCCGCCACCGGGATATTTTCCCAGTCAGAAAGACGCCCGTCGAGCCATATCGTAGCACCGGGCAATATCGTTATTCCAAGGAGCAGTGTAAAAATGGTTCGCATTAAAAAAGATTTAATCATAATCGCACCCCCATGTGGTATCGGTTAACTTGACAATGTTCGGGAAAAACGCGCTGGAACGGAAGCTTTTTTAATCCTTATGTCGAATAACCTCAAAGTCATCGCCATTTTTGCCACCTCACTGGATGGTCGTCTGGGACCGGCTGATGCCACGCGTTTCGTCCGGATCAGCTCGGATGCGGATATGGAGCATCTTCTACGGGTGCGTGACTTGGCGGATGCCGTTATCATGGGCGGTACCACATTCAAACACTACCCCAAGCCACATCGTGGCTTAATGCGGAACGATCTACCCTTGCACAGCATCATTACCAGCGGCAAAAGTCTCACGTTTAATGAACCGCTGTTCCATGCCACCCCACCCGTACCAGTGGTCATTTTTTCGCCAAATTCACACACGAGTGAATTACCTCCTGACGTGGATTGGGAAAAAATATCAGCACTGGAACAGGCAAATGGAGATGGCATCAACGCCATCCTGGAGAATTTGGGTCGGCGCGGTATCAACACACTTTTAGTCGAAGGTGGCGGTGAGATTTTTCGTCAATTTCTCCTCGCCAGAGCCGTTGATGAGCTTTACCTGACGCTGGTTCCCACATTCATTGGCGGGGACAAAAGTCCGCGACTCACGGGCTTTGGGGCGGAATTTCCGACACCATCGCCACGCACGAGAATGCTCAACACCTGGCAAATCGGTGATGAACGCTATTTTCATCTGGCCTTAGATTACGATACGACCAACTAAATCCAGCCCAATATTCCCGCAAACAGAATAATCGCCACGACATCCACGGCGTAAATCGTTCCCACAACCTGTAATTTCTTCCGAATGGTTTCCATGTCGAACACCCAGAAGGAGACCAGGAAAAAGTGGAGATAACCAAAAATGACGATGAGAAACGGTGCCTTGGCACTCCACCAACCGTAATCCCAGGTCAGCGCATTGACATGGTTCAGCCAGAGTTCAACGATTACGCAGAAAATGGAATTCGCCAGAGCAAAGAATATCCGGTTATTGATCCCCAGGATTTTCAGGTGGCGGTCCTTGGGGAGCATTTTGGCGAAAACGATCCCGGCAATGGCGAACATGAAGCAGATCTCGATATTCAGCCCGATGAAAATCAGAAAGGCCGTGTCTCCCGGCGCACCCCACACCGGAGCGAAATTGGTGAAATGAAAGACCAATCCATTCCAGATTTCGTTGAACCAGTCCATGCCCCAAAACGCCAGTCCGGCCAACACCAGACTCCAGTCGCGTTTTTCAATGACATTGGCATAGACATAAACGACAAAGGCGAATAACGGAATGACATACCATTGGAACTGGCTACCGTCGCGCAAAATAGCCATAGCTGCAGATGCTGATTCGGTGGGCATAAACCCCCTCCTGTTTTTTATGATGTGGTTGGTTGTCGCCGCGAGATTACATCAAAAGAGCCTGTAAATCAAAAGGAAAGAATGGTTAATAAAACGCTTTTCATAAAGTATGGTGTCGGTGGGTGCACGCTGTGTTAGGCGGATTTTTTTTACGAAATACGACACCCTAACGAATCATGTTGAAATAAACCAATCCAGTATGCCCAATATGGAATATCAAAAAGAGGGATGCAGTCAATAGATAAATAGCGCGATGCCAGGGAATCGGGAGCCAGGATTGCACACAGACTAAACCAATACCTGCAAACCAAAATAGGGTTGACCAGGCGGGCGCAGTAAAACCAATCAGGCTTTGACTCCATACACTGTCAGGATAATGTATTTGCGCTAAATAACTCACCAGATAAACGACCAATCCCCCGATATATAAATACCAGCCCAAAGGTTGCCCCGTTTCCTTTTTTCCAAAATACAGGATTCCGGGAAGGCTAAAAACCAAAACACGAAAACTATTTTCGAATAGGCCTAACCACGTCGGTATGTCCTTCCAGAATAGGCTGGGGCTATAGGCAGCAGGCAATGCTCCCCAAAGCCCAAATGTGATGACCATCGGCGGAATAATCAAAAGCGCACCATTCCTGAGTAATATGCGTGCCGGCAATGAATCAAATTTAGACATTATTTGCTTCTCAATTTAGCGAGTTGAGTTGAGTTGAGTTGAAATAAGGCATCGTGCTTTATCATTTGAATTTCGTTCTCATCTGTCGGCCGCAGAACGATTTAGGCTTGAGCTGCTTCATAAGAAATAGTCAAAACATTTATGAAACCATGTATCCGTCCAATCATCATTCAAAATCTCCGTGAGTTGTGTGTGTGTCAGCTCTAAGCAGCTTGTTATGCCTAGGTCTGAAAAGCCCAAATAATCAAACTAGATGGCCATTCACGTACTTGTGCAAAACGCTTGATATCAATGTTTGGTATGGTAATCCCTCACGTAATGCAATCCGCTGAATTTCGCGTAAGTCTCGACTTGACATACGAATATTTACTCGTTTATCCTTGCGCATTGTTTCAGCAGCGTATTGGCTCATTTCCTTTCTACGCTTTTCAATGTCTGGGTCAGAAACCCATTCTTCATTTTCATACGACTCTAAAAGGGCTTTTTCTTCTTTATCTAAATTCTTCATTTTTGATCCTTTAGGTATTTCTTTGTTGCCTTCCTACTCGGGAATATCGTTTTCAAGAATATTTCATCTTCCTTTTCCACATAGGGAACCAGATACGCGTAGTTTTCAATATCCACCACGAACATTCTTTGATCCCCATATTGTTCAGGGTTTGGGTGGCTAATGTCATCTAAAAGCATTCCCTTCTCCAGGTAAAATAGAATATCCTCAAAACAGACTCCTCTCTTTCGGAGTAACCACTCGTTTTTTTCACCATTCCAAGCAATTGGTTTCATGGCTGAATATAGGCTTTTGTGTGCTTTATGGCAACAGGATGATTTTCCTCGTTAGCGTTTCCTGGTAGGCATAACGCTGCGCATCAACAGTTTGCAGGTATTATGCCGAAAATCTCTTCCAAAATCAAACTCTCGGAAGCAGGATCGAACTCAAAGAAAGACGCCCCTGCAAGTCTGTTGCATGCGCTTGTTAGAGAACTTCATTTGGATTAGTGTCTCGATCGCCAATCTCTTCATTATTCACAGTTTTGCGCTTCGGTTGAGCCTTTTTCACAATTTTTTTGAGCTGCTTCTGAGCAATTTTGAACGCTTCATCTTCAATTACATCCCGCTTAAACACTTCAGCGACTATTATCCTTTCGATTTCATCATTGTTGACCTTTAGACCTGGAGATACTCGCCTCAACTCTCTACGAACTGCGCTAAGGATGGGTTCAGTAGCAATAATCGCCCCGATCATAAATCTGTTTACACTTTGCACATGAGTATGGAATTCTTCAATAGCAGCATTGGCAATACCTTCTTTGCAGAGCAGAAAGACTTTATCGTGATCCTCTTGTTTCCGATGATTGAGTTCTAGGAAATTGATAGAGCACACAAGCTCATTGCTGATAGGTTGCTCGAATTTTATCTTATATATATCCCAGTTAACACCATTAGTCAATACAACCCACGGAATTCCTTGATTTGCTCCATAGTTTAAAGCTTGCCGTAAATGATTTTCCTTCAAACTCATCCCGATTGCTTTGACTTCGATAAGGTACTTTATCTTTCCATCCAACTTTATGGCAAGATCGCAGAATGTACCCCGAACAGGGTGTTCGCTTGTCACCTCTGTGTACTTATCAAAGCCGAAAACATTAGAAAGAATATCGGTAATGATGGTCACAGTATCGGATTCATTCACATCCCTGTCTTTTGCTTTTTTGAGTACTAATTGAAAACGGCGGATTTCCTTCGTAAGACGCTCTGATACTTTCTTTGGGGTTTTAGCCATTAATCTCTCCTTTCAAAGTAAGTAGACAGTTCCCTAACGGTCTAGGCTTTAGCTGCTTTCTGAGCAACAGTCAAAACAGCTATGTAACCCTGTGTCGTTCCATTCAATGTTCAAAATCCCTCTAAACCGTTGTGAGTCAGCTACAAGCCTTTGTTAGCTGTTCATTATATGGGATCGAGGCTATTTTCTGACCGTGAATGAATTTCGGGCAATATCCTTGTATACAATAGATGGGCCTTGAAATTTTAAAGTACTAATTGCGCCCATTCTAGAGTTGTCGAACTCAAAATGAAATTCACCCGCACCGTCAATAACAGTATATCCGGATCCTTTAATACCTCGTTTATACATAGTGCGATCAGTTAATGTGAATGCCCAGATTCCTTTGGAATCAATGGTCAGTGTTGCGTCAGCCTGTAAACCACCTTCATACCAGCCGTCTCCGTTCCAGGCACCAGAAACCTGGCTGAATGGATTATCAGATTCATTTGAGAAAAGGCTCGTCAATATTCCGGAACTATAAGCTGCATATCCACCGACAACAACAAGGATCATGATTGAAGTTATTAAGATGTACTTTTTCATATGGACCTCCAGGTTATTCTATCTTTTCTTCAATACCGAGATGTATCAAAAGTGGTTTTCACTTAAAGAATGAAATACATTTATTTATACCGGGTTTCTTTATCAGGAAGGACGGTACTATATAGGTGAAAATGTTGTGCTGAGAAGCCAAAGATTCAAGAACCTCATTGAGAGGCATCTCTTTTCCTTGAGCAATATCAAGATACATGTCCTTTCTGGATTCGTTGATCACGAGTACCAAAAAAACAAATTTATACTGAATCCGGTATAAATACGCTTGGCCAATAGCATCCTTAAGACCAGAATAAGTGATGAATTTCAACTCAATTGAAATACCATCTTTTCCAATGGCCATATCGGGTCTATGATGTTTACCAAAACAATAAACGCTCTCGACCGATGTAGATTTATCAATTTGAGTGATTACTGGATTCTTGAATGATTTTTTTGAAACCATAAGGGAGGTGGCAATGCCTCTTTCAAAATCTTTTTCTTTTCCTCCGGTTGTTGCGAATGGAAAATCTACAATAAGCTCATTTAAATGAATTGCATCATTCCAAATATTACCTCTTCTCTTAGAACTTTTATGCCCCATAAATCCTCCTATGATGATAATGTCAAGATACAGCTAACTAGTGTTTATGCAGCCTGTATAAAACCTTCAACACAGCTTGTTTTTGTCGAATAATATCCCGGATGGTTCTTTGGAACATGCCCTGTAAATCCAATACAACTCAAACGATAGCCACCTGATTGTGACGCTGTAGCAAGTGTCTTATCCTGTCTGTATAAAATCCCTTCAAATCTTGACTGGTTTACGCGATGACATTTCGAACAGATCAGAAGTGTACTCCCCTTGTCTCATCAGGATTGAACAGCGGGAAATTAATCTCCCATCCCGGCCTCCCCAAGCGGTAATCACCTTATTTTGATTTTATAAGACAATATTCGGGGATTACCTGGGGCTGGGTTCCACCTGCCTGTGGCGACTTTGCACACAGGTACAATTGGTGTAATATCAATCATCTGTTATCAGTAAAATTTGCCCTTCGATCCGTCAGTAGCCGGATAAACTTGCTCAGCCCCAAAGGGATCCCAAAGGGAGGAGACAAATTTTATATGTCCTGTGGGAGCTTTGGTGCTTCCCCGTGACTTTTGCTCTGTATTTATCTGCGGGATCTGTTCTTCGGCTTCGCTCGTTAGCAAGGTCAGAGAAATCCCAAATGACGAGCATCAAATCGCAATCAAATTCCAAATCGAAAATCTCAACCTTAACCTTAACCTCAGCCTCAGCCTGGTTCCCGGTTTCCGACTCCCGACAAAACTTTGCTGCTCCCCGGGCTATTTTTAGCTTTCCAGGGGGAAATTCAGTGCTTGCGGGGCGAGTTTGACCTGTGCGGGGAGAAAATCAGTGCTTGCGGGGCGAGTTTGACCCGTGCGGGGACAGATTTACCACCTACGGGGCGAAATTATTGGTTTCCCGGATATGCTGGCTGCCACAAACCCCGACCTGTAATGGGCCATTTGCAGCAGGAAGGCTTCGCAACCCGCTGGATATAAGCAGTCTTGTGTTACGGGTGCCAGAAACTGCGGAAAGGTGGGTCAAGATAGTGGAAAGAGTCTGAAAATTTGTGGAATGGGTGGTCAAACTCCTGGAAAGGGTGGGAAATAATATGGAAAGGTAGGTGAACCTGCTGGAAAGAGTCAGAAAAACTGTGGAAAGACCGGCAAATATCCTGGAATGGGTCAGATATTTTGGGGGTGGAGGGGTTCATCCTGGTAGGGGAACTGCAATTTCTGACGGGAAAGGCCTCGTGATTCCGGTCCGCGGTATAGTTATCATTGTCCGGGCGTCCTTCGACTCCGCTCAGGAAGACGCCCGATCCCTCACGAAGACG
>MNWS01000119.1 GCA_001872685.1 Fidelibacterota bacterium CG1_02_48_14
GACACTGGTTGACCATGGTTGAACCCACCTGGTCTAATGTGACCTATCCCCGGATTGATTTTCAGGAAGCCTATTATTACGCCGCTCCGAAGAACAAAGATGACGCACCAAAAAGTCTGGACGAAGTTGATCCGGAACTGCTGGCAACATTCGCCAAATTGGGGGTTCCCCTGGAAGAGCGAGCGGCTTTGGCGGGTGTCGCCGTGGATGCCATTTTCGACAGCGTCTCGGTGGCCACGACCTTTAAAGACCGGCTCAATGATCTGGGCATTATTTTTTGTCCCATTTCCGAAGCGATTCAGAATCATCCCGAATTGGTGAAGAAATACCTGGGAAGTGTTGTCCCCTACACGGACAATTTTTACGCGACCCTGAATTCTGCCGTCTTTAGCGATGGGTCGTTCGTCTACATCCCCCCGGGTGTGCGCAGCCCCATGGAACTCTCCTCTTATTTCCGTATTAATGCCGCCAAAACGGGTCAGTTTGAACGGACGTTGATTATTGCGGATAAAGGGGCATTTGTGAGTTATCTGGAAGGGTGTACGGCCCCCATGCGGGACGAAAATCAGCTCCATGCGGCAGTGGTGGAGATTATCACCCATGAAAATGCCGAAGTGAAGTATTCCACGGTGCAGAATTGGTACGCCGGGAATAAAGAGGGCAAAGGGGGCATTTTTAATTTCGTCACCAAGCGCGGAACCTGTGAAGGTCGCAATTCCAAAATTTCATGGACCCAGGTGGAAACAGGGTCAGCGATTACCTGGAAATATCCTTCGGTGATTTTAAAAGGTGACAACTCGGTGGGTGAATTCTATTCTGTGGCGCTCACGAATAACCACCAGCAAGCTGATACGGGTTCCAAGATGATCCACATTGGGAAAAACACCCGAAGTACCATCATTTCAAAAGGGATTTCTGCCGGAAAATCCAACAACACCTATCGCGGGCAGGTCCGGGTGACCAAACATGCGGAGAACGCGCGAAATTATTCTCAATGTGATTCTTTGCTCATTGGCGATCGCTGCGGCGCACACACGTTTCCCTATATCAACGTGGCCAACAAGACAGCCAACATCGAGCACGAAGCCACCACCTCCAAGGTGAGTGAGGATCAGATTTTTTACTGCAATCAGCGGGGAATTTCCACCGAGGATGCCATTGGTTTGATTGTGAGTGGTTATGCCAAAGAAGTTTTCAATAAACTCCCCATGGAGTTTGCGGTGGAAGCCCAGAATTTGATGAGTGTGAGTTTGGAAGGCAGTGTAGGGTAAGATGACATCCATACCATTTCAGTCTCCATTTCTTCAACGCGTCTTGTCCCAAAGGGATCCCTGGGGGGCTGAGCCCCGTCGAAGTACGCGTTGGAGAATTTGAACCCGGCTGCCCTTCGATCCGTCGAGAGCCGGACAGGGATCCCTTTGGGACAAGACGCGTTGGAGCATGCAAAGTAAAAAGTGAATAAGGAATAAAGTGACTGATGTTAAGCATTAAAAATTTACAGGTCTCCGTGGAGGGCAATCCCATTCTTAAAGGGTTAAACCTGGAGATCAAAGCCGGTGAAATCCACGCCATTATGGGTCCGAACGGATCCGGGAAAAGTACCTTGTCACATATCCTTGCGGGGCGACCCGGTTATGAAGTCACCGGTGGTGAGGTGCATTATCAAGGCAAAAATCTTTTCGATCTGAATCCCGAAGAACGCGCCCGGGCCGGCATTTTCCTGGCGTTCCAATATCCCATCGAAATTCCCGGCGTGAATAACACCAGTTTTCTGAAAAAAGCGGTGAATGAGATTCGTAAACACCACGGCCAGGAAGAATTGGACGCGGTAGATTTTTTACAGATGATCAAAGCCAAAATGAAATTGGTGGGGATGGATCCCGCGTTTTTGCGTCGTCCGGTGAATGAAGGTTTTTCCGGCGGTGAGAAAAAACGCAACGAAATCCTGCAAATGGCGGTGCTGGAACCCACATTGGGTATTTTGGATGAAACGGATTCCGGTCTGGACATTGACGCCCTGAAAACCGTCGCCGAAGGTGTGAACAAATTGAGAACCAAAGAGAACGCATTCATCGTCGTGACGCACTATCAACGGCTATTGGATTACATCATTCCGGATTTTGTGCATGTTCTCAGCGGTGGGAAGATCGTCAAATCCGGTGGCAAAGAGCTGGCGCTGGAATTGGAAGAAAAGGGCTATGACTGGCTTCCACAAATCGCGGAAGCGGTCTAAAGGATGAACCTGTGAGCATTGCAGCAGACACCAGAACCCGGATGATCACTCAATTGGATGAATGGCAGCGCCAAGCGCAAGGGAATGGCTTTTTCCAAAGGGTTAGATCGGCAGCACGAGAACGATTGGAAGTCATCGAGTTTCCCACCATCAAAAATGAAGATTGGAAATACACCAATCTGAGTCCTTTTTTCAAGGAAGCTTTCCAATTCCCCGGGAAATCACCCCTGGCAAAAAATTTCGACCTCGCAGATAAACCGGTTTTCGAGAATGGCTACCGACTGGTTTTTGTTAATGGTCAGTACCTCGCCTCCTTGTCTGACATACCGGAAGCTCCGGAAAAAGTCCTTATCTTACCTTTGACCGATGCCGTATTGAATCACCAAACTCAGGTGGAAAATATTTTGGCTACGGTTTCAGGCAAGGTTGCAGATATTTTTTCTGATCTGGCTACAGCCTGTCTCCGGGAGGGCGTTTTTATAAATATTCCCCGGAACATGCAGCCGGATAAACCCATTCACATCTTCTTCTATAGCTCACAGTCCGAAACACCCTTTTTCGCGCCAGTCCGAATTCTGATCCATTCCGAGTCCGGCTCCGAAGCCACAGTTGTGGAGCATTACATGGGTGAGGACGCCGCCATTTATCACGCGAATCCTGTCACCCAAATATTAATGGATGCGAACGCCCGCCTGAGCCATTATCAATTGGGATTTGAGAGCAATCATGCTTTTCATATCAGTCGGATGGCTGTTCACCAGCGGCGGGATTCTCAATTCTCTGGTTGGAATGTCAACTTCGGTGGTCGCCTCGTCCGGAATGACATTTACATCAAACTGGCTGAATCCGGAAGTAGGGTTGAACTGAACGGACTTTCCATTGCTCAGGGTGAGCAACATATTGATAATCAGATATTTATTGACCATGCAGCGCCCCGGACCAGCAGTCGCGAAAATTATCGCAACATTGTTGATGACAAGGGTCATGCGGTGTTCACGGGTCGGGTCTTGATTCGTCAGGATTCTCAGAAATCCGATGCGCAACAGGTGAACAAGAGCCTTTTACTGTCCGAATCCGCCCAGGTTGACACCCGGCCACAACTGGAAATCTTCGCTGACGATGTGAAAGCATCCCACGGCGCAACGGTGGGACAGCTCGATGATGATCAGATTTTTTACCTGCGCACCCGGGGTATTGGGGAATCAGACGCCCGACAGATGCTGACACACGCTTTTGCAAATGAAATTGTCAACGCGATTCCGGACGAAGCCCTGCGAAATTTTCTGGATGATGCTGTTCAACAGCGATTGGGTGAGCAAAAATCTGTGAAGGATGCAGAATGACCCAGACTGAAATCACGAACGAGGTTTTCAGCGTGACCAAAGCACGACTGGATTTTCCCGCGCTCCATCAGGAAATACATGGCCGTCCTTTGGTTTATCTGGATAATGCTGCCACAACACACAAACCGAAATCGGTCATTGATGCCATTGACCGGTTTTACAGTCGTGATAATTCGAACGTGCACCGAGGTGTCCACTATTTAAGTCAGAAGGCGACGGGGCAGTACGAACGGTCGCGGCAGATTGTCCAGCGATTTATTCATGCTGCGGATGAGCGTGAGATCATCTTTACCAGCGGTGCCACCGAGAGTGTGAATCTGGTAGCCCAGACCTTTGGGCGAAAGTTTGTTCATGCTGGCGACGAAATCCTGATTTCCGAGATGGAGCATCATTCCAACATCGTTCCCTGGCAAATCCTGTGTGAGCAGTCCGGTGCGAAACTGAAGGTCATTCCCTTCAACCAAAGGGGTGAAATTGACCTGAATGGCTATGCAGAGCTGCTGAATCCCAGGGTGAAACTGGTGGGGATTGTGCATTTATCCAACACCCTGGGAACCATCAACCCGGTGGCTGAAATGATCCGGCTTGCCCATTCGCAAAATATTCCGGTGCTGGTGGATGGCGCGCAGTCCGTTGCGCATTTACCGGTGGATGTGCAGAGTCTGGATGCTGATTTCTTTGTTTTCAGTGGTCATAAAATTTTCGGCCCCACGGGTGTGGGTGTTCTGTATGGCAAGAGTCATTTGCTCAAAACGCTGCCGCCATACCAGGGTGGCGGTGATATGATTCATTCGGTGACCTTTGAAAAAACCATTTACGCCGATCTGCCTCACAAATTCGAAGCGGGCACACCCAACATTGCCGGTGTTATCGGCCTGGGCGCTGCGTTGGAATATTTGCAACGGTGGGATTTGCGTGAAATTGCGGCGTATGAAGATGAGTTGGTGAACACGGCCACCAAAGCGTTGAAACAGATTGACGGATTGACCATTATCGGCGAAGCGGAGCACAAAGCCGGTGTCGTTTCCTTCGTCATGGAAAATATTCATCCGCACGACATTGGAACCATTCTGGACATGGAGGGCGTGGCGGTGCGCACGGGACATCACTGCACGCAGCCCATTATGGACCACTACAAAATTCCGGCTACGACCCGGGTCTCCTTTGCGATGTATAACCATTTGGCAGAAATTGATGTTCTGATTTCCGCGCTTAAAAAAGCCATTGAGGTATTCCGCTGATGTCTGAAATCCGCGAGCTTTATCAGGAACTGATCCTCGACCACAACCGGAATCCGCGTAATTTCAAAAAGCTGCCGGATGCCAACCATTCGTCGGAAGGGTTCAATCCGCTGTGCGGCGACCATTATCATATTTACATGAATGTGGATGAAAATTCTGTCATTGAGGAGATCACCTTTGATGGCTCAGGCTGTGCGATTTCAAAATCATCCGCCTCATTGATGACCTCTTTTTTGAAGGGGAAGACTGTCGCGGAAGCGGTACACTTTTTTGACCTGTTCCACGATGTGGTGATGGGCAAGATTGACCCCGAATCGGCCGAGGATGAATTGGGAAAATTGTCTGTCTTCGCGGGTGTACGGGAATTTCCGGCGCGTGTTAAATGTGCCTCGTTGGCCTGGCACACGATGAAGGCAGCATTGGTTGAAGAAAACAAACCTGTGGTTTCTACTGAGTAA
Source organism: Fidelibacterota bacterium CG1_02_48_14 (assembly GCA_001872685.1). Classification (GTDB taxonomy): domain Bacteria; phylum Fidelibacterota; class UBA8477; order UBA8477; family UBA8477; genus UBA8477. The sequence continues at coordinate 5,276 of MNWS01000119.1, forward strand.
CGGGTAAACAGAGATAAAAATGAACGAAAAACAGACGAGCGAGACAACAACAACGGTCACCACCGCAGAACACGAGGGCAAAGCGCTTGAGCATGCCATTACCGCTGCGCTCAAAAGTGTGTATGACCCGGAAATTCCGGTAAATATCTACGACCTGGGACTGATTTATAATGTGGACATCCAGGAGGATCGTTCGGTGGATGTCATCATGACACTCACGGCGCCCAATTGTCCGGTGGCGGGATCGTTGCCGGGTGAAGTTGAGCGGAGTGTTGCGGCGGTGGATGGTGTTCTGGAAGCCCGGGTCCAACTGGTTTTTGATCCGCAATGGTCCAAAGAGATGATGTCCGAGGAGGCTTTATTGGCTCTGGGATTACTCTGATTATGAGTAAGCGAGTAAGCGAGTGAGTGAGTGAGTAGGTGAGATATGAAATTTAGCACTCAGGAAGAATACGGCTTACGCTGTTTGCTGCAGATCGGGCTCAATAATCGCCCAGAAGGTTTGACGATCCCGGAAATCGCCAGACTGGAGGGACTGACGGTTCATAATGTTGGCAAATTGCTGCGGATTTTGCGGATGGACGGTCTGATCCAAAGTGTCCGTGGAAAAACGGGTGGCTATACACTTTCACAACCTGCTGAGGAAATCATTCTAGGGGATGTGTTAGCGCTGTTAGGTGGGCGATTATTTGATGGTCAATTTTGCGAACTGCACAGTGGCAGCAATGAAGTCTGTGTCCATCACACCAGTTGCACGGTACGATCGTTGTGGTGTTCAGTTCAGGCCGTTCTGGATCGTGTTTTACAGACCACGACTTTGAGAGATTTATTGGATCAGAACCAGATGAGTTGGTGGATGCACAGTCTGAACACCTCTTTGGTTCATATCAAGCGGCCGGTGGAACCGGTACCCTCCCAGGCATCACTAAATGTTGAAGCATGAAGATTGAAGATTGAAGCATGAAGATTGAAGATTGAAGATTGAAGATTGAGCCCCCTCCGGTGAAGTCAGGACATAGGTAACAGATTATATTCAAGACATGGGTAACACTTTTCAACTTGTTACCTGTTTTCGTTGCATTTGAATGTTTCATTCTGGTACGGCACAAACGTGAGCACAGACAGATCAATTGTCCCTAAAAACACGGTTGCAAAGTACACCGCATATTTTGATGAATCCAAGGTTTTCAAGCCGACCCTAAAATTCCTCAATGCAGTCGATAGAAAAATACTAAACCCCTGAACACTAATCA
>MNWS01000215.1 GCA_001872685.1 Fidelibacterota bacterium CG1_02_48_14
TTGGGATCCAGTGCTCGGGCTGCATCAATCAATTCACTGGCTCCCGTTGAATTTCCAGCCAGCCGTTCAATGCGGGACTTAATCATCAGCCCGTGTGCTTTTAACGGCGTGGGCAGTGGTGGATCGTGGTTGATATACTGGTCAATATATTTGCGACCCTTTTTAACGTCGCCGGTTTCTAAAAAATAAAGCGCCAGGCTCATCAAATGGTCCGTGTGCCCTCAAGTTGCGACCCTATACGGTAGTGTAGATGGGCACAAAGATCGGGTGGAAATTCAATAAATGCCAGTACTTCTGAAGTTGATAAATATTATCAAAGGCGCCAGCGAGATCATTTTATCCTGAACTGGTGGGCGTTAACCTCAATGTTGGCGCAAGCGTCATTGTCAAAGCCGGCGATAGTGTTTCTAATCTTTGAAGTTTGGCAGACAGGACACGGATCTCCCCCTGAAGCGGTAAGGTGGAAAGTGGAAAATCATTCGGTGCCGGATATTTCCGGAAAATGTCCAAAGCCTTCCGAAACAAATTCCTGGTGCCATTCAAATTTCCGGTGCGCAGGTGGTAAAACCCCACCGCGACTTGCAGCACGCCCTGAACCGTTTTTTTCTCATTGCCACTTAAGTCGTTCCAAAGTTCTTCTAAAACTTCGTGACAATCGTAGAATTCGCCAGCGTTGAACAGGTCAAGACCTTGTTGGAATTGATTGAGTTGGATGGGGGTCATTCAGAAAAAAAAGGTTCAACTGTTAATATGTTTAAAACTGCCCCTCGGCGCAGCTTTGGGTGATCGTTATAAACGGTTGCTCTTGAATAACCCGTCTTCACCCCATTGGGTTTTGCCGCAGTTATCCGGTTTTTGTGGAAATCTGATAAATAAAGCCTCCCCGAATGCCTTGAGCAGACGAAGAGGCTGGCTCTGTCTAACGAGAGAAAAGTTAACCCAGGTTTTTGGCCACGAAATCCCAGTTCACCAATTTCCAGTAGGATTCGATGTATTTGGGGCGGGCATTGCGATAATCGATGTAATACGCGTGTTCCCAGACATCAATCGTTAACAGCGGGGTTTGGCCGGAAGTGAGTGGATTACCGGCATTGGAGGTACTCACCACGTCCAGTTTGCCGTTGGCATCTTTCACCAGCCAGGTCCAGCCGGAGCCGAAGGTTTTGGTGGCGACATCGGCAAATTTGGCTTTAAAATCATCCATAGAACCAAAAGCACCACTCAGGGTTTTGGCCAGCTCGCCGGCTGGTTCACCACCGCCGGTGGGGGAGAGTGAATGCCAGTAAAAAGTGTGGTTCCAGACCTGGGCAGCATTGTTGAAAATGCCACCGGAGGCTTTTTTGACAATCTCATCCAGCGGGGCATCTTCAAACGCGGTACCGGGGATGAGGTTGTTCAGATTATTCACGTACGCCTGGTGGTGTTTGCCATAGTGATATTCCAGGGTTTCTTTAGAAATGGTAGGGGCTAACGCGTCCATGGCAAAGGGTAGTTCAGGCAATTTGTGTTGCATAATTATCTCTCCGTTGTCGGTGTTTTGTAGGGGATTTGACTATAGTGGTCTTCGATCATTACGCTGTGAATATAGTCTGTGTGTCAGTGTTATCAAGAATAATTCTCAATTAAGAGGATTGCCCTCAATCTGCCGAAAAATCCTGGAGCCTGGGAGACCCGGCGCAATATTCGAAAGATTTTGCCTCATCCGATGTCACATCCCCTTCTCCCTTGTAAAAATTGCCCCTCAACCTAAATTCCGGCACGATTGGAGACGTGCAATGATTGTATTGAATAAAATATTCACTTTTTGTGCTGCTCACCGCTACCACAATTCGGCTTTTACCGAGGAAGAAAACAAAAAAATGTTCGGTCCGGATGTCCGCACCCACGGCCATAATTACACCCTCACGGTCTCTGTAACCGGCGAGGTTAATCCTGATACCGGTTTTCTCATTGACCTGGGACACTTGAAAAAAGTGGTCAGGGAGCATGTCATCAGCAAAGTTGATCACGCCATGATTGACCAGGACATTGATTGGTTTGCCGACAAACAACCCTCCACTGAAAACCTGGTGGTCTGGATCTGGAATCAGATTGAGCCCCTTCTGGAAAATGGTGTCCTCTACCGGGTCCGCCTACAAGAGACACCAACGATTTTCACCGACTATTATGGACCCGGTGGGTTGCCGTGAGTGTCAACTCCCTGAACGGAAACATGAAGCCGACGATTGACAATGGTAAACGCGACCTGCTATTTCTCGTGCTGGCGGGGATTTTTCTGACCTCCCTGGTTTTGGGGAATGTGATCGGAACGACCAAGTTCGTCACCATTTTTTCCTGGAACCTGCCAGGTTGGCTGGCAGCCATCACACCGGACCGGGTTTTGACGAACGGTGTCTACACCATGGCAGTACCGGCGGGGGTCATTGCCTATCCATTCACTTTTTTAGCCACCGACTTGATTTCGGAACTCTTTGGCCGAAAAAAAGCTCAGACCGTGGTTTGGGTCGGTTTTTTCATGAATATTTTCATGCTGGGTTTGATGACCGTGAGTCATTGGCTGCCGGATGCGTCTGGTATAAGTGGCGGCTTGACGACCTTTGAGCGGGTGTACGAATTCATGATCGGTAATACACTGGCCAGCATGTTCGCATACCTCACCGCCCAGAGCATTGATGTCTCTTTGTTTCATTTTTGGAAGAGACTGACCAAAGGCAAGCATTTATGGCTGCGGAATAATGGTTCTACGATGGTGAGTCAACTGGTGGACTCCACCGCCATTTTGACGATTCTATATATCGCCGGAAATCTCGGGTCATCGGTAAATACTGTCGGCGCACTCATCGTTTTGATCATAAATTCATACGTGTTCAAATTCTTTTTCGCATTGGCGGACACGCCGTTTTTCTATTTGGGTGTCAAATTATTCAACCGGTACAATGAAGACCCCGAAAATGCATTCAACCAGAACCCTGCAGAGGAAGCCATATCATGACCATGGACATTGAAAAAATTGAAATTGCGACCCACGAACTGCTGAAACAAATCGGGGAAGATCCAACTCGCGAGGGTCTTGTCCGCACGCCGAATCGGGTGGCAAAAGCCTGGGAGTTCTTTTCCCGGGGATACTCGCAAAACCTGGAATCAATCGTGAATGATGCCATTTTCACCGAAGACTACAACGAAATGGTGGTCGTTCGTGATATTGAATTTTTTTCCATGTGTGAGCACCACATGCTGCCATTTTTCGGGAAAGCGCATGTCGCTTACATCCCCAGCGGCAAGGTGATTGGGCTTTCCAAAATTCCAAGGATCGTGGATATGTTCGCCCGTCGATTGCAGGTACAGGAACGCCTGACGCATCAGATCGCCAATACGCTCATGGAGGTTTTGGAGCCGCATGGAGTTGCTGTTGTCCTGGAAGGTCGCCACATGTGTATGCAGATGCGCGGTGTGGAAAAGCAGAATTCCTACGCCACAACCTCAGCCATGTTAGGGGAATTTCACGAGGAGGTTGACACCCGGAATGAATTTTTGAGTATCATCGGAATGCACAATATTTAGTGGAATCAATTTTTTTACGCTCATGCAAAGTGTCAATCAGACTAGCGTGATCACTTCCAGAAATCAGCCGGAACTCAACCGGGTTTTGGCAATAGCCTTATGACGGATCTCATGCAAAAAAAACTGTCTGCTCTGTTCGAACAATATTTCGGTGAACCGGTCCTGAAAGTGACCGATTTACCACCCCACGGATCCAATCGGTATCTGATTCGACTTCAGGGTAAAACGCATACCGCCATCGGTGTTGGGAATTCTGATCGTGAGGAAAATGAAGCATTTCTGGCATTTTCACGACATTTCAAATCCATGGGACTACCGGTTCCGGAGATTTTCGCTGAGAATCTGGATGAAGATATTTACATCGAAGAAGATTTGGGCAATACCACACTATTTGATGCACTGGTTACCAGACGCAGTGGTCATTTGGATTTTCCCGTTGAGATGGTGGGGCATTACGAAAATGTCGTAAAAATGCTTCCCCGGTTTCAGATAAAAGGGGCTGAAAACCTCGACTGGTCGGTTTGTTATCCCCGGCACAGTTTTGACCGTCAATCCATGTTCTGGGACCTGAATTATTTCAAATATTATTTTTTAAAACTGGCGCACGTTCCCTTCAATGAACAGAAGTTGGAAGACGATTTCGAAACGCTCGTGAACTACCTGCTATCAGCGCCTCAAGATTTTTTCCTCTATCGTGATTTTCAGTCCCGCAATATCATGCTCAAAGAGGGCGAGCCGTGGTTTATTGATTACCAGGGCGGTCGCAAAGGTGCGCTGCAATATGACATCGCGTCATTGTTGTACGATGCCAAAGCCAATATTCCGGAGGATGTGCGATCGCTTTTACTACAAAAATATTTGGATGCCGTAGCGACCCTGATCACGATTGACCGCGCGGAATTTACCCAATACTACCACGGCTATATTTTTATACGACTGATGCAGGCTATGGGCGCTTATGGTTATCGTGGATTTTATGAACGTAAAACACATTTTCTCGAATCGGTCCCTTACGCCATTCAGAATTTGGAGAATTTGCTGAAAACAGTGGAACTGCCCATTGAGTTGCCGACGCTCATGGAGGTATTTCACTATTTGGTGCGTTCCTCTGCACTACGTGAATTCGGTGGTGCGAAGCTGAAACTCACCGTCCGCATTTCCAGTTTTGCCTACACCAATGGCATTCCCACTGACGAAAAAGGTCACGGTGGCGGATTTGTATTTGACTGCCGGTATCTGCCCAATCCCGGACGTGACATTGCGTTCAAACCCTTGACGGGTAAGGATAAAGCGGTCATTGCATTTTTCCGGGACAAGCCGGTTATGAGTCATTTTCTCGAAAATATTTATACACTCGTTGATTCCGCTGTTGCGAGTTACCAAAGTCAGAATTTCACGGACTTGATGGTGAGTTTTGGCTGTACCGGCGGTCAACATCGCTCTGTTTTCTCCGCCGAGGCTCTGGCTCACCACTTAAAAAGTCGTTTCCCGGCTATTCAGGTCGAACTAAACCATTTGAATCAGGCCAATTGGCCCGTTCCTAAACCAGAGTAATTTCAACGTATGAAAGCAATGGTATTTGCGGCCGGACTCGGTACGCGGCTGCGTCCCTTTACAAATGAAAAACCCAAATGTCTGGTGGAAATTGCACCGGGTGTGACGCTGTTGGATGCCGTGATCCAGCGGCTGAAACAGGCGGGTGTGGATGAAATTATCCTGAATCTGCATCATTTTCCGGACCAGATAAAATCCTATGTGGCAGCTCAGGGTGATTATGCACTGCAGGTGAATTATACTTTCGAAGAGACGCTACTGGACACCGGCGGCGGGCTGCGCCACGCAGCGGATTGGTTTCGGGGTGAGGAGACTTTTTTAATCCACAACAGTGATGTATATACCAACCTGGATTTGACGAAAATGCTGACCAGGCACCAATCCGTCGGCGCCCTGGCGACCTTGGCAGTGAGTCAGCGTAAGACTTCCCGGTATTTACTTTTTGACGATCATCAGCACCTGGCAGGTTGGGAAGACCAGCGCCAGGGCGCTCCGCCGATGGAATTGCTTTCCGGACAGCGATTGGCATTCAATGGGATTCATGTGGTGTCGGGAGAATTCCTGAAATATCTGGAAACGGAATCGGGACCATTTTCGATCATTGCTGCTTATCTGGCTGCCGCCGGCGCAGGCGAAATCATCCAGGCTTTCCCAATGGACGATTCCTTCTGGATGGATGTGGGGACGGTGGAGCGGTTGGAGCAGTTGAAAGCTTATCTTGCCAGTTAGAGAAAGAGGAAAGAAAGAGGAAAGAGTAAGAAGAAAGTAATCGAGAACGAGAACGAGTCAAAAAAATCTCTCCGGGTGTCATCCTGAGGCGAACGCAGTGAGATCGAAGGGGATCTGTTTGACCGGCGTATCGTTGACTGGGCATTGAGTGAACGGATGCACAGCCAGGTGACCACCGTTGCAGCCCTTGAGGATGCGGTCCGTCGGGAACATCCGGCACCCGGGCTTATCTTTCATTCGGATCGGGGTATTCAGTATGCAGACAAACGTTTTAGAAAGCTTCTGAGAAAGCATAAAATGAAGCAAAGTATGAGCGGGAAAGGCAACTGCTATGACAATGCCGTGGCAGAGAGTTTTTTCCGAACCCTGAAAAGTGAACTGATCTACAGAATTAACCTAATGATGCGCCAGGTGGCTCGCCAAAGAATCTTTGAGTATGTCGAAATCACCTACAATCGCTTCCGAAGACATTCAACCCTCGGATACCTATCTCCGGTAGATTATCTGAAAAACTA
>MNWS01000222.1 GCA_001872685.1 Fidelibacterota bacterium CG1_02_48_14
CATACCCCGCGTACGGGTGATTCTCTCCAGACCCAGGGAAATTCTTTACGGCAGGATCAATCAACGCGTGATTCAGATGATTGAAGACGGACTGTTGGAAGAATGCGAAAATTTGCTGAAAGCGGGATTTTCGCCGACACTTTATCCTTTGAAAACTATTGGCTACAAAGAGACCTTTGCCTATCTGTCCGGAACGATCGATGAAACGGAAATGGTCCACCGGATTCAACAATTCACCCGAAATTTCGCGAAACGCCAGCTCACCTGGTTTCGGAATCACGCTTATGACTATTGGATTGACATTGACTAAACATCTGAGACAAACTTTACTTTTTATTTGCCTTTTTTCAATCGCTGCGGTGGCACAGGAGCGCCCAAAATTGGGTCTGGCGCTTTCAGGTGGTAGTGCCCGGGGACTGGCGCATATTGGTGTGATCAAGGCATTCGAGGAAAATCATATTCCCATTGACATCATCGGAGGAACAAGCGCTGGCGCAATTATCGGTGGACTGTATGCCGCCGGCGTTTCATTGGAAGAATTTAAAGAATGGGAACTGAATCAGCGGCTGCCGAAGGCTGTGGGGAACCAGATTACTCCACAGGAAATGCCATTGGAACGACGGTTTCAGAACCTGCCCTCCCAGTATGAACTCTATTTTAATCGCAACAAGTTCATGCGATCCAAATCCATCCTGTCGGACAACGGTATTTACAAACTTCTGACCTACGGATTGGCTCCGGGAAATTTTGCCGCCAATGGTGATTTCGATAACCTGGTCATCCCTTTCCGAGCCCTCACCGCCGAATTAATTCACCGACGTGTGAAGGTGTTGAAATCAGGTTCACTCATGGCGGCGATTCGCAAATCCTCTGCTTTTCCGATTATTTATGAGCCGGTGAAGGAAGATTCGTTGCTCTATGTTGATGGTGGTATTTACAATAATTTGCCGATCCAGGCGGTCCGGGATGCAGGTGCAGATTATATCGTGGCGGTAAACGTTGCCACACCCACTCCGCGCTATGGTGATCTCAATGATCTGCAAACTCTGGCTGCGTACTATATGAATGTTTTTGCGGCGAGAAGCGATTCAAATTCAGTTTCAGGCTGGGATACCTTTATCAATATTTCCTTGTCAGACATCAATCTGCTGGATTTTCACCGTGGTACAGAGGCGATCCAGGCGGGTTATGAGGCCGGGCTGAAAGCCGTTCCCAAAATCAAGCGGGAGTTCCCTTACGACAGCAACCCCGATCTTGTACACATGAAGCAACACATCTTGCGTCATGCCCTGGATGATCGTCGGATAGCCAAAATTGAAATTACCGGGATTAAACTATTATCGCAAAATCAAGTATTCAAGATGCTGCCAATCAAGGTGGGGGATACACTCAATTTTGCAGAAGATCTTGAAAAAATTTACCGTCTGCAGAGCAATAGTTTTATCAATGCGGTGGAAGTCGATTTTACCCAGGCTCCGAATTCGGAAGATGTTGTCCTGGGGATTAACATCATTGAAAATTTGAAAATGCGATTTACCGGCGGATTTTATTTCGATCGTAGTGCCGGGATGAATATTTATGGTTCGGTTGAGAACCGACGACTTTTCCGCACGGCGATTTATAATCAGATGATTCTCTATCTGGGGAATTTCCATAGCGGATTTACGGTGGGATTATCGCATCCACAATTGTTACGCTATGAATTACTGCAGCAGCAACTGGGGATGCAGGTCATGCTGGGCAGCCATATCTACCAATACGATTCAGGATTTGATGGTGTTGATTTCATTACGGATAATATTTCTGAAGCTGAGTTTCAGGTGTTGTCTTTGGTACGGGGTGTTTTCCAGGTTTCGGGACAATTGAGTTACCGCGATTTCAGGTACCTCGTGCCGGGGGGCAAAACCTTTCAAAATTACTTGAAAAATGTTCCTGAGTGGTCCAATGCCGGTGTGCGTCTGGCCAGTAGAGGCAGCTATGTCAAATATCAATTTGGAATGATGGTGGATGACACACAGAACGATATCATCGCTGTGCCACAGGGATTAAAAACGGGGATACTATTGATTGGCGGGATTACCCGGCCGAATTTGCGAGCACTTCAAATCGTCCACACCCCGCTCAGCGACGCACTCTTTAACCGTTTGGAAGCGTATGGTTCGGCGGGGGGCTTATTGACCAACCGCTTTGGCGCGTCATTCACACTACAGTTGAGCCGGATGTTGGGTGATCCATTTTTAGCGCCGCTAACTGAATGGGTCGAACCCTGGGAAGGTGCTTTGGGCAAATACAGTTTGACGCAGGACATGCTCATGAAAGACCAGGTCACGATGATTACCGATCTGATCTACAATCCGGGCGTCCGTAATGCCTGGATTCATCTCAGTTTTTTTCAGGCGATTGGTAATAACTACAATTTCAACGATTTGACCGCTCTTCAAACCAGAGATAATGTGGGTGTTGAACTGGCTCTCAAATATGATACCCCCATTGGTCCCTTGATCTACGGATTCTCCTGGGTGGAGAAATCGGGATGGACCGGTCAATCTTATGCACGCATTGGCTGGACATTTTAAGCAGCGAAACCGAACCAAGTTCTCTTACGAAAAAAAGGGCTCGATTAAGAGCCCTTTTTTATCATCATCAGTGTAGGAGATCAGAGAACGGTTAGTCTAGCATTTCGAATAGCCACAATTTGGACAAGTGATACACCCAGCCTCGTGAAAAACATTCCCACCGCATTCGGGACAGGTCGTCATGTTTTTGCTGTTACTGTTCGCCGGTGTTTCCACAATATCGAATTGCGGTTGAGGTACGCTGTCGGTAGCGACGTGAAATGCTTTCTCAGTCTTAATGTCCAACGCGGTGGCATTTTTTTCGAATTCCTCAAGATGGCGTTCCAGCGCTTTTCCGATGGCATCCGGTGTGGAAAGGATCAGTTGTCCCTCTTCCCACACGGGATTTGGACCACTGATACCTTTGAGTTGCTTGATAATTTCCCGGACATCAATTCCGGACCGTAACGCCAACGAAATCAGACGGCTGATCGCTTCGGCCTGGGCGGCGGCATTACCACCGGCCTTGCCAATCGTCGTGAAAACTTCACACAAGCCGTTTTCATCGTGATTCACCGTCACATACAGCGAGCCCTCCCCCGTCCTTAATCTGCGGGTGATGCCTACGGTATCGCGTGGCCGGGTCCGGGGACGAAGCATGGCAGGCTTCGTGGCGAGCGGCTTCATAGTGGCTGGGGAGGCGGGGGTATTTCCAGAAGTTTGGGGCAAACTCGAACCATTATTACCGCTTACCGGCGTTGGCTTGACAGGGGCGGTCGTTGTGGTGGCTGCCTTCGGTGGAGCAGATTTCTTGTCGGAAATGAGAATGCCATCGCGACTTCCCTCGCGATAAACTGTAATACCTTTCAGGCCGGCTTTGTATGCCGTCATGTAAATATCAGCGACGGTTTCAACCGGTACATCTTCCGGCAGGTTCACCGTGGAGCTAATTGAGGCATCAACATATTTTTGGATGACACCCTGCATCTTCACCCTGAAATAAGGGTCAATGTCATGGGATGTCACCACATAGGATGGCAGGTTAGTGTCGGTCCCGAACAGTTTTTGGATGGTAGGATGAATGACCTTGAATTCAGTGAATTGGTCACCATAACTGTCGTTTTTCTTGACGCGCCGCATGTAACTGGTAGCAAAAATGGGTTCAATTCCGGAGGTCACCTGAGCAACGATTCCACCACTTCCGGTGGGTGCAACGGTGAGAATTGTGGCGTTACGCATGCCTGATTCTTTGATTTTATCGCGAGTCGATTTCGGCAGATTTTTGATAAATTTGCTTTTGCTACAACCATCCCAGGCGTAATTCGGGAACGTCCCTTTTTCCTGACCGAGCTCAATGGAAGTCTCGTAGGCTGTGTCGCGTAAAATCTTCATTGCCTCTTCCACGGCGGTGAGAGCCTCTTCCGAATCATATCTGATTCCACGCTCTACCAGCATGTCACCCAGGCCAAGGATTCCCAAGCCGATGCGCCGGTCATTTAACGCATTCTGTTTCTGTTCAGGCAGTGCGTGGCGCTCAGCATTGATGTCAATGATGTTGTCCAAAAACCTGGTGGCATAACCGACGGCAATCCTGAACTCGTCTTGCATAAAATTGCCCGTTGAATCCACGAAGCGCGCCAGATTTAGGGCGCCCAGATTACAACAACCACCATCCGGTAGTGGCTGTTCACCACAGGGATTGGTGCTCACCAATGGGCTGCAATATTCGGCATTGTGGTACTCTTTCATGGTATCCCAGAAAATCAAACCAGGCTCGGCGCTGGCGTGGGCACTTTGAATGATGGACTCCCAAAGTCCCCGAGCTTTGATTGTCTGGTAGGTCTTGCCGCCCCATACCAGATTAAATTCACCATCTTTCTCCACCGCTTCCATGAACTCATGGGTCAGCAGCACGGATATGTTGGAATATTTGACCTTGTTCAGGTCGCGTTTGATGTTGATGAAATCCTCAATATCCGGATGATCCACCCGGATCGTCTGCATGTTGGCACCGCGTCGGCCGTGCTGAGCGATGGTATTCGTGTTTTCACTGAATAGATTCATAAACCCGGTTGGACCACATGACTCACCGCCCGTACCGCCAATGGCAGCGCCTTTGGGGCGTAATACCGATAAATCGTGGCCACAACCGCCACCATATTTGTAGGTCCGGGCTTCGTCAATGATGGCACTATAAATGGCACTGATTGAATCTTCTTTCACGGCCACCACATAGCAATTATTCAGCGTCGTTTTGATGTCATCGCGCCCGGCTCCGTGCATAATGCGTCCGCCGGGAACAAAGCGAAAATCTTCCAGAATTTCAAAAAAGCGGGTTTCCCAGAGCTCCTTATCCGTTTCGACTTCAGCCGCGGCCCGGGCCATCCGTTTCCAGAGATCCCGGGGTGATTTTTCTCCCGGAGCCAGATATTTGTTTTGCAATACCGACCGGGCGAGGTCATCACTACCATAATAGTGTTCCAGGTCCCCACCTAAAAGGGTGGTGGAGCCCGTTTTTTCTATCGCAGGCTTGGTTACAGTTTTAGTTTGAGCGTCGGGCGGTAGCGTCACCGCGGGTGCATTTGCAAACGGAAATTCGATCGTTTCAGACATTTAACCCTCAGACTTTTATCAGATTTCCCGCCGTTCGAGGCTTGGATTTCGTGAGAACATGCGTCCCCAGAGATTGATTAATTAAGATTTCAATTTAGGCGATGTGGCTTTGACATCGCCTGCGAATATAGAAGAGCGTGATGGGAGGTTCAATTAAAAAATACTAAATATTGACATCTAACCAAAAATACCACCAAATATAGTGTAAAGCATGACGGGGCTTCACTCTCAGCATATAAAGGACTGATGTCGTCACGATTAATAAAGCCGATCGAACGGCAACAAATTAACTGCTTAGCAAGGGTGAATTTACCCGTAAGTACTTTGTTATAATGTCCTGAATCTGCCATTTTGACGGTTTAGAAATTTTGAATCAGTGGGGCGATGGCGATGGTAAAAACCAACTAACCATAATTTTTCGTGTCTTCAGAATAAATTTTTTCCACATCTCTGATGGTGAATTATATTAGCGCGACTTTTTGGCATGCGAGTGTAGTTCAGTGGTAGAATGAAAGCTTCCCAAGCTTTAGATGAGGGTTCGATTCCCTTCACTCGCTCACCTTAATTCTTCGCATCGGCCCGCCGCCATACCCCGGTTCACCAGGATAAATCAGCCTTCTTACGCATCGTTTGCCACTGTGTAAAAAAAACGACTTGCTCACTTCTGGTGAAGTGATAACTTCTGCTCGGTATAAAAAGCACTAATCGGTTACCGGGGAGGTCGTATGCGAACTCGAAATTTTCTCCTTAGTCTCTCAATTCTGATGACCACAACATCCGTGTGGGCGCAGGATTTTACACTGAACATTCCCACCATCGACCACGATTATGTGGTGCCGGTGGATACGATGTCCCGCCGATTGTATCTGGGACAGGAATTCATGGAATGGGACTGGCCGGGTGGTCTGTGGCAATTGGAATTCACCTTTCATAACAATGGCCCCCGACCGGTTGAATATACTTTTGCCGGTCTTATTCAGGCGGATATTACAGCACAGCATGTAGATACCGTTGATTTTCAAATTACGGGATTATCTATCCTCGATAGCATCCAAACCGGACAATTCACGACGCCCAACGGTCTTGCTTATGGGTTTAAATATTATGATTTCCCGGGTGACTCATTATCGGGATTCACACTGGATTTCCCAG
>MNWS01000029.1:0-2025 GCA_001872685.1 Fidelibacterota bacterium CG1_02_48_14
CAACATTCTAACTCTGTCCCTCCTTTAACCTTTCCGACGTGATAAAAAAAACATAGTCGCTCTCCCATTCAATCAGATTTAGGAAATTTCCAATCGGCTGTTTAATTATCAGGCACAATGAGCAGCTTCAAAGATTACTTTTCCGTCCAATCCACACACTATCGGGACTTCCGACCCACCTATCCTGAATCAATGTTTCACTTTCTGGCTGAAATGTCACCGGGACATTCCTTGGCCTGGGATTGTGCGACAGGAAATGGTCAGGCTGCCCGGTCACTGGTTCCCTTTTTTAAACGGATCATCGCGACGGATGCCAGCGCTCAGCAAATTCAGAATGCCACGCCAGACGAGAAAATTGACTATCGGGTCAGTCCTGCGGAGCAAATCGGTATTGATGACCATTCGGTTGACTTGATCACCGTGGCCCAGGCGTTTCATTGGTTTAATGCGGAAAAATTCTTCCAGGAAACCGAACGCGTGTTAAAACCAGGCGGTGTATTGGCGATCTGGTCCTATCGCTTGCATACCATCACACCGGAAATTGATCGAATTGTCCTGAAGTATTACGATGAAATTCTGGGCTCCTATTGGCCACCGGAACGAAAAATGGTGGATCAAGACTATGCCGAAATCCAGTTCCCATTTAAGTCGGTACCAATTCCGGAAGGATTTAGAATGGAGGCTCAATGGGATTTCTCGCATTTACTGGGATATTTGAAAACCTGGTCGGCGGCGAAATTGTATGTTCAAAAAAATCAGACAGAGGCACTCGGTTTGATTCTTGAGGAACTGACTGAAGCCTGGGGCGACACGAATCAAAAAAAACGCACCGTGATTTGGCCATTAAATCTTATCGTGCGTAAGAAGTGATTCGATATTCGAGCTTTGAGCTTTGATCTTTGAGCCTTGAGCTTTGAGCTTTGAGCTTTGAGCCTTGAGCTTTGTAATACCTAAAATCTTGAACTTTTTTTGGTCGGCTTCTAACTTCCAATTCGGCCTCATTGCCTTGAGGGTGTGTCTTTCCTACTAACTGGCCTGCTTTTCATCTGAGTTCCTCTGTGACCGGGATATATTGAAACCTTAATAGTTTTAATTTCGATTGGATTCGGGGGAATTTAGAAGACATTTGCGCCGCAATGGAAACGAAGGAAAAACAGCATGCAGCGTAAAAATAGTTTCAGAAATATCGCCATTATTGCCCATGTGGATCATGGCAAAACCACCCTGGTGGATGCACTTCTCAAGCAAAGTGGCACCTTCAGATCCAACCAGGCCGTCGCCGACCGAATCATGGATTCCATGGATTTGGAACGGGAGCGGGGTATTACCATCATGGCCAAAAATACAGCCCTGTGGTACAAAGATATTAAAATCAATATCGTGGATACACCCGGACACGCCGACTTTGGCGGTGAGGTGGAGCGTTCACTCAATATGGTTGATGGCGCTATGCTCCTGGTTGATGCCAGCGAGGGACCACTGCCACAAACGCGTTTCGTCGTGAAAAAAGCCTTGGCGAAAAAACTACCCATCATCCTTGTCATTAATAAGATTGACCGCCACGACGCCCGGATTGATGAAGTCATCAATGATGTGTATGATCTGTTTATTGACCTGGACGCGTCGGAAGAGCAGATTGAATTTCCTATCCTTTATACCAATGCAAAACTCGGCGTGGCGCATATTTCCCTGGATGATCAATCCGAAGACCTGCTGCCCATGTTCAAAACCATCGTGGATTATATCCCCGGCCCTGTTGCCGATGATACCCTGGCACCCCAGTTCCTCATTACCAACCTTGATTATGATCCCTATGTGGGACAGGTTGCCATCGGTCGTTTGTCACATGGAATTTTGGAAATGAATAAGACCTACGCTTTATGTGGTGAACATGAGACCGTTCACGGAATCAAATTTTCCGCGTTGTATTCGTTCATGGGTCTTGGTAAGAGCATGGTGCAAAAAGTTGATGCCGGTGACATTATCGCATTAGCAGGTGTGGCGAATGTCCGGATCGGTGATACG
>MNWS01000029.1:2169-6478 GCA_001872685.1 Fidelibacterota bacterium CG1_02_48_14
GAGCGGGAGACACTGCGAAATGTCGCCTTACGCGTGACGCCGCTTGATCGTGCAGATGCTTTCGAAGTCGCAGGCCGTGGTGAATTGCAAATGGCTGTTTTGATTGAGACCATGCGCCGTGAAGGCTATGAATTTACGGTATCAAAACCACGCGTTATCACCAAAGAGGTGGATGGCAAGACCGTCGAACCCATGGAACAGGTCTACATTGATGTTCCGGAAAATTTCGTTGGCGTGGTGACGGAGAAACTGTCGGTGCGGAAAGGTCGTCTCACCAACCTCATTAACAAGGGCAGCGGTCGCGTCAATATGGAATTTTACATTCCGGCGCGTGGTCTGATTGGCTTCCGGAGCCAGTTCCTCACAGACACCAAGGGCGCCGGTGTGCTGAATACATTATTTGCTGGTTACGAACCCTGGTTTGGTCCAATTCCGCAACGGTTATCCGGAGCATTGGTGGCGGATCGCGCTGGTCGCGTAACGGCCTACGCCAGTCTGGCCATGGAAGATCGGGGCGAATTATTTATCGAGCCCGGAACTGAAGTTTATAATGGGATGGTAATTGGCGAGCGTAATCGCAGTAGTGATCTGGAAGTGAACATCACCAAGGAAAAGAAACTGACCAACATGCGCAGCGCGACGTCGGACGCCACCGTGACACTCCATTCACCGCGTCACCTGACTTTGGACCAATGTATCGAGTTTATTGCTGAAGACGAGCTGGTTGAAGTGACCCCCAAAACGGTCCGTTTGCGGAAGTTTGAATTGGACACCTTCAAACGGGCGCAAACCCGACGACGGGAACAGATTACCCAATAATCCGGTCCGATTGTTCATTCTCCGGTTTGTCATTTTGCCGAAATGCAGTGATCATTGTAGGCTGGGCAAAATAAATAGTGCCACTTTTATTGGTTTCAGTGCACCCTACCCATTAACATTGCGTCCATGAAAAAACCCGATTCACGCTCAGATTCCATCTCCTCAGATAACAGCCTCGCACTCGCTGACATCAAACTAACGCTTGATCGACTTTACCATTTAAAATCGGTAAAGCGTTCCGGATGGCTACAGGTCGGCATTCCGTCTGACCGGGTTGAATCGGTCGCTGACCATAGTCTATTTGTCACCTTGCTCGCTTTGTTATTATCAGATAATGAAGATCACAGGATTAACAAATTCAAGGTTATCCGGATGGCCTTGATCCATGATCTGGCAGAATCGGTGGTAGGTGACATCACACCGGAAGATGGTGTTACGCCGGATGAGAAATTTCGTCGTGAATCAGAAGCACTAAAATCATTGTTAAAGCCGTTGCCAATGGCAGAGGAATTGCTGGCACTGTGGCATGAATTTGAAAATGGGGACAGCGTTGAAGCGAAATTTGTTCGGAGGCTTGATAAACTGGAAATGGTCTTCCAGGCCGCCCGATACGAAGCGTCCACAGGAATGGATCTGTCAGGATTTTTTACCAGTGTTTCAGCGTTGTTTGATGAGGGGGAGCTGACACCAGCTCTATACCAATTACTGCTTGAATCTCGAAATACCGCCCAGGATGAATAAGACCTGTAGAGCGGTTTAGCTGTCGTGAACCGGCAGCGTCTGATGAAAGGACATCCATGAAAAAAGTTTTTACGCTCATACTGCTTCTCAGCTTGGCTGGACTCGGAAAACCAGCTTTCGGACAGCAGGATGATGCCGCCCCAGTTAATGCCGACCAAACAGAATCAGCAGTGAATGCAGCCGGCCATGCGCCGAATGCCATTCTCACTGATATTGTTGAGGATGTTGAAACCCCTGAAGCTCACGCCGCTTTGCCACCAACCTGGCTGGTGATCCCCTTCGGGTTATTGCTGGTGATGATTGCCACCGGACCTCTTTTCTATCCTCATTTCTGGGAGCATCAATATCCCAAGGTCGCCATCGGACTCGGACTGCTGGTAGCTGCCTACTACATGCTGGAGATTGATCACGGATCCCTGACCTTGTTGCACACGATGGAGGAATATATCTCCTTTATTGCGTTACTTACGGCGCTGTTCGTCGCTTCAGGCGGTATCCTCATCAAAGTGGACCGACAGGGAACACCCTGGGTGAATGGGTTGCTGTTACTCTTTGGTGCGATCATCTCAAATCTCATTGGGACCACCGGTGCCTCAATGCTTCTGATCCGTCCCTTCATGCGTGTGAACGAAGGTCGTTTGAAAGCATTTCACATCATCTTTTTCATCTTTGTGGTGAGCAATATTGGTGGTGGATTGACACCCATCGGGGATCCACCCTTGTTTCTTGGATTTCTCAAAGGCGTACCCTTTTTCTGGGTGATTGAACATGTCTGGCTGATCTGGCTGTCAGCCATTTTGATCATCATCGCCATCTTTATGGTATTGGATTCCAGGGACAAAAAGCAATCTGTTGAGCGGTCCTATTCTGGCAAAATCACCCTCATCGGGAAGAAAAATTTCATCTACCTCGGAATCGTCATCGCTAGTGTTTTTATGGACCCGGCTGTGATTAAGGGTTTTCCCGACTTACAGGAAATGCTCCATGTTCCCTTTGGGATTCGTGAAGTGATCATGTTTGCGGTGGCCTATTTTTCATACAAAAACGCGAATAAAGAGGCGCTCCGGGGAAATGAGTTCAATTTTGAGCCCATCAAAGAGGTGGCTTATCTGTTTGTGGGAATATTTGCTACCATGATTCCGGCGCTTCAACTCATTGCGGATTACGCGCATAAAAATGCCGCCAGTTTTACCGTCTCAAAATTCTACTGGATGACCGGCGCACTGTCCGGGGTGCTGGATAATGCACCGACCTACTTGAATTTTCTGGCCGGATCCATGGGCAAATTTGGTTTGAGTATCGGTCAACCCGCAGATGTTGTGCATTTTACGCAAGGAGTGGTGTCATCGCCAGTTCCGGGTGATGCTTCCACCGTTGTCTATTTAATGGCCATATCCGTCGCGGCGGTCTTTTTTGGTGCCATGACCTACATTGGCAATGCACCGAATTTCATGGTGAAAAACATTGCCGAGCAGGCTGGAGTTGAAGTCCCGAGCTTTTTGGGATATGTATTCAAGTACTCACTGCCCGTCCTGCTGCCGGTATTTTTCATTATCTATTTACTGTTCTTTCATTTCTAATCCTGATTGATGCGATTGAACTATCTGTCTGCAACAAATCATTAACGAGAGGAAATTATCATCATGTCAAAGAGTTTAGTCGAAGCAATCAAAGCCGGAAAGACCGGATTTGTCAGAAAAAATTCGGTCTACGTCCCATTTCATTTTGAGTTGATCAGTGTGTGGTTGGGGAAGGAAATGTCCCTTTTAGCGTCCCCCGATCATTACGTCGATTTTGGCTCATTCGATAGCGACGTGAGTATCCGCACCGGTGAAACCTACACCAATCTGATTTTTCGTCAGCACAAAGATCTCATGAAGGAATTGGGACATTACAAAGGTCATCTGGTCCTGAATTGTACCGAGAAAGGGGCGGATATTTTTCAGGCGGATCAGCGCCATTTTGTTCGGATGCGGTTCCTGGACGATTCTGATGTGGTTTCGATGGAGCTCATCGATGACCCATTTGACCTTTAATACAAAAAAAGGCGATTTATCTCATGCGAATTACCCGGGTAACGACCAAGACAGGGGATAAGGGCCAAACCAATCTGGCTGGTGGCCAGGTGGTGAGTAAATCCAATTTGCGTGTACGCGCTTTTGGTGAAATTGATGAATTAAATACCTGTCTTGGGCTGGTTTTGGCTGATCAAATTTTGCCTGCCACTCGTGAAATTTTAGCACCGGTGCAACACCAGCTTTTTGTGGTGGGGGGGGAGTTGGCTTTTGCGGCGGAAGACGCTGGGAAGTATCCCATTGATCAAATTTCTGAGTGGGACGTGGAACTCATCGAAGCGAGTGTGAGTCTGGTGAATGAAACGCTGGAGCCACTCAAGGAATTTGTCTTGCCCGGCGGCTATCACAGTGCTGTTGTCTGTCATCTGGCCCGGACAGTGTGTCGTCGGGCTGAGCGCAGTATCGTTGCTCTTAATGCCATTGAACCGGTCAATCCTCAGATCATCCGGTTTGTGAATCGACTGTCAGACCTGCTGTTTGTCCTGGCTCGCAGTGAAAATGTTGGCCATGGTATTCCGGAAGTCACCTGGGAAAGAAAACAGGGGTAAAGTTGAGCCTGGAGCTTTGAGCTTTGAGATTTGTTGTTCGACATTGGACATTGGACATTGGACATTGGACATTGGACATTGGACAGAAAATCACCCGGCAGGTGAAGTCAGGACATAGGTAACAGA
>MNWS01000151.1 GCA_001872685.1 Fidelibacterota bacterium CG1_02_48_14
CCGGTCCGGACCTTGGTCAACCGTGACTTGCCAGCTGGTTATCAATCAATTGACTGGCAAGGTCAGGATGACGCGGGACGACAGATGAGTACCGGTGTTTATTTCTATCGTATTATGACGGACGGATTCAGCCAGACCCGGAAGATGATCTTGATGAAATAAAAATTTTCACAGTTGACCCAAACCGAATCCCCGGTTGTCAGTCAGTCCCAGTTCACGGACGGATAACCGGGGATCTTTTTATGTAAAGGCTTTCATTTCAAACTAATCGATTCGATTTTCAACCGGATATATTCGTAATCACCCTCTTCAAATAACCAAACGGCCGAGCCCTTCGACGGCAGATACCAGCCGTTGAAGTCTGCGTACTCAGACACCGGTGCGTACCAATCTGCTAATCGGAATTCACCGTCACCCATATCCGCGTATCGAATAGCCGTGAAGGCCGTCAGTCGTCCGTCCGGATCAAAATGAAAATCACCACTCACCTCCAATCCGCCATCAGTGATAGTGGCTCGGGCGAGGGTATCATTCACCGCTTCCCAGGCAATATTTTCTCCGAGCATGGCGGGGGGAAACCAGATGATTTCACTCAAATAGCGCATCAACTCACCCTCTGAAACCTCCGACCCTTCCGCCGTCCCCAGTGGAATAAATCCCCACAACCTGATTTTCAGCGACCCCACGCCATTATCGTAAAAGTCCGTGGCTCTCACGTGAAACAGCGGGGCGGCTTTCACCCAGCCCTGCCACTCAAACGCAACCTCCGGGACCCTGTACCATTGTTTGGCATGCAACGGAATCCACTCTGCATCCGGTTTTAATTTCATCTGCCCGGATTGGGTTAATTCCACCCACGTCACGAACGGCTTACCTATTGTTTTCGTGTAACGCAAATACCGTTGAACCGGTATTGGTAGGCGCGCAATATCGGCATCGGAGATGACGGCATTTTCAGATTGCCCAAAAAGTGTGATGGATAATAGTAAACTGAGTGCTATGAACGTACAGAGGTGCCGCATCCGTATTTTCTTCGAGCCAATTATTTTGTCTGTTGGAGGCGACGACTTTAGTCGTTGATCGATGACATAATGACGAACGCTTCGATCCATCGCTTCACCCAGTCTCAGAGTGACAATTTTAGTCTGAAAGATGGTATCCCCTCCTAAGTGGTCAATGAGAGACCCGAAGAACTTCGAAGCTCCAGATAGACAGACAATTCCCGTTTTTTGTGGAGAAACAATATGGCGAATATCCAGCCTATGGTATTTTTCCAGGTGGTGGAGGCGGTGTCATCTCGGAATTGTTGTGGGGTTTTCGTGAAGGACTCATTTTACGCGTCAAATCCCGGGCGAATAATTTCAGTTGGTCACGCTGCTCCGGTGTACAGAGAGCACTTAAAGCCGCAAAATGGTTATAAAATGAGAGATCCAATTTTTCGTGCAAAATCCCAAGCTGATTCGTCAGAGCTTGAATTTTGACCGTATCGGGTGTGGGACTGAATGCTTCTGCCACCAGTAAATCCATGGATGCACGCAAAGCCCGCATGGTCGGACCGCCAGCTTTGAAATGCCGCGAGCGAATGGCTTTGAAGGAATCGATCTGAGTGGGTGTCAGCATCAGTTCATTTTGTAAAAACGACTCGAAGCTCCCTTTTCGCCGGTTATGATCCCAAGGCCGTTTGTCACGCAACACCATGGCAGTGATTAAGCCTATATTCAATAAAATCAACAAGACAATCGTCAGAATCATCCATCGGCGCTGCTTAATTATATCCAACATTTTAATGCTCCCCGCCATTCCCATTTCCATTTTCCAGTAAATAGGTGTCAGCGATGTTAAGTCCGTACTCGTCTGCTAAATTGTCAATATAATTGGTGCCGCCATTCCGTTCAGGCTGTTCCATGTCCAGTGCCCAAACCACAGCTAAAATATTAAATGCTACCAATGAAACCAGCAGCGCAGGGCGTAATAGCCGTTCGTACAAGGACATTTCATTTCGCCCGGGTGACCGATGTGTCTCGCGCATACGATTTTGTAATTTCTCAAAAAACCACGGATCGTGTGGCAATCCGGGATCAGATCGAAACGCATTGAGCGTCTCCTCAATCTGGTGCCGGACCTGAATAATTTGTCTTTTGTTCTGTACCATTTGTGAACCCTTTTCGAACCGGACAAGCTGGTTCTGTTATTTCAACCCCTTTATAAAATATTTTTGCAACCGACTCCCCAGATTCTTGCGTCCGCGATGCAAAAGAGCTTCCACAGCGGAGACGGAGGTCTGGAGAATGTCTGCAATTTCCTGGTTCGTGTAGCTTTCATAATTGCTGAGCGTAATAGCCACGCGCTGGGATTCCGGTAGCTTTGACACCGCCCAACTTAGTATCCGTCCCCGTTCAGCATCATCAAAATCACCTTCCGGAGTACTCCCCGAATTGTCCGGTAAATCATTTAATTCACTTCCCAATCCCAGAATGGTTTTGACCGATCCCAGGCGACGCTGCCGATTTTTTCGCCGAATAAAATCCAGACTTTTCGTCACCGAGATGCGATAAATCCAGGTGGACAATTGTGATTCACCCCGGAAATCATCCAAGGATTTATACACCTGCATGAACACCTCCTGAGCGACGTCCGTTGCATCTTCACGCGATTTCAAAAACCGATAGCAGGTATTGATGACCCGATCCTGATGCATTTCAACCATCTTGCGAAATTCCTGCTCCTGTTGCGTTCTGCTGCCTGGTTTCACCAAATATCCTGAAGATTTTCCCTCAATTTAGGTCAAAGAGCGACGCATCAACACACATTCCACCGTAAAAAAAACTACTCATACCGCAGCGCATCAATGGGGTTCAGACCGGCGGCTTTCCGGGCTGGATAAAATCCAAAGAAAATTCCAACAGCAGCCGAGAACACGACGGACAACATGATGATGAATGGCTCGATGACAGCGGTCAATGAGGTGAATAATGACAATCCCCAGGTAATGCCAAACGACAGGAGAACCCCGATAATGCCACCGGCGACGCTCAGCACAATCGCCTCAGCCATGAATTGAATCATGACATCCGCCCCTCTGGCCCCCACCGACAGGCGAATGCCAATTTCCCGGGTCCGCTCCGTTACCGACACCAGCATAATATTCATAATGCCAATGCCACCAACGATTAACGAGACACCAGCGATTGACCCCAGGAGCATTGTCATCACCTTTGATGTTGAGGTTACGGCATCGGTAATCTCAGCCTGATTGCTGATATTGAAATCGTCATCATCCCCGGATTCAATGCGATGTGACCGTCGAATCACAGTCCGAATTTGCTCCATGGCCGCATCCAGTTGAGCCGTGGAAACAGCGCTGGCATTGATCATATCAATATTGGTGCGACCTTTGAGGCGATACAGCACGGTTGAGGCCGGCGCAAGTATGACATCATCCTGGTCCTGTCCCATGCCATTCTGCCCCTTCGATTTCAGAACACCAATGACCGTGAAGGGGATATTACGAATCCTGATTTTTTGTCCTGTCGCCTCCTGATTAGGGAACAGTTGATCCGCAACCGTTTTGCCCAACAACGCAACTTTGGAGCGCGTTTTGTTCGCTCGCTCAGTAAACTCACTGCCCGACTCCAACTCCCAATTCCGGATTTTGAAATAGTCCGTATTCACGCCATAAATGGTTGTGTTCCAATTACCTGCTCCACCGATCACCTGACCACCGGTACGAATCACGGGTGATACACCGGACAGCAGCGTCGTCTCCTGGTTGATTTTTTCCACATCGTCCATGGTTAGCCGATTGAACGATCCCGCTCCATGAGATACACCACCACTCCGGGAAAAACTGGGAAAAACAACGATGAGGTTCGTTCCCAGAGCATTGATCTGACTCTCGATCTGACGCTGGGAACCTTCACCGATCCCAACCATGACGATCACTGCGCTGACACCAATTATTATACCCAATGAGGTCAACAGGGATCTCATCCGATTTTTCATCAGGCTCTTCATGGCAGCTTTCAGAATCAGAGTGAATTGAAACATGGCTACCTACTCCGCCTCGGCCAATTCCGGTAGCTTGGCAAGCTGATCCACGCTCCCGTACTGTCTCTTCAATACCGGTTCATCTCGCAGCACCAATCCATCACGGATTTCAACAATCCGTTTGGCGCATTGAGCGATGTCAGATTCATGAGTCACCAGGATGATGGTAATTCCCTGATCATTTAGTTGCTGAAACAGCGTCAGCACGTCAATGCTGGTGCGGGAATCAAGATTTCCAGTAGGCTCGTCCGCGAGAATGATTGCTGGTTTGTTCACCAGCGCCCGGGCTATGGCCACGCGCTGTTGTTGTCCGCCGGAAAGTTGACTGGGTTGATGGTGAATCCGGTCAGCAAGCCCTACTTGGTCTAATGCAGCCAGTGCAGCCTGCCGTGCGTTGGTGATACGATGGGAGCGATCGTAGAGCAGGGGTAATTCGACATTCTCCAACGCGGAGGTCCGGGATAAAAGGTTAAATCCTTGAAAAACAAACCCGATTTTCTTGTTCCGAATGTCCGCATATTCATTTTGAGATAATGCCGAAACCAGATGACCATCGAGATAATAGTCGCCCGAGGTGGGCGTATCCAGACAGCCCAAAAGATTCATCAAGGTTGACTTCCCGGAACCGGAAGCGCCCATAATGGCCACAAATTCACCTGTTTCCACTGACAGATTCACCCCTCGTAAGGCATGCACGGCAACATCGCCCATCTGAAATGTCTTTTTCAAATCGCGAATCAAAATGACTGGTTGCGTTGGGTTATTCATGGCACATTAGTGGTTAAAATCCACGCCGGGGCATGGGCGGCGTGCTACCACCAAAGGGCGATTGGGTACGGCCATTCTCTTTTACGAACGCTGGTGTTCCACTCGTTATGACACTAATGACTCTGAGATTTTCCAACGGAACCTTATCCCGAAGCGGCGTGATTTCAGTCTGAACCCCATCACTGATACCCGGTTTAACGGCCACCACTGACAATTTATTATTTTCATCCAGGTACCAGAGACGGCCAACACCAGCATTTCGCTGCCCACTCCCGTCCGGGCGACGGCGTTCACTACCATTGGTTCGACTTGAATCTCCCCGAGCGGTGCGCAGGGCGGCGAATTGATCCCGCATCATCTGCATCATCTCTTCCGTCGGTTGGAGTCGTAGTGCGATGGCGGGAACCTTGAGGATATTTTTCACATCACTGATAATGAAATCCAGTGAGGCTGTCATTCCGGGCAGGAGCTTGCGATTTTTATTTTCTGCAGAGACAACCACCGTATAACTCACGACATTTGAAACGGTTTTCGGCATCAGGCGGACCTGTTTCACTATTCCGCTAAAATCTTTATCGGGGTACGCTGCGACTTCAAATCGAACATTCTGTCCGGCTTTCACCTGACCAATATCACTTTCATCAACATCCGCCAGAATTTCCATGTGGGAAAGATCTTCAGCGATGGTGAACAAGGTCGGTGTACTGAAACTCGCCGCCACGGTTTGCCCTTCCTCCACACCGCGTGAAATCACCATACCGCTGATGGGGGCACGAATCACGGCATATTCGAGGTTTCGTTTCGCACGCAGATAGTTGGTTTTGGCTGTATTATGCGACGCATTCATGGTTTTGACAGCGACTTGCGAAGAAAGTAAATCGGCATCAGAAAGCAGACCTTTGTCAAAAAGCGGCTGGTTACGCTTTAATGTCGCTGCCGCTTCATCGTACTGAGCTTCGGCGCGCTGCAGACCGGATTCGGCATCCAAAATCGCCATTTTCAATAAAATGGTATCAAGGACAGCCAGAACTTGTCCCTTTTTGACATGGTCATTGAAATCTACAAAGACCTTTGCTACAGTGCCGGAAACCTGGGTGCCTACCTCCACGGTGGTTACCGGACTCAGCACACCGGTAGCCGTGATGGTATTTTCAATATCGCCGCGTGTGATGGTGACAAATTGGTAGTCACCAACGCTTTTGACCTCCTGACGGGATCGAAATCCGTACGCCACCACCAGGATTATCAGAACGGTTGTAGCCAGCCAAATCGATTTTTTATACTTCATCACGACTTTCTTCAACCATATAAAACTTAAGCTGACTAATAACGACCACCGGGATTCATTCCGCCCGGAGGACCACCTCTGCGAGGACCGTCTTCTGATGGCATCATCTGCTGTTCTGATTGTCGTTCCTGGCGCTCTTTCAGGTACGTTTTCCAGGCTTCCATCTGCTCAATAGTGAGTAATTTCTGG
>MNWS01000117.1 GCA_001872685.1 Fidelibacterota bacterium CG1_02_48_14
ACTGGCAACATTAAAATTCTTGTGATCGATGACGAGAAGGATATTACCTATTTCCTTTCTGAATTTTTACTTGAACTAGGGTACCAGGTAAAAACTGAAAATGACCCTGGAAAGGCTGAGGAGACCTTTCTGGGGGAGGTTTTTGATGTGGTGTTATTGGATATTAACATGCCGCGCATTAGCGGTCTCAAATTGCTTGAAAGATTCAGGATTCTGGCGCAAGATGTTATTATCATCATGATCAGCGCTCTGCAGAGTGTGGATTTGGTGGTAAAATGTATTCAACTCGGTGCATACGATTATATCACCAAGCCGATTCTGACTTTGGATCAGGTTCATATTCGGATTCAGCG
The DNA here is from genome assembly GCA_001872685.1 of Fidelibacterota bacterium CG1_02_48_14. Taxonomy (GTDB): domain Bacteria; phylum Fidelibacterota; class UBA8477; order UBA8477; family UBA8477; genus UBA8477. Next base: position 354 of record MNWS01000117.1, read on the forward strand.
AGCAATCACTGAGCGGGCTATCCGGGCTGAAAATCATTTACTTCGTAAGCAGTTGACACGACATGGCGAAGCACAGGATTTACAGTTTCGTTCAGCCCCGATGCGACGTGTCATGGAGATGATCCGCATGGTAGCGCCGTTTGATTCCACGGTGATGATCGTGGGAGAATCCGGAACAGGTAAGGAGGTCGTAGCCCGGGCGATTCATCAGTTCAGTCTGCGTAGCCAAAAATCGTTTGTGGCTGTTAATTGTGGCGGCATTCCGGAGTCACTTTTGGAAAGTACACTCTTCGGCCATGAAAAAGGCGCGTTCACGGGTGCGTCAGAACGGAAAATAGGTCTTTTCGAGGAGTCGGATCAGGGGACCATATTTCTGGATGAGATTACGGAAACAAGTTTAGCGTTTCAGGTCAAATTATTGCGGGTTTTGGAAAACAGCAGCATTATGCGTGTCGGGGGAACCCAGGATATTTCACTCGATTTGCGAATTCTGACAGCAACCAATAAAAATCTAATGGCGTCGGTGAAGGATGGAAATTTTCGGCAGGATCTATACTACCGTTTGAATGTCTTTCAGATTCCGCTCCCGCCCTTAAGAGATCGGAAGGAAGATATTCCGGCTATTGTGGAATACCATCTTCAACGATTGTTAAAAAGGATGCATAAGCCCCAAATATCAATCAGCGAAGCGGTAATGGAACGGTTTCAACAATACGACTGGCCCGGTAATGTGAGAGAATTGATCAATGTGGTGGAAAATGCCTTGATCATGACCAATACAGATCGGATTGAAATTGAAAATCTTCCCCGGGATTCGGAGATGTTCGCACATCCTGATGAAATTAATACAGGCTCTGAATTGACCGATTTACAGTCAGCAAAAAACCGATTTGAACAACTGTATTTTCAGCGTTTGCTGCGGGAAACAAAGGGCAATGTCACGGAAGCAGCCAAGCTGGCAGGGATTAGCCGACAACATTTTCATCTCAAATTGAAATCATTCAATATCGCCTCTAAATTTTAGCTGATTCCACCTGTGTGGATAACTTTATTTCGTCATATATTTAAGACAGTTGCTCTCTCAGTTGCGTCATATAATTACGACTAATCTTTAATTACCCAATTCATAAGAATCTCGTAAGTATATGTAAATAAATTACATATATGTTTGATTTTGGTTTGGCACGATCTATGGCACTTAGGACGGAAGAAAGAACCCAATCCTATGAGCGAAATCGAAACCAAAACGGATCTCAACACACTCTACCAAAGTTATGGCATTCCTTTCGCGGATTTGAAAAAGTCTTTTTCCCTGGACAAGTCTTTAGCTTCCAAGTTGACGGAGGAGGTCTGCCGTTACCATCAAATTGTACCCCTGCAACTCGTGGATAATCATGAACTTCAGCTTGCCATGGTTGACCCCTTTGATATGGTGGCGCAACAAATTGCGGAGAGCCGGACCGGATACACCATCAAGGCACAGGTCTGTAGTCAGGATGACATTGAGTATGCCATCAGTCGCCTTTTTAGCGGTGAGGCTAATTTTGAAGAGACACTGCAGGGATTAGTTGAGATTGAAGACGAAACAGAGGTGGTCCAGGCTCCCGAAGTAAGTGTTGATCTCCTTCGTTCTCAGGCAACGGATGCGCCTGCTGTCGTTTTTGTGAATTCTCTACTGGTCCAGGCGATTCAGGAACGGGCGAGTGATATTCATATTGAACCGCAAGAAGAGGATTTGCGCGTTCGATTGCGTGTTGATGGCATGTTGAAGGAATTGCCGGCTGCCACAAAGCGTCTCCAGGAGGGTGTCGTCGCCAGAATTAAGATTTTAGCCAATATGGATATAGCCGAGCGCCGAATTCCTCAGGATGGTCGTGTAAAGTTTAAAATCATGGGGCGCGGCGTTGATGTGCGCGTTTCGACTATCCCCGGCATTTATGGTGAAAAAATCGTTATGCGAATCCTGGATAAGGGAAGCACGTCGTTGAATATCGAGGATTTGGGGATTGCTCCCGATCTCCTGGTTTCATTCAAAGCCGCTTGCCGGCAATCCCATGGAATGATCCTCGTTACCGGTCCCACCGGAAGCGGTAAAACCACGACCCTCTATTCAGTTTTGAACTATGTCAATACGCCGAGTCTGAACATTATGACCGTTGAAGACCCGGTGGAATATCGGTTGGCGGGCATTAATCAGATCCAGGCTCGCGCAAGTGTGGGTCTCACATTTGCCACCGCTTTGCGATCGTTCTTACGCCAGGATCCGGATGTGATTATGGTGGGGGAAATCCGTGATCTGGAAACCGGGGAAATTGGTATCAAAGCAGCCCTGACAGGTCATCTGGTTTTAAGTACGCTCCATACCAATGACGCTGTCGCCACCATCATACGACTTCTCAATATGGGTATCGATAAATATCTGATTGCCTCTTCAGTCTCGGTTATTGTCGCGCAACGATTGGTCAGGCGGATTTGTCTGGCTTGCAAACAACCTGTGGTTCCCTCGGTCGAAATCGCCGCCGCCATGAGTTCACGCGGGATGGATTTGTCGGACAAGACATTCTACCAGGGGGTTGGATGTAAACAATGCTCAGGAACCGGGTATTGGGGGCGAATGCCATTGCACGAAATCATGTTCATTTCAACTGCGATGAAAGAGATGATCGTCCGCGATTGTTCTGAAATTGAATTAATGCGGGCTGCTCATGATAGCGGTATGGAGCCACTTCTGTTGAATGGGATAAATAAGGCCGTTCGAGGACTTACCTCATTAGAAGAAATTTTACGGGTGATCTGATGCCAAACTTTAGCTATATCGCTCTGGATATTCAAGGCAAACGCCAAACCGGAATTATTCAGGCAATCACAACCCAGGAAGCAGGTCTGGCGGTTAAAAAGCAGGGGTTGCGGGTATTGGAGATATTACCAGCCCATACCCAACGCAAAAAAATAAAATTTAGTGAGATCAATCTAACGCCCCCAAAGGCGTCACAGTCAGCTATCATCATCTTTTTTCGGCAACTGTCTACCATGTTGGATGCGGGCATTCAATTGGTGCAGGCTTTAGGAATTTTGGCTGAACAGACCAAAGACAAAGTGCTGCGAGCTGCATTAAAAGAGATCACGGATTTGGTTCGCATGGGGATGTCATTTTCAGAGGCGTTAAAACAATATAAGCATGTTTTCTCGCCGCTGGTAATTTCGATGGTACGGGCTGCCGAGGCTGGTGGTGGCCTGGAAAAAATATTGAGTCAAATCTCAGCCTTTATCGAAAAGGATGCTCAAACCCGCAAAAAGATTAAGTCAGCCATCAGCTACCCTAAATTTGTTATGTCCTTTTTTGGCGTCATTTTGCTGGGTATCGTATTTGGGTTGTTACCCAAGTTTAAAGATATTTTTGATGGCTTGGGCGCTGAGTTACCGCTTCCCACACTCATTCTCATGGGTGGCGCAGCATTTCTCACGCACAATTTTCTTTACATTCTACTGGGCGGTATCGCAATCACCATCGGTTTTAAGTTCTACCGTAAGTCGAAAAAAGGCCGTCTGTTTATTGATCAGCACCTTTTCTCAATTCCAATTGCCGGCAGTTTGGCGCAACAATCCACACTCACCCGATTTTCCGAAACTCTGGGAGTCATGCTCAGTAGTGGGGTGGGGTTGATAGATGCCCTGAAAATCGCTGCTGAAACAACCAATAATTCCTATATCGAAAATATCGTGGCAAGCATTTCCGAACAGGTTTCCCAGGGAAAATCCCTGGGCAGTCAATTTTTAAAATACCCGGACATTTTCCCGGCACTGGAAGCCAATATGATTGCCATCGGAGAACAATCCGGCGCTTTAGCCATCATGTTGGCTAAAGTTGCTCAATTCAATAACGAAGATTTTTCTGTTCGGGTTGACAGACTTTCGAGTTTGCTCGAACCCATTATGATGGGCGGATTGGGTGTCGTGGCTGCCATTCTCGTACTGGGGCTGTATTTACCCATTTTTCAGATGTCAGGAAGCATCCACTAAGGATTGAATCATGAAACGAACACAACACAAAAGATTGATCGCAACTCAATTACCAACAACAACACATTCCCAAAAGGAGGGACATATGCGAATCAAAAGACAAAACCAGAAGGGTTTTTCCCTGGTCGAATTGATGATCGTTCTCGTGATCATCGGTATCTTAGCTGCCGTAGGTGTACCAATCTACTCGGCTAATGTCACCAAGGCAAAGATGAGTGAGGCGGATGCCACGCTGGGCACGATCCGAACATCCTTACGCGTGTATTATGCTGAAAATGGTGTTTACCCCACCGTTGCAGCAGATACCGAAGTAGGCTCTGCAGGAATCGGCGTCAAAGCGACAGAGCTGGATGGAAAGTACTTTTCTGCTTCCAGCTTCATTTTGGTATCTACCGACTCTACCTACACGATCACTTGTTCAGCGGGAAGTATCCTGGATTCCGACAGGAACCTTGATCAGGCCGGTACATTCACTGGCGGTGTTGATTAATCCCAGATTGTCGGAGATTAACATGAAATTGCGGCTAACAGATTCGGGTTGTGGACTTTCAAGAGGGTTTACCATGGTTGAAACCCTGACTGCAACAGTTCTGTTAGCCGTAATTTTGCTTGGGACAGTCCAGTATTTTTTTGCTTCACGCAATCAGATTGAACACGCTGCTCGTTCTCAATGGGCTCGCGGCCTGATGCAAAATCAGTATGAGCGCTGCTTCTCACTGGGGTTTCGGGCATTAGCCGACAGTTTGCCGGAAACGAGTACACTATTCAGTCGCGGTGCGCTGGTCGGCTACCGCACAACGCAGGTCTTTCTCATCGACGATTCTTTGGATGGCCTGTCACCAATCGATATAACCACGCCGGATTATGCGCAAGTTCAGGTGACTTTTGCCTGGTTTCAACCATCGCTTATTTCGGACAGTATAGAATTTGTTTACTCACCCCAGCGTGACTGGGGTTGGGATTGGCAATAATGAGCGGTATGACCAAACACCCCAATCAGCCTGGATTTACACTGGTGGAACTCAGCATGACCATGACGATCTCATTGATCCTGCTACTGACGATGGCTGTCATACTTGTTTTGAGCCGTCGTCAGACCGATTCCATGAACCAGCGGCTGACACTCTTGAGAGACGAAATGATCCTGGATCGGTGGGTACAACACTATATGGAACCTGCCGTCCGCGATTCAATCCAGATATTTTCCAATGTCACGAATGAAAACAACGATGTGGATACAGATGACGGAACCATTGTTCATCTGTTCCTTCCCGACAGCACTCAGATTCGACTGGCTCTGGCCGATCAACAGATAGATTGGCGAGTCAATCTGGTGGATAATCATCCATTGGATTCACCCGCAAGCCGGATACGGTTAAGACGCATCGCTGGTCAGATCGCTGGTATTCATCTTGAAGTCACCCTAACCAACAGTGAGGACTCTTTAAATTATGCCCGATTTATTGTCCCCCGAAATTGATACTTTTTTAAGTTTGTTTGGTGTTCTATTTGTTGGATCGGTGTTCGCTATCCTGAGTAACAATTCCATTGATCGCATCCCAAGACACCAATCGCTCATAAGCCCTAAACCCTATTGTCGCGAGTGTCTGGCGGCTCTGAATTGGCGGGATTTGATTCCAATCTGGAGTTATCTCCACCATCATGGACATTGTCCCTATTGCCATGCCGCCTGGCCCAAACGCCAGATCATCACTGAAATGATCGAATTCCTCTGGGTGGCGGTATTTATCATCCGATTTGGATGGAGTTATCCTGCTTTTATCACCATGCTGTTTGGCGTGGGACTCATTGTAATAACCGTGATTGAACTTGAAAATCGAATACTTCCTGATTCCATGTTGGTGATCATGGGCGGACTCGGAGTTATCAACGTTTTAGCCTATAGCCAGTCTGAGTTTCCCCGAGCCATGGCAAGTCTTGCCGTCGGTGCAATGGTGCTGATTATCTATAATTTTTTAAAG